>NZ_WUMG01000008.1:0-176928 GCF_009827015.1 Delftia sp. CH05 | reverse complement strand
GTCCTGCGGGGCCGGGGCTGGGGCTCCAGCAGGCCCAGGAACAGGCATTCCTTGGCGCTCAGCCCGCGCGTGCGCCGTGCGGGTGCAGCGGTCGCGGCGGGCGGGCATTGTCCGGGCTGCTCGCACAGGGCCAGTACCTGGGGATGGATGTAGAACTTGCGGCAAACCGTACAGGTATTGCCCAGGCGCCGCGCCACCTCGGCGATCAGGTCCGTGAAGGTGAGCGCGCCCGGATGGCGGCTGCCCGCCGGTGACGCTGCGGCGGCCATGGCCAGCTCCAGCGCGTACACGCTGGCATGCCAGGTACGGAAGTCCTTGGCACTGAAGTCCGGTCCGTCTGCCTCGTCTGCCCCGGCCTTGCTGCAGATCCTGCGGATGTAGTCGTTCACGTGCTCGGAGCGCACATGGTGAACATCCCCCTCGTCGTCCACGAACTGGAAAAGCCGCTGTCCCGGCAGGTCCTGGCAGCGCTTGACGATGCGGGCCACGGCCCGGTCGGACACGCGGGCCTGCTGGGCGACGCCGCTCTTGCCCTTGAAGCTCAGCGTCAGCTCGCCGGCGCGCACCTGGGCGTGGCGGTTCCTGAGCGTGGTCAGGCCGAAGGATCCATGGGCTTCTGAATACTCGTCATTGCCAACGCGCAGCGCCGTGCAGTCCAGCAGCCAGACGATGGTGGCCACCACGGTTTCGAGCTGCGGCCGCCCCGGCCTGAGGTCCCGCGCCACGGCACGCCGAATGGCGGGCAGATGCCGGCCGAACTCGCGCATGCGGTCGAACTTGACCTGCTTGCGCTGCTCCTGCCACTGCGGGTGATAGCGGTATTGCTTGCGCCCGCGGGCATCGCGGCCCGTGGCCTGCAGGTGGCCCCGGGCGTCAGGGCAGATCCATACATCCACATAGGCCGGTGGAATGGCCAATTTGCGGATGCGCTCCAGCGCCTGGGCGTCGCGCACGGGCCTGCCGTCCTGGTCCACATAGGAAAAGCCTTTGCCACGCCGCAGGCGGCGCCAGCCGGGCATGCGGTCGTTGACATGGATGAGGTCTGCAGTCAGTGCAACCCCTGCGGCGGCGGCGGCGGAGGTGCGATGGGGGGATCGGAATAGGGCGAAGGCGCCGGAGCCGGCGGAGGATCACCCACGGGTGGCACCAGCGGCTCGGTCGGCGGCGGATTGACCGGCGGAGCGACGGGAGGTGTGGCAGGCGGTGTGGGTGGTGCAGCGATCATGGAACGGTTTCTCCTGTGATGGGGGCGGGCCGCAGCGGCCATGCAGCCGCTGCAGCAATCGCCATGCCCGGACCCTTGCACGGGGCCGAAGCGTTGACATTTGGTAGCAATGATTCGCAAAAACCGGTGGCCGGCGGCCTCAGGCCAGCGTCCTCAGCGTGGGCTCGCGGTCCCAGAAGCGTTTCTTGGCGCCTTCGACAAAGGGCTTGGGCGTGTCGATGGGAAACACGCCCTCGTCCGGCGTGATGCCCGCGGTCTGCAGGATGTGCCCGGTGGCCTTGCAGGCCGCAATGGCCTTGAGGTGGCCGAAGGCATCGCGGAACCAGTCCTGGGCGGCCGCTTCCCGGGCCAGGGCTTCGCCGCGCTGGGGCGTGAGGATGGACACCACGGCGTCGAACTGCGCCGAGGGCGATCCGGCCAGCTGGCCGTCTGCGGGCAGGTGGCTGCCGTCGTCCAGCGTGGCGCCGCCGATCTTGGGCGCAATGATCTTCACGCTGGCCTTTTGCGCCACCAGGGCCTTGTGGAAGGCGGCAATGTGTCGGGCGCTGGAGCCTTCATCCACCAGGATGGCCACGCAGCGGCCCTGCAGTGTGGGTTTCATGCGGTCGATGATGCGCGTGGCCGGGCTGGGCGGCAGCTTTTGCGGGGGCACGGCTGGCTTGGCGGCAGGCGGCAGCTGGGGCAGGCCCAGGCCGTCGGCCACGCGCTTTGCCAGGTCGGCGTCTATCACCTGCAGGTGGCCCACCACGGCCAGTCGCACATGCGGCGTCTGCACCTTGGACAGCTCGAACACCAGGGCGCTGGCGATGTGGGCCTGCTCCACCGCGCTCTGGCTGGCGTAGAACATGCGCGCCTGGCTGTAGTGGTCGGCAAAGCTTTCGGGGCGGATGCGGCCCTTGGCGCCGTCCCCGTCATCCTGGGCAAAGTGCCTGAAGCCGCGCGCCGCCGAGGCGCGCGGACTGTCGGCCTGCAGGCTGGAGGGCTCGTAGGCCACGCGGCCCTTGGGCACCTGGGTCTGCATATGGCCGTCGCGCTGGTCGTGGGCAAACGGGCATTTGGGCGCGTTGATGGGCAGCTGCGTGAAGTTGGGCCCGCCCAGTCGCGACAGCTGGGTGTCCAGGTAAGAGAAAAGGCGGCCCTGCAGCAGCGGATCGTTGCTGAAGTCGATGCCCGGGGGCAGGTTGGCCGGGCAGAAGGCGACCTGCTCGGTCTCGGCAAAGAAGTTGTCGGGCCAGCGGTCCAGCACGAAGCGGCCGATCTTGCGCAGCGGTATTTCCTCTTCCGGAATGATCTTGGTGGGGTCCAGATGGTCATAGGGCAGGGCGTCGGCCTGTTCCTGCGAGAACAGCTGCACGCACAGCTCCCAGGCCGGGTAGTCGCCCGCCTCGATGGCCTCGAACAGGTCGCGGCGGTGGTAGTCGTTGTCTGCGGCCTGCAGCTTCAGGGCCTCGTCCCAGACGGTGGATTGGATGCCCAGCTCGGGCCGCCAGTGGAATTTCACGAAGGTGCTTTTGCCTTGCGCATTGACCAGCCGGAAACTGTGCACGCCAAAGCCCTCGATCATGCGCAGGCTGCGCGCGATGGTGCGGTCGCTCATGATCCACATGACCATGTGCATGGACTCGGGCATGAGGGAGATGAAGTCCCAGAACGTGTCGTGCGCCGTGGCAGCCTGTGGAAAGCCCCGGTCCGGCTCCATCTTCACGGCATGGACCAGGTCGGGGAATTTCATGGCGTCCTGGATGAAGAACACCGGAATGTTGTTGCCGACCAGATCCCAGTTGCCCTCTTCGGTATAGAACTTGATGGCGAAGCCGCGCACGTCCCGCGGGGTGTCCACCGAGCCTGCGCCGCCGGCCACGGTGGAAAAGCGCACGAAGACCGGCACCTGCTTGCCGGTTTCGGTCAGCACCTTGGCGGTGGTGTACTGCTCCAGTGAATCGGTCAGCTGGAAATAACCGTGGACACCTGTGCCGCGTGCATGGACGATCCGCTCCGGAATGCGCTCATGGTCGAAATGCGTGATTTTCTCGCGCAATATGAAATCTTCCAGCAGCGTGGGTCCCTTTGGCCCTTGCTTCAATGAATTCTGGTTGTCCGCAACCGGTATGCCCTGCTGCGTCGTCAATACAGGATGAGAGGCTTCGGCCTGCTGCTGGAGTTCTCCGCCGTGGCCAACGGGGCATTGGGATGGGGATTTCTTTTCAGCTGGGGCTTTCTTGGCCATGATGCACTCCTTGGGAATGAACGCCATGTTCTTTTGACGCGGATATTTCAAGCGGAGCAACGGTATGTTTTTCAGTTGCCGCAATGGGAAAATAAAAAAAGGGCCCGGAGGACCCTTTTTTCAGGTCATGCAACCTGCGGCTCAACGCTGCTGGTGGCTGTCCTGCTTTTGCTGCTGACCCGGCTGGTTGCGCTGGGGGTTGCTCTGCTGTTGCTGATGGTTGGGATTATTGGGATTGCTTTGCTGCTGCTGCCCCGGATTGTTTTGTTGCTGCTGCTGGTTCTGCTTGTTCTTGTCGTTTTGCTGGTTGCTGGCCGTGTTGCCTTGAGGGTTATTGGTCTGTTGCGTCATTTCCATACTCCTTAAGTAAACAGCGATGCCGTCATCACTGCAATTTCATTGTGCTGCCTGAAAAATCCACGGCGTGTAGGAAATTCGGAAGATTACTTTTGGTAAATCATTGGAATTTGCTATGAATATCATGGAATCCATTTTTGCGGCAAAAATGCATGTATTTTTTATCATGAAATGCCATTTGTAGATTATGCAAAACGGCAATGGTCCGTTTCATTTGGATGTTGAACGTTTTGCAGGCGCCTTGGACGCTGGCTTTCGGGGCTTGGGTGTTGTCCGGGTCGCGGGCGCTTTTGCAGCTTTTGCAGCTTTTGCCGCCGCTCCGGTATTTTTTCCCTTGGCCGCGGAGGCGGGGGCCCCGCTGCCTGCCTTGCCCAGGCTGCTCCTGAGCAGGGCGGTCAGATCCAGCACGGCTGCGTTGGCGGGTGCGGCGGGCGCGTCCTGCTGCCTTTGCACACTTTGCACGTCGCCCGCATGGGCCTTGGCCTGCACCAGCTGGTGGATTTCCTCGCTGAAGGAGTTGCGGAACTGGTCGGCGTCCCAGGCCTGGCTCATGTCCTTGATCAGTGCCAGGGCCATGGTCATTTCGGCGGCCTTGATGCCTGCGGCCCTTGCGTCCAGCGGCGGCAGGTCCAGCTGCTCGAAGGAGCGGATCTCGCCGCCCCAGCGCAGCAGGTTCAGCACCAGCGCCCGGCCGCAGGGGATCAGGATGGCCAGGTGCTGCTTGGCCTGTATGACGACCTTGGCCACGCCCACCTTGTTGCTCTTGCGCAGCGCCTCGCGCAGCAGTGCGTAGACCTTCCCGCCCCGGTGCAGGGGGGCGGTGTAGTAGGGCCGCTCCAGGTAGATGAAGGGGATATCGTCGGCATCGACAAAGGCCTCGATCTCTATGGTCTGCGTGGTCTTGGGAAAGGCGGCGGCAATCTCTTCGGCGCTCAGCACCACGTAGCGGCCTTCTTCGAATTCCACGCCCTTGACGATGTCGGCCGAGGCCACCTCCTTGCCCGTGACCTTGTTGATGCGCTTGTAGCCCACGGGCTGCATGTTGCGCTTGTCCAGCCAGTCGAAGTCGATGTCCGTGCTGGCCGTGGCCGCATACAGGCCTATCGGGATGTGGACCAGGCCAAAGCTGATGGCCCCCTTCCACAGGCTGCGCGAGGAGACGGCCGGGGCCGTGCGGGGAGATGTGGCTTTCCTGGTCATCGTTGTGCTTTCCTCGTTGGCGGCTCTTCGCGGGCCGGTGCCTCGAAGCCCAGCGCCTTCATGGCGCGGCCCAGGCTGGTGGCCGCCGTGCCGTAGTGCTCCCAGGGCGAGTTGCCCAGGCGCAGGCGCTGGTCCACCGAGCGAATGGTCCAGTGCGCGCCGCCCGTGAGCCTGTCGAGCTCGTTCCAGCCCACGGGCACGGAGATGCCCATGCCGGGCCGCGCACGCGCTGTCCACGCGCAGGCCGTGGTGGCGCCAAAGCCGTTGCGCAGGTAGTCCACGAAGATTTTTCCCACGCGGTTGCGTGGCCCGCTCTTGGCCACGAAGCGCTGGGGCACGGTGCTGGCCAGATGCTGGACCACGGCCTGGGAGAAGGCCTTGACCGTGTCCCAGTCCAGCAGCCGCTTGATCGGCACGACCACATGCAGGCCCTTGCCGCCGCTGGTTTTGAGGAAGGCCGGCAGCTCCAGCTCCTGCAGCAGCACATGCAGCAAGGTGGCCGCTTCCTGCACCTGCGTCCAGGGCACGCCCTCGCCGGGGTCCAGGTCGAAGGTCATGCGGTCGGGCCGGTCGATGCGGTCCCGGCGGGCATTCCAGGTGTGCCATTCGATGGTGTTCATCTGCGCGGCCGCCACCAGGCCTTCACGCCGCGCCACCTCCATCAGCGGCGCATGGCCGGGATCGAGTTCGGGCGCCAGGGCGGCAATGCCCTGCAGCGGCGTCTGGTCCATGTGTTTCTGGAAGAACAGCTCGCCCTCGATGCCCTCCGGCGCGCGCACCATGGCCACGGGCCGGGCCTTGAGGTGGGTGATCATGAAGGGGGCCACCGTGGCGTAGTAGCGCGCCAGCTCCATCTTGGTGATGCCGGTGGAGGGGTCGATGACACGCTCGGCATGGGTGATGGCGATCGTGGCGGGCAGGCGCGCCGCCTTGGCCATGCGGGGCGGGGCGGCTTTGTGGCGGGTTGCGGTGCGGGGTGAAGATGCGGTCGATGGCACGTGCTGTGGCTCCTCTTTTGCGATGCGGCGCGCAGGCTTGTCCGTGCGCAGGCCCTGGAATACGGCGTGGCGGATGCGGCCGTCCGCGGTCCATTGCGCGAACGAGACTTCGGCCAGCAGGGTGGGGCGCACCCAGTGCACCTGGCTGCCAAGGCCCCGGGTGTCTGCCAGCGGGGATGTGCCGGTGGCCAGGCCGTCCAGGCGCTGGCGCAGGTCGGCCAGGGTGCGTGCGTTGAAACCCGTGCCGACCTTGCCGGCCGCGTGCAGCTGCCCGTCCTCGCCATGCACGGCGAGGACCAGGGCCCCCAGGCCGGTGCGCGAGCCCTGGGGATCGGTATAGCCGGCGATCACGAACTCCTGGCGGTGGCCGCACTTGAGCTTGATCCAGTCCATGCTGCGCCGCGAGACGTAGGCGCTGCCGCGCCGCTTGCCGATCACGCCCTCCAGGCCCAGCCGGCAGGCGGCGGCCATCAGGTCGGCGGGCGGGGCGTCAAAGGCCTGGCTGAACCGAACGCGGTCCGACGGCGCCTTGTGCAGCAGCTCCTGCAACCGCTGGCGGCGCTGTTCCACGGGCTGCTGGCGCAGGTCCTGGCCGTCGTGCCACAGCAGGTCGAAGGCGAAGAAGACCAGCAGGTCGGTGTGCTCGCCGTCGAAGGCATTTTGCAGGGCCTGGAAGTCGGGGCGGTCGTCGCTGTCCAGCATCAGCACCTCGCCGTCGATCCAGCCTGTTTGCAAGGGCAGGGCCGCCAAGGCGCGGGCCAGGGCAGGCATTCTGGCGGTCCAGTCCTTGCCGTTGCGCGTGACAAGCCGCACGGTACCGCTGTCGATGCGGGCCAGCAGGCGGTAGCCGTCGAACTTGCTCTCGAAGATCCATTGCCCGGCCTCCGTGGGCGGGCGGTCCACCAAGGTCGCCAGCTGGGGGGCGATCTCCTGCGGCATGGTCGCGGTGCCGGCGTGCTGCTTTCGTGCTGCCGCTGGCGCTGTTGCTGTTGCTGTTGTTGTTTCTGTCGTTGCCGCTGCTGCAGGTTCCAGGGGAAGGCCGGCCACGCTGTCGGGCATGTCCTCGACCACGCTGAATTCGCCGGCGGCGCGTTCCAGCCCGTCATGCTCCTTGATCAGCAGCCACGCGGGTTTTTTGGCATCGTCCTTGCCGCGCATGCGCACCAGGGTCCAGCGGCCCTGCAGCTTGTGGCCGCGCAGTTCGAACTTGAGCTTGCCCTTGCGAAGGTCCTCGGCGGCGTCGCCTTGTGGCCACCAGGTGCCCCGGTCCCAGATGATGACCTTGCCCGCGCCGTACTGGCCCGGCGGAATCTGGCCTTCGAAGCGGTTGTAGGCCATGGGGTGGTCTTCCACCTGCACGGCCATGCGCTTGTCGGCCGGGTCGTCGCTGGGGCCCTTGGGCACGGCCCAGCTTTTCATGCTGCCGTCCAGCTCCAGCCGGAAGTCGTAGTGCAGATGGCTGGCCCAGTGCTTTTGAATGACGAATTGCAGGACACCCGTGCCGGGCTGCCCTGCAATCGCGTCGCTGGAAGGTTCTGCCGAGGGCTCCGGCGTGCGCGTGAAGTCGCGCTTTTGCCGGTAGGCCGCCAGCGAAGCGGCAGCCTTGTCCTGCCCGCCGGCCGCAGCAGCCCGCCGCGGCTGCTGCGTGACCGGGTGGCTGCGGCGCGGTGCGGGCATGCGGCGCTCCTTCAGAACATCAGTGCAATCAAAATGATGATGGGAATGGGCACGCCCAGAAGAAAAAGCAGTATGGATCGCATGAATGGCCTCCGTTCAATGAATGGTTGGATGGTGTTGACTGCGATGCAAAATCAAATGGCATCGCGTTGGCGGCCACCCCAGGTGGCGCACAGGCTGCCCACAAAGGCGCCCAGCATCAGGGAAACAAACAGCCAGAGCATGGAATGGGCGGTGGCCTTTCGCGTTTCTTCAGCGGCCTGCTTGGCCTTTTGCTTGGCCTCTTCTGCCTTTTGCTCGGCCTGCTTTATCTGCATCTGTACGGAATCAAAGGTGCTTCGCACTTTCTTTTGCGCTTCTTCCACCGGAATATCGGAATTGCGCGCAATCAGCTGGGCCAGATATTGCTCATCGGCCGCAGAAAGCTGGCCGGTGCGCAGCGACTGGGCAAAGATCACGCCGGCCTCCCGCGTGGCGCTGGCCATGTCGGCAGGCGTTGTGCTGCCGGAGGTTGCCGCGGAATTGCGGAACAGGCTGCCGGTCCAGTAGGCCAGGCCCTGGGGCGAGGCATCGGCGCCCGAGGCACCGCCAGCAGCCGCACCGCCGGCGGCGCCGATCGCGCCACCCACCACGCTGGAGGCGCTGGTGGCCACGGTCTGCGCCGCCTTGAAGGCGCCGGACACCGCACCACCGGCCGCAGCGCCCATCAGGGCCACCATGGCCAGCGTGGCCAGCGCCCAGGACAGAAAGCCGTGGGCCGTGTCGCGGAAGTAGACCTCGTCCGTATGCACGCCTTGCCAGCGGGTGCGCAGCCGCCCGGCCAGGTACCCGCCCACGCCGGCGGAGGCCAGCTGGGTGAAGGCGATCCAGGCCACGGCCGTCCACCCCAGGGCGCCGGCATCCATGCCCTGGCCGGTCCATACCGAGACAGACGACAGGCCCAGGCCCGTGCCCAGAATGAACAGCAGCAGCGACAGCGAGGCCGCCGCCATGGCGCCCGCGAATATCGCCGCCCATGAAACACCGCTGACGAATGTATTGGCCGCAGGGACCACTGGCGCTGCCAGGGGATCGGAATAGGCAATGGACATGGCTGGATTTCCTGGAGTTGAGTGCCCCATTCTTGCCAGCCGAAATAAATGCCACTGTAGGAGGATTGGAAAAGCGGGACTGGCAAACGCAGACGAAAAACGTCATCCTTTGCCAGATGACGTTTTTGAAGGCAATGCGCGGCCTGGATATGGGAAATGATTCCTGCAACCGGTAAAACTTGCGGAATATTTTCCAGGGCGAATGGCTGGATTGTTTCCGGCAGCACGGCGATATGTTTCTGTCTGCTGCCGGGATTTTCATTGCTGCATCGGGCCTGCCAGACCCGTACGTTCAGGGCTGGCGCACGTCGGCCACGACCTGCTCGCCAAAATCCGCGCGCTGCAGCCAGCCCAGCACCAGGGTGGCGGCCTGCTCGGGCGTGGACAGCTTGCCACCCTCCTTGAGCTGGGCGAAGTTGCCTGCGTCGGGAAAGGCTGCGGCATCGGCGCTGCGCAGCTGCACCTGCATGTCGGTGTCGATGACGCCGGGCGCCAGCGAGCAGATGCGCGCGCCGTGGGGCTTGAGCGCCTCGTCCAGCGCCACGCTGCGGCTGAAATGGTCCATGCCAGCCTTGGCCGCGCAGTAGGAGGCCTGCGAGGCAATGGCGCGCCGCCCGAGGCCGGAAGAGATGTTGAGCACCTTGCGCGGCACGGCCGTCCAGCCTTCGGTGGCGGCCAGGAAGGCGGCCGTCAGCAGCATGGGCGCCTCCAGTCCCACGCGCATGGCCTGGGCGATGTCGGCGGGCCGCAGCTGCGACAGCGGCGCGATCTGCGGAATCACGCCCGCGTTGTTGATCAGGGTGACGCTGGCGTAGCGCGTGGCGTCCAGCCCGGCGAGCCATTCGCCCAGCCTGCGGGCCGCTGCCTCGGGCTCGCCCAGGTCCACGCTCCACTGCTGCAGCGGGGCGCCTGCCGTGGCGGCGGCCCGGTTCAGGTCTTCGCTGGTGGAGCGCGACAGCGTGACCAGCTCATGGCCGGCATCGAGCAGTTGCCGGGCCATGGCCAGGCCCATGCCGCGCGAAGCGCCCGTGAGAATCGTCAGGGAAAGGAGAGGCGATGCATTGTTCATGCGGGCGATGGTATCGCTTGTGCCCGTGCTGCCGGTGCTGCCTGCGCGGTCATTACCCGGGCGGCGACGGGGTCCGAGGGCAGCAGCAGCTCGGCGCTGCGCGCCTGCCGCGTGCGCTCCAGCGCCTGCACGATGCGTTCGCAGGCGCGCTCGGCCGCCTCGCGCAGGCTGGCGCCCTGCAGCCAGTGGCCGGTGAGCGCGGCGCTGAACAAGTCGCCCGTTCCCTTGGGCACCGCATCCACGCGCGCGTGGGTGACCACATGCACGTCCTCGCGCGTGACCAGCGCCACGCGCATGCGCAGTGCATGCTCGCCGCCCAGCTCGGGCGCCGCGCTGGTCACGGCCACCCACTGCGTGCGGCCGGTCAGCAGGCTGCGCGCGGCCTGGACCACATCGTCCATGCCGTGCACAGGGCGCGCGGTCAGCCGTTCCAGCTCGAAATGGTTGGGTGTCAGCCCGTCGGCCAGGGGCAGCAGGTGGCGCTGGTAGGCCTCGACCATGGCGGGGTCCACATAGATGCCGCTGTCGTGGTCGCCGATCACCGGGTCCACCACCACGCGCAGGCCGGGGCGCTGCTGCAGCAGGCCCGCCACCCAGTCCGCCAGCAGCCCGGCCTGGTCCGGCCCGCCCAGGTAGCCGGCCAGAACGGCCTGCAGTTGCCCGAGCGCGCCGCGCGCGCCCAGGTCCTGCAGATAGCCCGCAAACCACTCGGCGGCAATTGCTCCGCCGTGGATGCTGGGATAGTGCGGCGTATTGCTGAACACCACCGTGGGCACGGCTGCCGCCGCCAGTCCCAGGGCCTGCAGCGTGGGCATGGCCACATTGTTGCCAACGCGGCCGTAGACGACCTGGGACTGCACGGACACCACGTCGATGGCCAGGGGTTGCAGCATGTCATGGGGGGCGGGGGCGTTCATGGGCGTGGGGGAGCAATGAGAGGCAGGGACGTGTTTTATAACGCCTGCGCCCAGGCCGCAGACCCCACAATCGGCCGCGCAGGACCAGACCACTGTGCGATCTGCGCGTGAAAAGAAAAAGGCCCGCCAAAGGGCGGGCCCGTGGAGCGCTGGGCGCCTGTGCGTTGTCAGGCGCCCAGGTAGGCGCGGCGCACGGCGTCGTTGGTCAGCAGGTTGGCGCCGGTGTCCTCCAGCACCACCTTGCCGGTCTCCAGCACATAGCCGCGGTCGGCGATCTGCAGGGCGCGGTTGGCGTTCTGCTCGACCAGGAAGACCGTGACGCCAGCGGCGCGGATGGTCTGGATGATCTCGAAGATCTGCGCAATGATCAGCGGCGCCAGGCCCAGCGTGGGTTCGTCCAGCAGCAGCAGGCGGGGCTTGCTCATCAGCGCGCGGCCGATGGCCAGCATCTGCTGCTCGCCGCCCGACATGGTGCCGGCGCGCTGGTGGGCGCGCTCGCGCAGGCGCGGGAAGAGGCCGAACACATGTTCGATGCCGGCCTCGATCTGCGGCTTGTCCAGGAAGAATCCGCCCATCTTCAGGTTGTCGGTGACCGTGAGGTCCGAGAAGATGCGCCGCCCTTCTGGCGAGACCGCAATGCCCTTGCGCATGATGTGGTGCGAAGGAAGCTGGGTGATGTCCTCGCCCTCGAACGAGATGCGGCCCGAGCTGGCGCGCGGGTTGCCGCACACCGTCATCAGCAGCGAGGTCTTGCCGGCGCCGTTGGAGCCGATCAGCGAGACGATCTCGCCCTGGTTGACGTGCAGGCTGACGCTGTCGACCGCGCAGATGGCGCCGTAGTGGGTGGAGATGTTCTCCAGTTGCAGCATGGCAGGCATCAGGCTTCTCCCAGGTAGGCCTTGATGACCCGTTCATCGTTGCGAATGGCATCCGGCAGGCCCATGGCGATGGGCTTGCCGTACTCCATGACCAGGATGCGCTCGGACACGCCCATGACCAGGCCCATGTCGTGCTCGATCAGCAGCACGGCAATGCCGTACTGGCGGCGCAGCTGGTCGATCAGGCCCTGCAGGTCCTTTTTCTCCTGCGGGTTCAGGCCGGCGGCGGGTTCGTCAAGCATGAGCACGCGCGGCTTGGTGATCATGCAGCGCGCGATCTCCAGGCGGCGCTGGTGGCCGTAGGCCAGGTTGCCGGCCTCGCGGTTGACGAACTCGCGCAGGCCCATCACGTCCAGCCAGTGCAGGGCGCTCTCGATCTTTTCCTCTTCGCTGCGGCGGTAGCCCGCCGTGTTGAACAGGCCCGACAGCAGGTTGACGCCGGAGCGGCGGTGCTGTGCCACCAGCAGGTTTTCCAGCACCGTCATGGACTTGAACAGGCGCACGTTCTGGAAGGTGCGCACCACGCCGTGGTTGGCCACGTGGTGGCTGCTGCGCCCCTCGATGGCGCTGCCGTCCAGCGCGATGGAGCCGCTGCTGGGCTGGTAGAAACCGCTGATGCAGTTGAACACCGTGGTCTTGCCGGCGCCGTTGGGGCCGATGATGGCAAACACTTCCTGCGGACGCACGTTGAAGCCCACGTGGTCCACGGCCAGCAGGCCGCCGAAGCGCATGCACAGGTCTTTGACTTCTAGCAAATACTCGCTCATTGCCGGCCCTTGCTGCTATCTGTTGTCCCAAAAATCATGGTGTCGGCATGCCTCATGAGCGCACCTCCACATGGCGACGGCGCATGGGCAGCAGGCCCTGCGGGCGCCAGACCATCATCAGCACCATCACCAGGCCGAAGATCAGCATGCGGTACTCGGAGAACTCGCGCGCCAGCTCGGGCAGCACCGTCAGCAAGATGGCCGCGATGATCACGCCCAGCTGCGAGCCCATGCCGCCCAGCACCACGATGGACAGGATCAGCGCCGACTCGATGAAGGTGAAGGACTCGGGGTTGACGATGCCTTGGCGCGCCGCGAAGAAGGCGCCGCCGAAGCCGGCGAACATGGCGCCCAGCGTGAAGGCCGACAGCTTGATCTTCATGGGGTTCAGGCCCAGCGAGCGGCAGGCGATCTCGTCCTCGCGCAGTGCCTCCCAGGCGCGGCCTATGGGCATGCGCACCAGGCGGTTGGAGATCCACAGCGTGACCACGGCCAGCAGCAGCGCCATCAGGTACAGGAAGATCACCATGTGCAGCGAGCTGAACTCCAGCCCCAGGAACTGGTGGAACGTCGTGCCGCCCTCGGTGGAGGGGGTGCGCGTCATCTCCAGGCCCAGCACCGTGGGCTTGGGGATGCTGGAGATGCCGTCCGGCCCGCCCGTGATGCTGGTCAGGTTGACCAGCAGCAGGCGGATGATCTCGCCAAAGCCCAGGGTCACGATGGCCAGGTAGTCACCGCGCAGCCGCAGCACCGGAAAGCCCAGCACGAAGCCGAACATCGCGGCAGCGGCACCGGCCAGCGGCAGCGCTTCCCAGAAGGACCAGCCGGCCCAGTGGAAGAGCAGCGCATAGGTGTAGGCGCCCACGGCGTAGAAGCCCACGAAGCCCAGGTCCAGCAGGCCGGCAAAGCCCACGACGATGTTCAGGCCCAGGCCCAGCATCACGTAGATCATGGCCAGCGTGGCGATGTCCACCGCGTTGCGGCCCGCAAAGAAGGGCCAGGACACGGCGATCAGCAGGGCCGCCAGCATCAGGCCATTGCGGTGGCTGGGGCGCGCCTGCGGCAGCGAGGGCAGCGAGACCTTGGGCATCTTCGCCGCGATCAGCGGGCGCAGCAGCTGCACCAGGAAGACCAGGGCGCAGGCCCAGGCCACCACCGTCCAGTCGGGGTTGATGATGGTGCGGGTGCCGGCGCGTTCCAGGTGCAGGCCGAAGATGGGCGTGACGACCACGGCCGTCATTACCGTGGCGATCAGGGCGTCGCGCAGGTTCAAAGTGGGTTTGGTTTTCATCAGACCTTCTCCACTTCAGGTTTGCCCAGCAGGCCCGTGGGGCGGAACAGCAGGATCAGCACCAGCAGGCCGAAGGCCACGATGTCCTTGTACTCGGACGAGATGTAGGCTGCCGCAAAGGTCTCGGCCACGCCCAGCAGCACGCCGCCCAGCATGGCGCCGGGGATGGAGCCGATGCCGCCCAGCACCGCGGCCGTGAAGGCCTTGATGCCGGCCAGAAAGCCGATGAACGGGTTGAGCTTGCCCACGGCCAGCGCGATCAGCACCCCGCCCACGGCCGCCAGCATGGCGCCCAGCACGAAGGTGAACGAGATCACGCGGTTGGTGTCGATGCCCAGCAGGCTGGCCATGTGCATGTCCTGGGCGCAGGCGCGCGAGGCGCGGCCCATGCGCGAGTGGCGGATGTACAGCGTCAGCAGCACCATGAGCACAATGGCCACCACGATGATCAGGATGCGCGAGTAGGGCACATAGATCTCGAAGCCGCCTTCGGCACCGAAGCGCAGCGCGCCCGGCAGCAGCGAGGGCACGGCCATGTCGCGCGCACCCTGGCCCAGGGCCACCCAGTTCTGCAGGAAGATGGACATGCCGATGGCCGAGATCAGGGCCACCAGGCGGGGACTGCGGCGCAGCGGCTTGTAGGCCACCTGCTCCACCACCAGGCCATAGACGCCGGTGACGAAGACCGAGACCACCAGCATCAGGCCGATGATGGCCCACACCGGCAGGCCGCTTTGCGTGCCTATGGCCGACAGCGTGACCAGGCCGATGTAGGCCCCGATCATGTAGATGTCGCCGTGGGCGAAGTTGATCATCCCGATGATGCCGTAGACCATCGTGTAGCCGATGGCGATCAGGGCATAGATGGCGCCCAGGGACAGTCCGTTGAACAGCTGCTGTATCAGCTGAGGTAAGAGTTCTGACATGGTGTAATGCCGCCCCAAAACAGGAAAAGGCCTAAAAGGCCAGGATGCAGACGACCGGGACACGCCGAATGCGTGCCCCGGTCAGTCAGACGGAGGGGGATTACTTGGCAGCGACCGACTTGCTGCCGTCCTTGTGCCATTCGAACACCTGGAAGTCGAAGGACTTCAGGTCGCCCTGCTTGTTCCAGCCCACCGAGCCCAGAACGGTCTCGAAGTTGGACTTGTGCAGGTGGTCAGCCACCTTGGCGGGGCTGTCGCCCACGGCCTTGATGCTGTCCAGCAGCACTTGCGTGGCGGCAAATGCGGTCAGCTGGAAGGCGCCCGAAGGATTGCGCTTCTTGTCCTTGAAGGCCTTGACCACGGCGGCGTTCTTGGGGTTGGCCGAGAAGTCTGCGGGCAGGGTCACCAGCATGCCTTCGACGGCGTTGCCGGCGATGGCGTTGACTTCGGGGTTGCCCACGCCTTCGGGGCCCATCATGCGGACCTTCAGGCCCTGCTCGGAAGCCTGGCGCAGCAGCAGGCCCATTTCGGGGTGGTAGCCACCGTAGTAGATGAAGTCCACGCCGGCGCTCTTGAGCTTGGTGATGACGGCGGAGTAGTCGCTGTCGCCGGCGTTGATGCCTTCGAACAGGGCCACTTCCACGCCGGCCTTCTTCAGGTCGTCGCGCACGGAGGATGCAATGCCCTGGCCATACGACTGCTTGTCGTGCAGCACGGCAACCTTCTTGGGCTTGGCCTTTTCCAGGATGAACTTGGCGGCGGCCGGGCCCTGCTGGTCATCGCGGCCGATGGTGCGGAAGATGAAGTGGTAGTTCTTGCCGTCGGTCAGGGCGGGGGACGTCGCCGAGGGGGTCACCACGACCACGCCTTCGTTGTTGTAGATCGGGGCTGCGGCAATCGATGCGCCCGAGCAGACGGGGCCGATCACGTAGCCGATCTTGGCGTTGACCACGCGGTTGGCGGCCACGGGACCTTGCTTGGGTTCGCAGGCGTCATCGACGGACACCAGCTCGATCTTCTTGCCGTTGACGCCGCCGGCCGCATTGGCCATTTCCACGGCGGTGTTCACGCCTTCCTTGACCATGTCGCCGTACTGCGTCAGCGGGCCGGTGGTGGGAACCACCATGGCGATCTTGATTTGCGCATGCGCTGTGGAGAACAGGGCGGCGCCAGCCAAACCCAGGGCGGCGACGACGGTGTGCATGCGGAACGGAATGCTCATGAGTACTTCCTTCAACTTTGGGTAAAGCGTTCTGAAAAACGCGGTGGCTCCTGTAGGGGCTAGCCGCGCAAAGAAGCACAGGTTAATCGCCTGGTTACCAATGGCAACAGGGTATCCCGGGGCTGGCGCGGCAACAGGCTTTTCGCTAAGGCTCCCATCGCGGCCTGCGCCGTCGGGCGGGGGCTGTTTTGGCCGAAGAAAACGGCTGATGCCGACGATGCACCCTGACGGTGCTTCATGAAGTCAATATGACCAACTGCAAGAAGGGGAAACACGTACGCTGAATGTTGCATTGCAGCAACGTACGCGGTGGCGATGATTTGCGTGTTCCTGCGATGGATCAGAACGGCGCGGCGGATTCGAAACGCAGCGTCTCGCCAGACAGGGGATGCGCCAGCTCCAGCAGCTGCGCATGCAGCAGCAGGCGCGGCGACAGCGCCTGCACGGCGGCATCGGCATAGAGCGCATCGCCCAGGATGGGATGGCCCAGCGCGGCCATGTGCACGCGCAGCTGGTGGGTGCGCCCCGTCACGGGCTGCAGCTGCACCCGCGTGGTGATTGCATCCCGGACTTCGGTGGCTTGCGCGCCTGGCAGGGCGCGCCACAGGGTCTGGCTGGGCTTGCCCTGCACGGCATCGATGATGCGCAGCGGGCGCCGCTCCCAGTCGGCGGCAATCGGCAGGTCGATGCTCTGCCATGCGCCGGCTTGCCGCGCGGCGGGGCTGCCTGCCACCACGGCCACATAGCGCTTGTGCACGCGGCGCTGCGCAAAGGCCTCGCTCAGCAGGCGCTGGCTGGCCAGGCTGCGCGCCATGATCACCAGGCCCGAGGTGGCCTGGTCCAGCCGGTGCACGACCAGCGCATCGGGCCAGCGCTGCAGGGCGCGGGCGCTCAGGCAGTCCTGCTTGTCTGGGCCGCGCCCGGGCACGCACAGCAGGCCGCTGGGCTTGTCCAGCACCAGCAGTTCGGCATCTTCGTGCAGGCAGATGACGCCTGCGCCGTCACCTGCACTGGCGCCGCCATCGCGTTGCTCAGGGGTCAAGCCGTTCCCCGCTCATTCAGCAGCCTGTGCACCGTGGCGCACAGCTCTTCCACGTCGTTGGGCTTGTGGACCAGGGCCCTGGCGCCTGCAGCCAATGCGGCCTGCTCGATCTCGGTGGTGATGTAGCCCGAGGCCAGCGCGATGGGCAGCTGCGGCTGGATGGACAGGGCCTCATGCACCAGGTCGATGCCGCTGTAGCCGGGCATGTTGTAGTCGGTGACCAGCAGGTCGCAGTCCTGGGGCGCGGCGCGCAGCGCCTCGATGGCCTCGTGCGGATCGGTGAAGCCGCTGACCTGGTAGCCGCGCCGGCGCAGCAGGCGCTGCACCAGAAAGACCAGGGCCTGGTCATCGTCCACGTACATCACATGC
Organism: Delftia sp. CH05; assembly: GCF_009827015.1. Classification (NCBI taxonomy): domain Bacteria; kingdom Pseudomonadati; phylum Pseudomonadota; class Betaproteobacteria; order Burkholderiales; family Comamonadaceae; genus Delftia; species Delftia sp. CH05. The sequence goes on along the minus strand of NZ_WUMG01000008.1, from coordinate 159,672 downwards.
TGCTGCGCGGCCTGCGGGTCGGGCAGCAGGGCGAACTGCGGGCCGGTCGGGGTTTCCGCGGCCGCCAGGGGCTCGGGTGCGCTGGGCAGCGCCTGGGCGGCGAGGGGCTCGGCCGGTGCAGAGTCGGCCGGCGTCAGGGGGTCGGCCGGAGGAAAGTACAGCGTGAAGCGGCTGCCCTGGCCGGGGATGCTGTACACGTCCACGGCGCCGCCGTGGTTGCGCATGACACCGTGCACCACGGGCAGGCCCAGGCCCGTTCCCTGGCCCACGGGCTTGGTGGTGAAGAAGGGCTCGAAGATGCGCTGCAGCGTGCGTGCGTCCATGCCGGGGCCGTTGTCCTGCACCGACAGCGCCACGTAGCTGACGGGCGGCAGGCCCAGGCGTTCGCACAGGCGCTGGTCCGGGCGCACCAGGTCGGCATCCATCTGGATCAGGCCGCGCCGCTCGCCCAGGGCGTGCATGGCATTGGTGCACAGGTTGAAAAGGGCCTGCTCCACCTGCATGGCGTCGGCCAGCATGGGCGGCATCTGCGGCGGCACGTGCACCTGCAGCTCCACGGCGGGCGGCAGGGTCACGCGCAGCAGCCGCGCCGTGTCGCCCATGACCTCGCGCGCCTGCACGGGCTTGCGCTGCGGCGGTTCATTGCGGCTGAACGTCAGGATCTGGCGCACCAGATCGCGCGCGCGGCGGCCGGCCTTTTCGATCTCCTGCAGGCTTTCGATGGCTGCGGCATTGCCGCCGCAGTCGGCCTTGGCCAGCTCCACATTGCCCAGGATGGCGCCCACGATGTTGTTGAAGTCGTGGGCAATGCCGCCGGCCATGGTGCCCAGGGCCTGCATCTTGTGCGATTCGCGCAGCTGGTCTTCCAGCTCGTTGCGCTGGGCCTCGGCCTTCTTGCGGCTGGTGAGGTCGCGCGCGAACACGGTGGTGGTCTCGCCGCCGCTGTGGTGCTCGAAGGAGACGCTGACCTCGACCGGGATTTCGCGGCCGCTGGCCGTGCGTGCCGTCATCTCGCCCAGCACGGCCTGCGTGGTCAGCGGCGCAAAGGACAGGGCCTGGGCCGCATCGGGCAGGAAACGCTCCAGCGGACTGCCCAGCGCGTCGTGCGGCGGACACAGAAACAGGGCGGCAGCCGTGGGATTGAAGACGGTGATGCGCTGCTCGTGGTCCAGGCAGATGATGGCGTCCAGGGCCGAGTTGATGACCGATTCGAGCCGCCGCTCGCTCAGGAACAGCTGGTGGTTGCGCTGCTGCAGCGCCAGGCGCTCGGCCAGCAGCGGACCCTGGTCGACCACGGCGCACAGGTACTGCGCAATGGGCGGGCCGCTTTGCTGCGGGATGGCGATGCAGGCCACATGCAGGTCGGCGCGCAGCTGGTGCTGCTCGGTGATGTCGAAGCAGACCTCGTGGGCCTCGGTGCGGCCCAGCTCGCGTGCCGCAACGAAGGTCTCGCGCACGCGCTCGGCGTCGTCAGGGTGCACAAAGGGCGCGAAATTGACCAGCAGCCGGTCATGCTCGGTGGGCTGGAAGGCGCTGTGCGCCATGGCGTTGGCCTGCACCACCATGTCGTGCTCGTCCACCACCAGCAGGGGCAGGGGAATGCTGGCAAACAGGGCTTCGAAGCGCTCGGAGGCGCTTTCGGCCACGGCTTGGCTGTAGTCCAGCACGCGGTTCTGGATCTCCAGCTCGCGCTGGTAGTTGCGCAGCTCGGCGACCAGGGCCTGCAGCGGATCGTCTTCGGGCTGGAAGGAGGGGAAACGTTCGACGGGGGGCAGGTCGGCGCCGGGCGCCAGCAAGGCATGCAGGGGCAGGTGCTCGTCGTCGCGAGGCTGGTCGGAAGGGTCTTGGCTGCTCATCGCGTGCTGGCGCTGGGGAAAGCGGCATCTGCCGCACAAATCCTGGTTGCCCGCGCCTGGCGCCCGGCAGATGGACCGGGGCCCGGCGCGGGCAGGGCCGCAGTGTACGCGCGCCGGGCGGGGCGCCACAAGCGCCCCTTTGGGTGGCAGGTGCTTCAGCTCAGGTAAGCGTCGACCGGGATGCAGCTGCAGTAGAGGTTGCGGTCGCCGTAGACGTTGTCCACCCGGCCCACGGGACACCAGTACTTGGACTGGCGCAGGGCAGCCACGGGGTAGGCGGCGGCCTCGCGGCTGTACGGGTGGGTCCATTCCGAAGCCAGCAGGGTCTCGGCCGTGTGCGGCGCGTTCTTGAGCGGGTTGTCGTCCTGGGGCAGGCGGCCCTGCTCGATGGCGCGGATTTCCTCGCGGATGGCGATCATGGCGTCCACGAAGCGGTCCAGCTCGTACAGGCTTTCGCTTTCGGTGGGCTCCACCATCAGCGTGTTGGGCACGGGGAAAGACAGCGTGGGCGCATGGAAGCCGTAGTCGATCAGGCGCTTGGCCACGTCCTCGGCCATGACGCCCGTGCTTTCCTTGAACGGGCGCAGGTCCAGGATGCACTCGTGCGCCACATGGCCGTGCTCGCCCGCGTACAGCGTGGGGTAGTGGTCGCGCAGCCGGGCGCTGATGTAGTTGGCGCTGAGGATGGCGGTCTCGGTGGCCAGGGTCAGGCCCTGGGCGCCCATCATGCGGATGTACATCCAGCTGATGGGCAGCACGGCCGCATTGCCCAGCGGCGCGGCACTGATCGCGCCCGTGCCGCCCGCAAGGCCCGTGGTGGCATGGCCGGGCAGGAAGGGCACGAGATCCTCGACCACGCAGACGGGGCCCACGCCCGGGCCGCCGCCGCCGTGCGGGATGCAGAAGGTCTTGTGCAGGTTCAGGTGGCTGACATCGCCGCCGAAGCTGCCCGGCGCGGCCAGGCCCACCAGGGCGTTCATGTTGGCGCCGTCCACGTAGACGCGGCCGCCGTGGTCATGCACCAGCTTGCACAGCTCCTTGACCTGGGTCTCGAACACGCCGTGCGTGCTGGGGTAGGTGATCATGATGCAGGCCAGGTTGGCACTGTGCTGCTCGCACTTGGCCGCCAGGTCCGCCATGTCGACGTTGCCGTTGGCGTCGCAGGCGGTGACCACCACCTGCATGCCCACCATCTGCGCGCTGGCGGGGTTGGTGCCGTGGGCGCTGCTGGGAATCAGGCAGACGTTGCGGTGCGACTGGCCCCGGCTCGCATGCCAGCCCTTGATGGCCAGCAGGCCCGCGTACTCGCCCTGGCTGCCGGCATTGGGCTGCAGGCTGATGCCGGCGTAGCCCGTGGCCTGGCACAGCCAGTCGCGCAACTGCTTGTCCAGTTCCGCATAGCCCTGCTGCTGGTCGGCCGGGGCAAAGGGGTGCACCTGGGCGAATTCGGGCCAGGTGATGGGAATCATCTCGCTGGTGGCGTTGAGCTTCATGGTGCAGGAGCCCAGCGGGATCATGCTGCGGTCCAGCGCCAGGTCCTTGTCCGACAGCTGGCGGATGTAGCGCAGCATGGCGGTCTCGGAGCGGTGGGTGTTGAACACCGGGTGCGTGAGGAAGGCGCTGCTGCGGCGCAGTCCGTCGGGAATCAGCGGCTCCACGCCCTTTTCGAAGGCGGTGAAGCTGGGCAGGGCCTGGCCGTCCCGGGCGAAGATCTTCCACAGCAGCTCGACATCGGCGCGCGTGGTGGTCTCGTCCAGCGAGATGCACAGGTATTCCTTGAAATACACGCGCAGGTTGGCGCCCAGGGACACGGCACGCTCCACGATGGCCTGGGTGGCCGCGCCCGTGTGCAGGCTCAGCGTGTCGAAGCTGGGCGCCTCGCGCAGCGGCGCGCCCAGCTCGGCCAGGCCGCGCGCCAGGATGGCCGTGTACGAGGCCACGCGGCGGGCGATGCGCTCCAGGCCCTCGGGGCCGTGGTAGACGGCGTACATGCTGGCCACCACGGCGGGCAGCACCTGGGCCGTGCAAATGTTGGAGGTGGCCTTTTCGCGGCGGATGTGCTGCTCGCGCGTCTGCAGTGCCAGGCGGTAGGCGGGCTTGCCGTGCACGTCCACGCTCACGCCGACCAGGCGGCCGGGCAGGGAGCGCTTGAACTCGTCGCGGCAGGCCATGAAGGCGGCGTGCGGGCCGCCGGCGCCCATGGGCATGCCAAAGCGCTGGGTGGTGCCCACCACGATGTCGGCACCCCATTCGCCGGGCGGCGTGATCAGGGTCAGCGCCAGCAGGTCGGTGGCCACGATGAAGGCGGCCTGCTTGCCATGGGCCTTGTCCACGTCGGCGCGCAGATCGTCGATGCGGCCGCTGGTGGCAGGGTACTGGGCCAGCACGGCGAAGTAGTCGCCCTCCATCAGCTGGTTCCATTCCTCCAGCGAGTTGGCCAGCAGCACCTCGATGCCCAGCGGCGCGGCGCGCGTCTGTATCACCTCGATGGTCTGGGGGTGGGCATCGCCGGCCACCACGAAACGGTTGCTCTTGCTTTTGACGGAGCGCTTGGCCAGCGTCATGGCCTCGGCGGCCGCCGTGGCCTCGTCCAGCATGGAGGCGTTGGCAATCGGCATGGCCGTCAGGTCGCAGACCATGGTCTGGAAGTTGACCAGGGCCTCCATGCGGCCTTGCGAGATCTCGGCCTGGTAGGGCGTGTAGGCCGTGTACCAGGCGGGGTTCTCGAGAATGTTGCGCAGGATGACTCCGGGCGTGTGCGTGCCGTAGTAGCCCTGGCCGATGAAGCTTTTGAGCAGCTGGTTGCGGCCTGCCAGCGCCTTGAGTTCGGCCAGCGCCTGGGCCTCGGTGGCCGCTGGCGGCAGCGCCATGGGCTGGTGGCGCCGGATGGAGGGCGGGACGATGGCGTCGATCAGCGCATCGCGCGATGCCGCGCCGATGGCGCTGAGCATGTGGGCCTCGTCTTCGGGCGCGATGCCGATATGGCGGGCCACGAATTCGGTGGCGTTCTCGAGGGCGGCAAGGGGCTGGGTGGAGGACATCAGCATGGAGGGACCTGTCTCAAAAGCTGAAAAGCGCCAGGGCGGGCCCTGGCGCCCGTCCTGGCCGGAAAGTGGCGTCAGTTGCTCTGGGCAAAGGCCGTGTAGGCGGCTTCGTCGAGCAGCGCGGCCAGCTGGCCTGCGTCGCTGAGCTTGACCTTGAAGAACCAGCCTTCGCCCAGCGGGTCGCTGTTGGCCAGGGAGGGGTCGTCGCGCAGGGCCTCGTTGACTTCGACGATCTCGCCGCTGACGGGCATGTAGACATCGGCGGCGGCCTTGACGGACTCGACCACGCCGGCCACATCGCCCTGGTTGAAGCTGGTGCCCACGGCGGGCAGGTCGACGAACACCACGTCGCCCAGCGCGTCCTGCGCGTGGAGGGTGATGCCGACGATGGCCGCGTCAGGGTTGGCGGCGTTGATCCACTCGTGGTCCTTGGAATACTGGATGCTCATGGCTTGCTCCGATAGAAACTGAAAAAACCTGTGAAAGGCGGTTTGAGAAAGGTCAGTGCGCACTGTAGCGGCATGCGATGGCAGGAAAAACGAATCCGCCGAACTCGATCCACGGCAAGCGCGCAGGCTGTCCTCAACCGCGGTGATAGCGGGGCGCCACGAAGGGCGTGGCCTGCACCTGCATGGGCACGGCCTTGCCGCGCACCATGGCCTGCAGCGTGGTGCCGACGGCGGCGCTGCCCGGCTCCACGTACGCCAGGGCCACGGGCTGGTTCAGCGTGGGCGACAGCAGGCCGCTGGTGACCTGGCCGACCTTGCGGCCGCCGGCATCCAGCAGCTCCGTGCCTTCGCGCACGGGCACGCGCTCCAGGGCCACCAGGCCCACGCGCTTGCGCGTGAGCAGCTCGGGCGACTGCAGCTGGGCCAGCACGGTGGCCGCGCCGGGAAAGCCGCCTTCGCGCTCGCCACCTGCGCGGCGGACCTTCTGCACGGCCCAGTTCAGGGCGGCCTCGGCCGGGGTGGTGGTCGTGTCCAGATCGTTGCCGTACAGGCACAGGCCGGCTTCCAGGCGCAGCGAATTGCGCGCGCCCAGGCCCACGGGCCTGACTTCGGGCTGGGCCAGCAGGGCACGGGCAAAGGCCTCGGCGTGGCTGGCGGGCAAGGAGATCTCGAAGCCGTCCTCGCCGGTATAGCCGCTGCGCGTGATGTACAGCTCGGCCCCCTCCCAGTCGAAGTGGCCGCCTGTCATGAACACCAGGCCGGCCGTGTCGGGCAGCAGGCGCTCCATGGCGGCTGCGGCCTGCGGGCCCTGCAGCGCCAGCAGGCCCCGGTCGAACTGGGGCTCGATTTCACAGCGCTGGCCGATGCGGGCCTGGATGTGCGCCAGGTCTTCGTGCTTGCAGGCGCCGTTGACGATCAGGAACAGGTCGTCCTCGCGGCGCACGAACATCAGGTCGTCCAGAATGCCGCCCGCCTCATTGAGCAGCAGGCCGTAACGCTGGCGGTGTTCGCCCAGGCCCAGCACGTCCATGGGCAGCAGCGATTCCAGCGCCGCGCCGGCATCCGGGCCGCGCAGGCTGATCTGGCCCATGTGCGAGACATCGAACAGGCCTGCCGCCTCGCGCGTGTGCAGATGCTCGGCCATCAGCCCCTGCGGGTATTGCACGGGCATGGAGTAGCCGGCAAACGGCACCATGCGCGCGCCCAGTTCCTGGTGCAGGTCGAACAGCGGGGTCCTGAGCAGATCGGTGGTGGAGGCAGCGGACAAGGAGGGCTCTCTTTCAGGCAAGGAACAAGGCATAACGCCATCCCGGTCCTCCGGGATGTGCTGCCCTGCTGTCCGCTTTACCTGAGAGATTCACCCGCACCTTCCATGCGTGGGGCTTGCTCCTTCGGTGGATGGGGCACACCGCCGTGCCCTGCATCTCTCTCCAGCTAGGAACGCCTGCGGCCGTGGCGGCAGGCGGTGCCAGTCCTTTTGCCTGAGCGTTCGGGAAACCCTGCGCCTTCGGCGGTGCCGCTGCCTGCGACCGTTGCGGCCGGGCGGGCACTCTCTCCTGACCGGCGCATTCTAGCTGCGGCCAGCGTCCGCGCGGCTTCGGGATTTCCGCGGGCCGACTGCAACTCCATGCGCTTGCCTGCATGGATGCATTTGCAAATTGCATAACTGTCTAAAAAATCTCCTACATTGAGGTGCATCGATATATGAAATCTCGTGAGCGAGAAGGAAAAAGCGCACATGCAGCAGACGCTGGGAGACACATTGGCCTGGCCGGCACGTTACCTGCCGAACAAGGAAGCCCTGGTCGCATGGGAGGGCGGCGAGCGCCGCGCCTGGACCTACGCCCAGCTCGATGCCGAAGTCAACCGCCACGCCCACGGCCTGGCCGAGCTGGGCATAGGCCATGGCGACGTGGTCGCGGCCTTTCTCTACAACACGCCGGCCTTTGTCTTCACCATGCTGGCGGCCGCGCGCCTGGGCGCCATCTTCAACCCCATCAACTACCGCCTGGCGGCGCAGGAGCTGGCCTTCATCCTCAAGGACGGCGCAGCGCGTGCCCTGGTCTTCGAGCACGAGGGCGGCGAGGTGGCCGCACGCGCCCAGGCCCTGCTCAAGGCCGAAGGCGGCGGCACTGGCACGGGCATCGAGCACTGGATCTTTGCCGACGATGCCCCGGCCGACCCGCTGCCGGTCTGGGCCACGCAGCGCCTGTCCGCCCTGGCCAGGGGCCGCAGCAGCGCGCCGCCCCAGGCCCATGTGCGCGAGAGCGACCCCTGCATCCTCATGTACACCAGCGGCACCACGGGCCGGCCCAAGGGCGTGCTGCATACGCACCGCAGCAAGCTGGCGCACAACGCCCTCATGCACCAGACCATGCAGTTCACGCGCGACGACGTGGGCCTGGCCATGGCGCCGCTCAACCACACGGCCGAGCTGCACACCAGCTTTCTGCCGCGCCTGCAGGCCGGCGCCACCCAGGTGCTGCTGCGCCGCTTCGACGTGGCCGAGGCCTGGCGCCTGATCCGCGAAGAGCGCGTGAGCTTCTTCTTCGCGGCGCCCACCATGATCACCATGCTGCTGGCCGAACCCATCGCCTCGCCTGAGCAGGCGCCCGCGCTGAGGCTGGTGGAGTACGGCGGCGCCTCCATGGCGCCGCACCTGATCCGCGAATGGACGCGCAAGGTCGGCAGCGACCTGGTCCAGGTCTACGGCACCACCGAGATGGGCCCCTGCATGTCCGTCCTGCTGCCGCGCGAGCAACTCTCGCACGCGGGCTCGGCCGGGCTGCCCTCCATGGGCCATGACCTCATCGTGGCCCGCTTGCGCGAAGACAACGCCCCCACCGACCCGGCCGAGGCCTGCCTGCCCGGCGAGGTGGGCGAAATCCTCGTGCGCGGCCCCTGCATGATGGCCGGCTACCTCAACCGCCCCGACGCCAACACCCGCGCCCTGGCGCACGGCTGGTACCACACGGGCGACCTGGGCCACATCGACGACGACGGCTATCTCTGGATCCGCGACCGCATCGACTACATGATCAATTCGGGTGCCGAGAACGTCTATCCCCGCGAAGTGGAAGACGCCCTGGTCGAGCATGCCGATGTGCTCGAGGTCGCCGTCATCGGCGAGGCCGACGAGCGCTGGGGCCAGATCGTCGCCGCCCACGTGGTCGCCAAGCCTGGCGCCACGCCCACGGCCGAGGCGCTGGACGCCTTCCTGGTCCACGGCGACCGCCTGGCTGCCTACAAGCGCCCGCGCCGCTACCACTTCCGCGAGGCCCTGCCCAAGACGGCCAGCGGGAAGATACAGAAGCAGTTGCTGAGGGTGGTGGTGGCAGCCTGAGGCTGCGGCCTGCGTTTACTTCTGCGCAGTACAGCACTGCGCCATCGAGTTGCGCAGCCACCGATGCATGGCATCCCCCTGCTTGCGCACATGCCAGGCCTGCTGGTAGGCAAACCGGGGCAGCTCCAGCGGCGGAGCGAAGCGGCGCAGCGTTTTGTGGCGGCGCAGGTCGCCAATGGCGCGGCTGCCCACGGTCAGCACGAGGTCGGTGCCTGCCAGCACCTCCAGCGCCGCGCTCCAGTGGGGCAGGGCCAGCACCACGCGGCGGCTCAGGCCTTGGGCGGCCAGCGCCCGTTCGATCTCCTCGCTGGCGTCGGGCCGCATGGCCAGCATGACGTGCGGGCGCTGCAGCCAGTCTTGCAGTGACAGCCCGCCGCGTGCCGGCAGCACGGCCTGGTCGGCCACGCTCACGAACTGCTCCTGGAACAGATCCTGCACCTCGATGCCCTCGGGCAGGTCGGGTACGTCGGGGAAGGGTCCCAGGGCCAGGTCCAGTTCGCCATCGGCCAGCTGGGCCAGCATCACCTCGCGCGTGGACTGGCTGATGGCCAGGTCCAGCCCGGGTGCGTGCTGGCGCAGATGCCGCATCAGCGGCGGCAGCACGATGCGTGATGCGTAGTCCGACAGCGCCAGCCGCAGCCGTCCGCGTGCGTGGGCCGGGTCGAACTCCGCCTGTGCCAGCAAGCCGTTGAGGCTGCCCAGCGCATCCGCCAGCGGTTGCACCAGGCCTTGCGCGCGTGCCGTCAGCGCCATGCGGCCACCGCGCCGCACCAGCAACGGGTCGCCCAGGTGCTCGCGCAACTGCGCCAGCGAATGGCTCATGGCCGGCTGGCTCTTGTGCAGCCGCAGGGCCGCGCGCGTCACATGTTTTTCGGCCAGCAGGGCGTGCAGGGCCAGCAGCAGGTTGAGGTCGATACGGCGCAGTTCATCCATGCCATGAATATAGACCGTGCACACAAACGATTTCCATCAACGTGCTGGATGCGAGAGCATGCAGGCATCGATTGACAGAAGAAGAAAGGTCTTGCCGCATGACAGGTAAAAGCACATTCACCGCCCTTGCTCCCGTGGCCCTGGCGCTGCTGGCGGGGGCCATCCTGCCATTCCAGGCCGCCAGCAATGCCCTGGTGGGCCGTCTGCTGGGCCACCCGCTGTGGGGCACGCTGGTCTCGCTGGCCGTGAGCGTCATGGTCGTGGTGCCTGCACTGTGGGTGCTGCGCGCGCCCGCTCCGGCCATGGCCCAGGCGGCAGCGGGGCCATGGTGGCTATGGATAGGCGGTGTGCTGGGGGCCATCTATGTGGCCAGCGCGGCGGCCGTGACACCCAAGCTGGGCGCAGGCGGCTTCCTGGTTTGCGTGGTGGCGGGGCAGATCGTGGTCTCGGTGCTGGTGGACCACTTCGGCCTGATGGGCCTGGGCGCGCGGCCGGTCAATGCGACGCGCCTGGCCGGCGTGGCCTTGATCCTGGGTGGAGTGCTGCTGGTGGTGCAGGGCGGGACGGCCCGTGCAGCGGCGGCCCCATGAGCGCCGCGAGCACGTACTGCTTCACCGGCGAAGGCCCGGCCTTGCCCGCGTCAGGGGGGCATGCCCGGCGGCACGGCGGCCGGCCTTGCCGCTGGCGGACATTCCTGGCAGGCATCTGCCGTGCCGGGCAGGAGCCGGCCCAGCCGGATGACAAAGCAGGCCCCGCCTCCGGCAGCCGGCTGGAAGAACGCGTCGCCTGCGTGCAGCCTGGCGATGCGCCTGACCACGGACAGGCCCAGGCCATGCCCGTTGACGTGCCGGGTGGCGCTTGCGCGTTCATAGGGCTCGAAAACCTGTCTTGCCGCTTCGGGCGCAAGGCCCGGTCCCTGGTCGCTGACGGAAATCAGCAGGTCACCGGACGCATCGCAGCGGGCGGCCAGGGTGATGTCGCCCGCCTTGGCATATTTGATGGCGTTGCCGACAAGGTTGGAGATGGCGATGCGCACCAGGACAGGGTCGCATTGCCATTGCTGCGGGCCTTGTTCCAGATCCAGTTTCAGGCGATGCCGCCGGGACCAGCCGACGAGCTCTGCAGACTCCTCCAGGAGTTCATCCAATGGCGTCTGCTCCAGTTGCAGCCGGAACGCGCCCGCGTCCAGCCGGTCGTTGATCAGGCAGGTGTCCACCAGGGTCATCAGCCGGCGCGAAGCCCTGCGTATCTGGGACGCCTGCTCGATGAGGGAGTCCGCATCCGTCGTCGGGAACGTCTGCAGCTCGGTCGCGGCGCCGTCCACGATGGTGAGCGGGGTGCGGAACTCGTGGTTGATCATGTTGAAGAACTGGCGCTGCTCCAGCCGCATCTCCCGCTCGCTGTGCAAGGCCGTCTGCAGGGCCTGCTGGGCCGTTTGCAGCTGTGCGGTGCGCTGCAGGACCTTGGACTCCAGCTCGCGCTCGGCCGCCTGGGCGCGTGACAGGGCCTGCATCCGCTCACTGCGCAGGGCGCGCTCCGCCACCCGCGTGCGGTTGGTCACCGCCATTCCCAGCAGGATGGCCTCGGAAACACGCCCGGCAAACCACAGCATCTGGGCCGATGGCAGAGCGACATCGGGCAGCAGGCCCTGGGTTCTCAGCAGGTTCAGGATGCCCAGGGCGGATGGCACGGCAAACGCCAGCGCGCCCGGCAGGTATTGCCACTGCCTTCGAACCACCAGCAGGTACAGCACGAAGACCGCACCGAACGATGTGGACACCAGGGCCGTGAACACCACGGCACGCGAGATCTGCGCATAGCCACCCAACAGTGCCATGCCCAGTGCGATGGCATTCAGCCAGGCCACCACGCTGAAGAGGTGCGCAGCCCAGATCCAATGGCGGCGGAACTCGAACAATTGGCTGAAAAACACCGTCGCCACCACACAGAAGCTGCAGTAGGCGATGGAGAGCGCATGCTGGGGCTGGTCGGCGCCGGGCAGCCACAGGCCTTCGGGCCGGTAACGGAAAGCAGCGTAGGCAAAACCGGCTGCCAGGAGCGCGGCGCAAAGAATGTAGAGCCTTTCCCTGAGCCAGCACCACAGGATCAGGCTCATCAGCGTGATGGCCAGGGCCGAGCCCATGTACGCGTAAAGCAGCATGGCGGCCGGCGCCATGCTCCTGCCGGGAAAGACCGCGATGCCCTGGGCTGCCTGGGGGTTGGGCAGCAAGCGGGTGAGCAGTGCCAGAAGCGCTGCGGCTGCCAGGGCTTGCGCCAGCCATCGCATTGCAGAATCCGTTGGCCAGTGCCTCCGGCGGCCTTCGGTGGGATTGTCTTGGGTGTGGATCAAGGGGCCGATTGGTTGATGTGGCGAGCGCCCATGCATGCCCGACGTCAGGGTCAGTGCATGGGCGTGCACGTTTGCGGGAGGCATTGTGCACCGGCTGCCGTTGCGGGAAAGCGCTGCCGGGTGTCTGCGGATGCCTGCCGGGTGCCCCAATGCAACAGGCCGCCCCGCTGCGGATAAGCGGGGCGGCCTGTAACGGGCTCCTGAGGGGATCACGCATCCGGGCGCTGGCGGTAGTCGGCGGGGCTGGGTGAATGGTTTTGCTGCGCCGGTAAGCGTGCTCCCATGCAGACAAGTGTGCGCGTTTGGCCTCAGAAAATGCTGCTTTATTTCTTCAAAACAGACGTTGCTACAGAAAATTATTCTGTGCCTGCCTGTTTTGCAGTAGATTGCCGGACATGGATACCCTCGACAGAAAGATTCTTTCCGCCCTGCAGGCCAACGCGCGCGCCAGCCTGCAGGAAATCGGCGCCGCCGTGGGCCTGAGCGCCTCGCCCTGCTGGGCGCGCATCAAGAAGCTGGAAGAGGCGGGGGTGATCGAGGGCTATACCGTGCGCCTGAACCCGCTGGCGCTGGGCCTGGGCGATACGGTGCTGGTGCAGGTCACGCTGGACAGCCATTCGGACAACACGCTGGAGAAATTCGGCGAGATGCTGGCGACCATTCCCGAGGTGGTGGAGGCGCACCTGGTCTCGGGCGAGTACGACTACCTGCTGCGCGTCGTCGTCAAGGACACGCGCGACTACGAGCGCCTGCTGCGCGAGAAGCTCTACAAGATCAAGGGCATACGCCACAGCCAGTCCAGCTTTGTGCTGCGCACGCTGAAGAAGGCGGACCTGCCGCTGGGGGTCTGAAGTCCATGCCTTCTGGCCAGGCGCCGCCGCCCGCTCCCTACCGCGAACACTCCCCGCCGCCCGCCTTGCAGCCGCACTTCCAGTGCCTGTGGAGCAGCACCGTGGCCCCGGACTATGCCGGCGGTTTTCTCGTGGTGCCCGATGGCTGCGTGGACATCGTCTGCAAAGGCGGGCAGCTGCTGGCCGTGGGGCCTGACAGGGTGGCTGCGCGGCCCGCGCTGGTGCCGGGGTCCGAGGTATGGGGGGCGCGCTTCGGCCCCGGTGCGGCCAGCGCCTGGCTGGGCCTGCCCATGGACGAGATCGTGGGGCAGGCGGTGGAACTGGGCGATCTGCTGGGGCCGCGCGCGCGCGAGTGGGTGCATCGCATCAACGATGCGCAGCCGGGCGCAGGGCAGGCCGTGTTCATCCATGGACTGTTGCAAATGGGCCGCGACGCACCAGTGCCGGACCGGCAGGCCATGCAGCTGTTCGGTGTGGCGGCTGCAGCCGGGCGGGACGAATCCGGTGTGCTGGCCGCCATGCGCGCGCAGCTGGACATGTCCGAGCGCAGCCTGCGCCGCCTGTGCCACGCGCAGTTTGGCTACGGTCCCAAGACGCTGGAACGCGTGCTGCGCTTTCAGCGCCTGCTGGCCCTGGCACGGTCTGACCGGCAGGCAGGTCTTGCGGCCCTGGCGGCGGAGGCCGGCTATGCGGACCAGGCGCATCTGTCGCGCGAGGTGAGGGCGCTGTGCGGCATCACGCCCCGCGCTGCCCTGCAGCAACTGCTGGATTGAGCGGCCCGGCTGGCCGTTTTGTTCAAGATGCCATGCCCCTGCGTGGCCGATGATGGCGGCCTACCGACATTCAATGGAGCATCACATGGGCATCAGGGGCAACAACCACCAGATCGACAACATCGAATTCAACGTGGCCGACATCGCACGCAGCAAGGCGTTCTACGGCGCGGCCTTCGGCTGGACCTTCACCGACTACGGGCCGAGCTACACCGAGTTCAGCGACGGCCGGCTGACGGGCGGCTTCACCACCGGCGAGGAGGTGCGGCCCGGCGGCCCGCTGGTCATCCTCTACGCCGACGATCTGGCCGAGGCGCAGCGTCGCGTGCAGGCGGCCGGGGCCGTAATCAGCCGCGCGGCGTTCGCGTTCCCGGGTGGCCGCAGGTTCCACTTCACCGATCCGGACGGCTACGAGCTGGCCGTGTGGTCGGCCGATGCCTGAAAGACGACAGCCCGCATCTGCGGGCTGTTTTCATGGGGACTGGGAGGGCGTCAGTCGACGTTGGAGCCCAGCTGCATGTCCTTGTACTGCACGATGTGCGTGCCCTTGACCAGGCGGTAGCCGCCCCAGATCAGCAGGAACAACGGCAGGCCGATATAGGTGGCGACCACGCCGGTCCAGTCGATGCGGTCTGCCATGAAGGCCTCGTAGTTCTGGCCCAGCGTGATCACCATGCACAGCACGAAGGCGAAGATGGGGCCGAACGGGAACCACGATGCACGGTAGGGCAGCCGGTTCAGGTCCAGGCCCTGGGCCTCGTAGCCCTTGCGGAAGCGGTAGTGGCTGATGGCGATGCCCAGCCAGGCGATGAAGCCCGTCATGCCCGACAGATTCAGCAGCCAGATGTAGACCAGCTGGGGGCTGAAGATGTTGGTCAGAAAGCACAGCGCAGCCACGACCGTGGTGGCCAGCAGGGCCATCGTGGGCACGCCGCGCTTGTTGACGTACGAGAACATGCGCGGCGCCATGCGCTGGCAGGCCAGCGTGTAGAGCATGCGCGTGGAGGCGTACATGCCGGAGTTGCCGGCCGACAGCACCGAGGTCAGCACCACGGCGTTCATCACGGCGGCGGCCGACAGCAGGCCCGCGCGCTCGAAGACCAGGGTGAAGGGGCTGACGCTGATGTCGCCCAGGTCGTTCTTGAGCAGTTGCGGATCGGTGTAGGGGATCAGCAGGCTGATGACCAGGATGGCCAGGACGTAGAACAGCAAAATGCGCCAGAACACCTGGCGCACGGCGCGGGGCACGTTCTTGGCGGGGTTCTCGGATTCGCCAGCGGCAATGCCGATCAGCTCCGTGCCCTGGAAGGAAAAGCCCACGATCATGGCCACGCCGATCAGCGCCGAGAAACCGCCTGCAAAGGGCGCATCGCCCTGGCTCCACAGGGCAAAGTTGCCCCAGATGCCTTCAGGCGCGCCGCCCCGCACGATGCCCAGGATCATGAGCACGCCCACGCCGATGAAGAGGATGACGGTGGTCACCTTGATGGCGGCGAACCAGTACTCGGCCTCGCCGAAGCCTTTGACCGAGATGGCGTTGAGGCCGAACATGATGGCCAGGAACAGGGCGCTCCACAGCATGCCGTTGCCGTCGGGGAACCAGTAGGCCATGACCAGCTGGGCGGCCACCAGGTCCACGGCAATGGTGACGGCCCAGTTGTACCAGTAGTTCCAGCCCAGCGCGAAGCCGAAGCCTTCGTCCACGTAGCGCGCGCCGTAGGTGGCGAACGAGCCCGAGACGGGCAGGTTCGCGGCCATTTCGCCGAGGCTGGTCATGAGGAAGTAGACCATCAGGCCCACGATCATGTAGGCCAGCAGGGCGCCGCCGGGGCCGGCCTGCGAGATGGTGGCGCCCGAGGCAACGAAGAGGCCGGTGCCGATGGAGCCGCCGATGGCGATCATGGACAGATGCCGCGCCTTGAGTTCGCGCCTGAGTGCGGTGGGAGCGGCGTTCTTGGAGTTGTCTGCTGCCATGGATGTGTCGATGGTTGGATCAGATCCCGCGTGGCCGCTGGCCGGCGCGGGGGCAGGAATGCAAAACAGGTAAAAACAAAAGAGCCGCGCTGTCGCGGCCCCATCAAGGTGCATGCACCACGAAAAGGCGTGATTGTCCGAGAACGCAGCCATCGTGGAAAGGCAGCAGTTTAATCTCCCTTCACCCGCATAAGCCGATCTGAATCAGCACCCACTGTGTGTGCGGCGCCACGCCAGCTCGGCTGGCCGCTGCCGCCTCACCACTGTGTCTGCGCCAGCAGCAGTTGTGCCAGTGCCTTGATGCGCGGCGAAGTCTGGCGCGTGCGCGGGTAGACCAGGGACAGCTCGCGGGCGCGGCCTTCGTGCTGGGGCAGCAGCCGCACCAGCCTGCCCGCCTGCAGGTGCTCGCGCACCGCGAACTCCATGACCTGGGCCACGCCCAGGCCGCCCAGCGAGCCTTCCACCAGCGGATCGCCGCTGTCGAAGGTCACGGTCTGCGGCGCCGGCCAGTCCAGCATCTCGCCGTTGCCCGCCAGGAACTGCCAGGGCACGCGCCGGCCCAGGTAGTGGTTGTAGACGGCCATGCAGCTGTGCTGTGCCAGCTCCTGCAGCGTCTGCGGCGTGCCGCGCGCCGCCAGGTAGGCGGGCGAGGCCACGGTCACCCAGCGCAGCGGCGGCAGGGCGCGGGCGATCATGCGGCTGTCTGCCAGCGGGCCGATGCGCACGGCGGCGTCAAAGCCTTCTTCCACCATGTCCACCATGCGGTCGGTGAAGCTGGTGTCGATCTGCAATTGCGGATGCTCGCGCAGCAACTGCCCCAGCAGCGGCACCAGCACGATGCGGCCCAGCATGGACGGCGCCGTCATGCGCAGCACGCCGCTGGGCGCGCAGCGCCGGTCGCTGACCAGCTGGCGCGCCTCCTCCAGCCCGGCGATCAGCGGGGCGCAGCGGTCCACCAGCGCGCAGCCGTCTGGCGTGAGCGACACGCTGCGCGTATTGCGGTGCAGCAGCCGCGTGCCCAGGTCTTTCTCCAGCTGCGCCACGGCGCGCGATATGCGGGACTGGCTGGTGCCCAGCAGGCTTGCCGCCTGGGTGAAGCTGCGGCTTTCGGCCACCTTGATGAGCAATTGAACGGCGTTGAGGTCCATGGCGATGGCAAGTTTGATTGATTCGATTTTGCATAAGAAAAATGAATATCTGATGTTTATCTTCAGAAATGCATTAATTAGGATCGCTCCCATGCTTGTGAACGACTCCCCCGCTGGCGCCCTGCGCCACCCGCGCGCCGCGCTGGCGCTGCTGTCCCTGTCCCAGTTGCTGATTGCGCTGGATGCCACCATCGTCTTCGTCGCGCTCGACGCCATGGGCCAGCAGCTGCAGATGGATGCGCACCACCTGCAATGGGTGGTCAGTGCCTACAGCGTGGCCTTTGGCGGCTGCCTGCTGCTGGGCGGGCGCTGTGCGGACCTGCTGGGCAAGCGGCGCATGTATGTGGCGGGGATGGCGCTGTTCGGCCTGGCCTCGCTGGTCGGCGGCTTCGCCTCCCAGCCCTGGCAACTGGTGCTGGGCCGCGCAGGGCAGGGCGTGGCAGGGGCGTTGCTGTTTCCGGCCACGCTGTCGCTGATCAATACCTTGTATGCGGCCGGGCCCGAGCGCAACCGCGCCCTGGCCGTGTGGAGCATGGCGTCGGCCGGCGGGCTGGCGGCCGGCGCGCTGCTGGGCGGCGTGCTCACGCAGACGCTGGGCTGGAACTGGGTGCTGTGGGTGCTGGTGCCCGTGGCCTGGCCGTGTGCCATGGCGGCGCTGCGCTTTCTGCCGCCCTCGGCCCGTACCGGGCGTGCCGCACCGGGCCAGGGCTTTGATCTGGCCGGCTGCCTGAGCGTGACCGTGGGCAGCAGCCTGCTGGTGACGGCTCTGGTGCAAGGCCCTGAATGGGGCTTTGCCAGCGCCGCCACGCTGGGGACGCTGGCCGTGGCCATGGCGGCGCTGGCCCTTTTCTGGCGCATCGAGGCCCGCATCGCCTCGCCGCTGATGCCGCTGTCCCTGCTGCGCGTGCCCAGCCTGCGCTCGGCCATGCTGCTGACCATGATCTTCATGAGCAGCTTTGGCGTGCAGTACTACTTTCTGGCGCTGTACTTCCAGCAGATCTACGGCTGGAGCCCGCTGCAGGCCGGCCTGGCCTTCCTGCTGCCCACGGCGGTCTGCACGCTGGGCATCCGCTGGGCCGAACACTGGCTGCACCGCTCCACACCGCGCACCGTGCTCATGGGCGGCTGGGCCGCAGGTACCCTCGGCCTGGCCTACATGGCCTGGGCGCTGCCGCTGGGTGGCAGCTATGTCTGGCTGGTGCCGGGCTTTGTGGTGCTCAGCCTGGGCCAGGGCGCCAGCTGGACCGCCATGTGGGTGGTCGCCGGCCAGGGCGTGGTGGCTGCGCAGCAGGGCGTGGCCTCGGGCATTGCGGCCACGGCCCAGCAGGTGGGCGCAGCAATGGGGCTGGCCTTTCTGGTGATGGTGGCCACGGCGCCGCTGGCCGGTATCACGGCGCCCGATGCGCTGCGCGAGGCCACGGCCCGGGGGCTGCAGCAGGCCGAATGGGGTGCCGCGCTGATCGCGCTGCTGGGGTGGGTGGTGTCGGCGGCCATGCGCCGCGCACCGGCAATCCAGTCCGTGCCGGGCGCGGAGCAGCCTGCCTGCTCGCCTTGAGGTCACTGGCCCGCAGTTACCATCTGCGGCTGCTTTGCACACCCCTCACCACCAACCCACATGGCAGAAACGAGCATCTCCAGCGACTGGGTCCGGCATTCGCTGCTGGGCGCAGGCCTGGAGCGCATCGAGGCCTACTTCGGCGGGCACGGCTACGCGCCCCACAGGCACGACACCTACGCGCTGGGCCTGACGCTGTCCGGCGTGCAGAGCTTTGCCTACCGCCGCAGCCAGCGGCACAGCCTGCCGGGCGGTGCCATGGTGCTGCATCCCGATGAATTGCATGACGGCCACGCGGGCACCGACGCGGGCTTTCGCTACCGCATGGTCTATGTGGAGCCGGCCCTGATCCAGCAGGTGCTGGGCGGCAGGCCCTTGCCTTTCGTCGAGGGAGGACTTTCGGCTGATCCCCGGCTCAAGGCTGCGCTGCTGCCCTTGCTGCAATGCCTGGACGAGGACCTTGAGCCGCTGGCACGCGACGATGCCCTCTACGACCTGGCGCTGGCCCTGGAGGCCGTGGCCGGTCGGCGCAAGCTCAGGCGTCTGCCGGACCTGGTGGCCGTGGAGCGTGCCCGCGCCTGCATCCATGATTCGCTGGAGCAGGGCGTAACCCTGGAGGCGCTGTCCCAGGCCAGCGGCCTGGACCGCTGGCGGCTGTGCCGGGATTTCCGCGCGCTCTACGGCACCAGCCCCTACCGCTACCTGAGCATGCGCCGGCTGGACACCGTGCGGCGCCTGCTGCTGGCGGGGCAGCCCGTGGCCGAGGCTGCCCTGCAGGCCGGGTTCTTCGACCAGAGCCACATGGCACGCCAGTTCGCCATGGCCTATGGCGTGCCGCCCGCACGCTGGCTCAGGCGCCTGGGCGCGGCCTGAGCTGCACGATCGTGCAAGACCGCAGGGAAGGCGCTTCCTAGCATGGAGGCTTCACACGCTTTCATAAGGTCTGCCCATGACGTTCCCCGTTGAAAACCGCCCCTACGAGGCCATCAACTTCCCTGACAAATTCAGCCGCTTCACCGGCCAGTGGAGCCCCCGCGTCGTTGCCGAAATGAACGACTACCAGTTCAAGATCGTGCGCGTGCAGGGCGAGTTCATCTGGCACTCGCATGCCGAAACGGATGAAGCCTTCCTGGTGCTGGACGGCGAGCTGCGCATCGACTTCCGTGATGGCCATGTGCTGCTGCGCCAGGGCGAGCTCTACGTGGTCCCCAAAGGCACGGAGCACAAGCCCAGCGCCGAGCGGGAAGCCCGCCTCATGCTGATCGAGCCGCGCGGCGTGCTGAACACCGGGGAGGAAGGCGGCGAGAGGACGGCGTTGAACGACGTGTGGGTTTAGCCAGCCCGTAGCCATCCCATGAACAAAGGGCGCCGCAGCGCCCCTTGTTTCCTGGAGTGCGGGGCGTTCAGCCCAGCAGCAGCGCGTCGTCTGCCAGCTTTTCGCCGCGCACTTTCTCGAACATTTGCAGCAGGTCGGGCACGTCCATGCGGGCGCGTTCCTCGCCGCTGACGTCGAGCACGACCTGGCCCTGGTGCAGCATCACGGTGCGCTCGCCCACGTCCAGCGCCTGGCGCATGCTGTGGGTGACCATCATGGTGGTGAGCTTGGCCTCGGAGACGATGCGCGCCGTCAGCTGCAGCACGAAGTCGGCCGTGCGCGGGTCGAGCGCGGCGGTGTGCTCGTCCAGCAGCAGGATGCGCGAAGGCTGCAGCGCCGCCATCAGCAGGCTCACGGCCTGGCGCTGGCCGCCCGACAGCAGGCCGATGCGGTCGGTCAGGCGGTTTTCCAGGCCCAGGCCCAGGATGGACAGGCGCTCGCGGAAGTTGTCGCGCATCTCGGCCTTGACGGCGCGGCTCAGGCGGCGGAAGGTGCCGCGGCGCTGGGCCAGGGCCATGTTTTCCTCGATGGTCAGGTCCTCGCAGGTGCCCGCCATGGGGTCCTGGAAGACGCGGGCCACGCGTTCGGAACGTGCCCACACGGGCAGGCGCGTCATGTCCTGGCCGGCGATCTCGATGCGGCCCTTGTCCACGGACAGGTCGCCCGAGACGGCGTTCAGGAAGGTGGACTTGCCGGCGCCGTTGGAGCCGATGACGGTGACGAACTGGCCGTCGGGAATGTCCAGCGACATGCCGCGCAGCGCCCGCGTTTCGATGGGCGTGCCGGGGTTGAAGGTGATTTCGAGTTGTTGTGCGCTCAGCATGAGTGCAATCTCCGGTATTTCTTCGTTCAGTCGCTCAAGGCGTGGTGCTTGAACTGACGCGGTCCAAACTCAGGGACGCCGAGCAAGGGCCGCCCCGCAGCGATGGCGTCGTTCCCCTCCCTCGCGCAGCGAGTAGAGAGGGGGAAGCGGCATAGCCGCTCAGGGGGTGTCATTTCCTTTGCGCAAATTTGCGCTTCAGTTGGGGGATCACCAGGGCGACGGTCACCAGCAGCGCGGTGACAAGGTTCAGATCCTGGGCCTTGAGGCCGATGAAATCGCTGTTGAGGGCCGCTGCAATGAAGAAGCGGTACACGATGGCGCCCACCACCACGGCCAGCGTGGCCCAGACGATGCGGCGCGAAGGCAGGATGGACTCGCCCACGATCACGGCAGCCAGGCCGATGACGATGGTGCCGATGCCCATGGAAATGTCCGAGCCGCCCTGGGTCTGCACGAACAGCGCGCCGGCCAGGCCGACCAGGCCGTTGGAGATCGCCATGCCCAGCAGGATCATGGCGCCGGTGTTCACGCCCTGCGAGCGTGCCATGCGGGCGTTGGAGCCCGTGGCGCGGATGGCCAGGCCCCGTTCGGTGGCGAAGAACCAGTCCAGGCCCAGCTTGGCCAGCACGACGATGACGAACAGGATCACCGGGCGCATCACATAGTCGGCCACGCTGTCGGGCTGCAGCAGGGTGAACAGCGTGGTCTCGTTGATCAGCGGCACGTTGGGGCCGCCCATGATGCGCAGGTTGACCGAATACAGGCCGATCATCATCAGGATGGAGGCCAGCAGGTCCATGATCTTCAGGCGCACATTGAGCCAGCCCGTGATCAGGCCCGCGACGGCGCCAGCGGCCGTGCCGGCCAGCGTGGCCAGCCAGGGATTGGTGCCCGTGGAAATCAGGATGGCGCAGACGGCGCCGCCCAGCGGAAAGCTGCCGTCCACCGTGAGGTCGGGAAAGCGCAGCAGTCTGAACGAGATGAAGACGCCCAGCGCCACCAGGCTGAAGATCAGGCCGATCTCGACGGCACCGAGCAATGAAAAGAGGGACATAGGAAGAGCGACAGGCGCGTGGGAACGGAAAACGACTTAAAAAAAGGGCAGGACCATGTTGCCATGGCGCCTGCCACCGTGGGCGCACTGCCCGGGTTGGTCCCGGGCAGGCAAACCCCGGGTATTACTTGATCACCTGGGCGGCCGACTTGACCAGTGCGTCGGACAGCTTGACGCCCTGCTTCTCGGCGGCGCCCGGATTCACGAACAGCTCCATCTTGGTGCTGACTTCGGTCTTGAGGTCGCCGGGCTTCTCGCCCTTGAGGATGCGCACCACCATGCGGCCGGTCTGCTCGCCCAGATCGCGGTAGTTGATGCCCAGGGCCGCCACGGCGCCGCGCTTGACGGAGTCGGTGTCCGAGGCCACCAGCGGGATCTTGGCGTCCTGGCCGACCTTGACCAGCGACTCGTAGGCCGAGACCACGTTGTTGTCGGTGTTGGTATAGATCACATCGACCTTGCCGACCAGGCTGCGCGCAGCGCTGCTGACGTCCACGGAGCGGGGAGCGGCGGCTTCCACCAGGGTCATGCCCAGCTTGGGCAGCAGGGTCTTGAGTTCCTTGACGACCACGGCGGAGTTGGCCTCGCCGGGGTTGTAGACCATGCCCACGCGCTTGGCGTTGGGCACGACCTGCTTGACCAGCTCCATCTGCTTGTCCAGGGCCAGCAGGTCGGACACGCCGGTCACGTTGTTCTTGGAAGGCTCCCAGCTGGGCACCAGCTTGGCGGCCACGGGGTCGGTCACGGCGGAGAACACCACGGGCACGGTCTTGGTGGCGGCGACCACGGCCTGGGCCGAGGGCGTGGCGATGGCGACGATGGCATCAGGCTTGTCGCCGACGAACTTGCGAGCGATCTGCGCGGCCGTGCCGGTGTTGCCCTGGGCACTCTGGTACTGCCACTTGAGGTTCTTGCCGGCTTCGTAGCCTGCTTCCTTGAGCGCGGCCTGCACGCCGTCGCGCACGGCGTCGAGTGCAGGATGCTCGACGATGGCGGTCACTGCGACCGACTTCTCGTCAGCGGCGTGGGCGCCGCCCGCAATGGCGGAAATTGCCAGGGCCAGCGCGCCCAGGGGCGCCCAAGACAAGTGCTTCATACGTGTATCTCCAACGTGCTTGTGGTTGTTCCTGTTTGCTCAGCAGAAGGCCGCACAGGACGGTCGCGGCGCTTCGCGGCAAAGTCTACTGCAGCCGCCCTGTACGCCTTGGCGTTTGGACGACCCGGTTTTCACCTATAGGTTTGTATCTAAAAATTGGCATGAAATCTGCGGGGAATGCCCTAGGTGCAACTTTTTCATGCGTCTTGGACAGGTTTGGCGATGCAGGTTTGCGTCTTCAAGGGCCTGTTTTTGGCTTTGCCGTGCATTTTTATTGCGTGCGATGGCATTTCGGATGGCCTTCTATGCTTTCTGCACCGATGTTGCTTTGACGAGGCTCAAAGAAAAAGCCTGCACAAGCAGGCTTGGGCAGGCTTCGGAGAAGGGCCGGTGTGGCGCGCGGATCACATGCCCGCGTAGTTCGGCCCTCCGCCGCCTTCGGGCGTGACCCAGACGATGTTCTGCGTGGGGTCCTTGATGTCGCAGGTCTTGCAGTGCACGCAGTTCTGGGCGTTGATCTGCAGGCGCTTGCCGCCCTGGGCCGTATCGTCCACGAACTCATAGACGCCGGCCGGGCAGTAGCGCTGCTCGGGGCCTGCGTACTTGGCCAGGTTGATGGCCACGGGCACCGAGGCGTCCTTGAGCGTCAGGTGGGCGGGCTGGTCTTCGGCGTGGTTGGTGTTGCTGATGAAGACGCTGGACAGGCGGTCGAAGGTCAGCTTGCCATCGGGCTTGGGGTAGTCGATTGGCTTGCACTCGGCCGCAGGCTTCAGGTAGGCGTGGTCGGGCTTGTCGCGGTGCAGCGTCCAGGGGATGTTGCCCTTGAGCACGAACTGCTCGATGCCGTTCATCAGCGTGGCCGTGGTCAGGCCCTTCTTGAACCAGGCCTTGAAGTTGCGCGACTTGTTCAGCTCTTCGTACAGCCAGCTGTTCTCGAAGGCCTGGACATAGGCGCCCAGCTCGTCGCCCTGGCGGCCCGCGACGATGGCGTCATAGGCGGCCTCGGCGGCCAGCATGCCGGTCTTGATGGCGGCATGGCTGCCCTTGATGCGGCTGACGTTCAGGAAACCTGCGTCGCAGCCCACGAGCGCACCGCCCGGGAACACGAACTTGGGCAGGGACAGCAGGCCGCCGGCCGTGATGGCGCGCGCGCCGTAGCCCAGGCGCTTGGCCGGCTTGATGCCCTTGGACTCGTCGCCTTCCAGGTAGTAGCGGATGTTGGGATGGGTCTTCCAGCGCTGGAATTCCTCGAAGGGGCTCAGGTAGGGGTTGGCATAGTCCAGGCCCGTGATGAAGCCCAGCGTGACCTTGTTGTCGTCCAGGTGGTAGAGGAAGGCGCCGCCGTAGGTCTTGCTGTCCATGGGCCAGCCGGCCGTGTGCATCACGAAGCCGGGCTTGTGGCGTGCCGGGTCGATTTCCCACAGCTCCTTGATGCCCAGGCCGTAGCTTTGCGGGTCCTTGCCGGCGTCCAGCTGGTACTTGGCGATGATCTGCTTGCCCAGATGGCCGCGTGAGCCTTCGGCAAAGATCGTGTACTTGGCGTGCAGCTCCATGCCCAGCTGGAACTCGCCCGTGGGCTCGCCGTCCTTGCCGATGCCCATGTTGCCGGTGGCCACGCCCTTGACCGAACCGTCCTCGTTGTAGAGCACCTCGGCGGCAGCAAAGCCCGGGAAGATTTCAACGCCCAGTGCCTCGGCCTGCTCGCCCAGCCACTTGACCACGTAGCCCAGGCGAACGATGTAGTTGCCATGGTTCTGGAAACAGGCCGGCAGCAGGAAGTTGGGCGTGCGCAGGGCGGATTTCTCGCCCAGGAAGACCATGGCGTCATCGGTGACGGGCTGGGTCAGGGGCGCGCCCTTTTCCTTCCAGTCAGGGATCAGCTCGGTCAGCGCACGCGGGTCCATGATGGCGCCCGACAGGATGTGGGCACCGGGTTCCGACCCTTTTTCCAGCACGACGACGGAGACATCCTGGCCTTTTTCGGCCGCCAGCTGCTTGAGGCGGATGGCCGTGGCCAGCCCGCCGGGGCCGCCGCCGACCACCACCACGTCGTATTCCATGGCTTCGCGCGGCCCGTACTGGGCCAGGATTTCTTCGTTCGTCATCGGGGTGTCTCGCTTGGATATTGAAAAACAGGATGGTCGGCAGACCGAACGTTTGTTCGGTTGCAGCGCAAAAGCCGCAATGCGGTGGATTCTATGACGTGCTTGGACCCTGCCGTTGCTGATAGGTGACAGCGCGGGAATCCGCCCTGCTGCACAGTGACCGGGGGCTGCGGGGCATGGTGCCTTGCGGTGGCGCTACAACAAGGAGACTGCAGGCATGCGCATAGAGATTCCAGAATATAAAAAATGGGTTCACGAGATGCGATTCAAAGTGCGCTGGGGCGACATGGACGCCATGGGCCATGTCAACAACGCCATGTACTTCCGCTATCTGGAGACTGCACGCATCGACTGGATGGTTGAAGCGGGCATGGCGCCTACGCCGGGCGGGCAGGGGCCGGTCATCGTCAATGCTTTTTGCAACTTCCACCAGCAGCTGGCCTATCCCGACGAAGTACTGCTCAAGATGTACGTCAGCGACCCCGGCCGCACCACCTTCGAGACCTGGGGAACCATGGAACGCGTCTCCGAACCCGGCGTGATCTGCGCGGCCGGTGGCGGCACCGTCATCTGGGTGGACTTTCCCAGGCAGAAGGCCGTCGAGCTGCCGGGCTGGGTGCGGGAGATGGTGGGCGGCACGGCTGGCCCAGGTTGACTCAGGCTCGCCCGCTGTACCAGCCGACGTGTAGCCAGCAATGGCTGGCGGGGCTGGCCCGGTCCGGACGAACAAGCCCTTTGATGCAGGGTGCGCTGGGGTTTTTGTTCTGCCGCATTGCAGATCCATCGCAGCCCTGGGTAGCCCGGCGTGGCGGCCGGTCGCGACTTACGCAGCGGCCAACCGCTCCTTTGCCAGCCGCGTGCCTGCTGCCAGCGCTTGCAGCTTGCGCCACGCCACGTCGCGGCCTATGGGGGCGAGGCCGCAGTTCGTGCAGGGGAACAGCCGCTCCTTCGGCACGAACTCCAGCGCCCGGCCGATGGTGTCGGCCACCTCTTCGGGGGTCTCGACCACGTCGCTGGCCACGTCGATCACGCCGACCATCACGTCCTTGCCGGCCAGCAGCCTCATCAGGTCGGGCGGCACGTGGGAGTGGATGCACTCCAGGCTCACCTGGTCGATGCGGCTCTTGGCCAGCGCGGGGAACACCGTCTCGTACTGGCGCCATTCATCGCCCAGGGTGCTTTTCCAGTCCGTATTGGCCTTGATCCCGTAGCCGTAGCAGATATGCACGGCCGTCGTGCAGGTCAGGCCCTGCGCCGCACGTTCCAGCGCCTGCACGCCCCAGTCGGCGGCGTCCTTCATGTAGACGTTGAAGGCGGGCTCGTCGAACTGGATGATGTCCACGCCGTCGGCCTGCAGCGCCAGGGCCTCCTGGTTGAGCAGCTCGGCGAAGGCGAAGGCCATCTTCACCCTGTCGCCATAGAAGCGGTCCGCCACGGTGTCGACGATGGTCATGGGGCCGGGCAGCGTGAACTTCAGCTTCTTCCTGGTGTGCGCGCGTGCCAGTTGGGCCTCGAAGGCATGCACGCGGCCCTTCAGGCGCAGGGCCGACACCACCTGCGGCACCATCGCGTCGTAGCGGTTGTCGCGGATGCCCATCTTCACCTTGTTTTCGAAGTCGATGCCCTCGACCTGTTCCAGGAAGCCGTGCACGAAGTGCTGGCGCGACTGCTCGCCGTCGCACACGATGTCCAGGCCTGCGTCTTCCTGGGCCTTGATCCACAGCAGGGTTGCATCGGCCTTGGCCTGGCGAAGCGCATCGCCTTCGGCCTTCCACTGGGGCCAGAGCTTGTTGGTTTCAGCCAGCCAGGCGGGCTTGGGCAGGCTGCCGGCGATCGAGGTTTCGAACATCTGGGAATTCCTTCAAATCAAACAGGGGTATGGCGGGCGTGCTCCGGGACGGTTTTCCCGGCCCGCCACGGATTGGGTGCCATGGCAGGCATGGCGGCGGGTGGCTACAGGGCGAAATCGGCAGCCCATTGCTCAAGCACATTCTTGTACGGCTTGATGAAGTGCTGCTCTGCAAACTTGCCCTGCTTGACAGCCAACTGGCTGCGCTCTTCCCGGTCATAGACAATCTGCGTCGACGAGTAATCGTGATTCTTCAGGCTGGGTTGATAGAGCATCCCGGCTGCAGAATTCGCGTTGTAGATTTCGGGGCGATAAATCTTCTGGAAGGTCTCCATGGTGCTGATCGTGCCGATCAGCTCGATATTCGTATAGTCGTTCAGCAGGTCGCCGTGAGAGTAGAAGGCCAGTGGCGCAACGCCATTTGGAGGCATGAAGAAGCGAACCTGCATTCCCATCTTCTCGAAATACCGGTCGGTCGAGGAGAACTCGCTCTGCCGATACTCGATGCCCAGTATGGGGTGCCGGTTTCCGGTGCGCTGGTAGGTCTTGCTGGTGGACACGCTGATACAGATGACGGGCGGCTTGTCGAAGTGCTGCCTGTAGGTGCCTGAACTGGAAAATTGCCTGAACAGCTTTCCATGCAAGTCGCCAAAATCATCGGGGGTGCCGAATTCGGAGCGGTTGGCGTTGTACTCCGAAAGCACAACGCTGAAATCGTAGTCGCGCACGTAGGAGGAGAAATTGTTCCCTGCGATGCCGTCTATGCGCTTGTGGTTCTTCTTGTCGAGGATGCTGGTCTTCAATATCTCGATCAACGGAAACGCACCAAGGCCGTTTCTGGCGCCAATTCCCATTTCGACCGAGATGATCTCGAGCTCCACAGAGTAGCGATCTCCCGTGGGATTGTCCCAGTGGGCCAGGTCGTTGAAGCGGTTGTCAATCATCCTCAGCGTGTTGCGCAGGTTCTGCTGCCGGCAATCGCCACGGGCCAGATTGGCAAAGTTGGTGGTAATGCGCGTGCTGTCCGATGGTTGATAGTCTTCATCGAAACGAATGCGCTTGAGATGGAAGCTGAGTTCTTGGTTCATTGTGATCTGCGACCTGATTCATGCCCTTGCCGAAAACTGCGGGCAAGCAATAGGTGCGGATGTTATGGACGGCAATCGATGAAGTAAAGTGGTCTTATTTCATGAAACCATGAGCTTGGTTCATCAAAAGCCGGCAGGCTGGAGTGCATCCCGCTCAGCGCGGTGGAGCCAGTCGGTATCCGGGCCAGTTCCGACCGCGCCGCGGTCTTCAGGCTGACTGGCGCAGCACCAGCTTGGGCCTGGCCAACAACTGCTGGCGGGGCTGGCCCGGATGGGCCATGCGTGCCAGCAGCAAGGTGGCAGCCTGTTCGCCAAGCTCGGCGGGGCGCACGTCCACCGTGCTCAGGGGGGGATGGGAATGCGCGGCATCGAACACGTTGTCGAAGCCCATGAGCGCGAAGTCTTTGCCTGCGCGCAGTCCGTTTTCGTCCAGGGCAGACAGTGCGCCAAAGGCCACCAGATCGTTGTAGCAGATGGCCGCCTTGATGGCTGGCTGCGCGGCCAGCAGGCTGCGCATGGCGTCATGCCCTCCCGTGCGCGTGGGGCTGGCGGAGAAAACCAGGAGGTCTTCATCGAAAGCCAGGCCCGCATCGGCAAAGGCGGCCCTGCAGCCGCTCAGGCGCTGCTCCAGCATCAGGCCGTCCAGCCCTCCCAGAAAACCGATGCGGCGATGTCCGGCCGCCAGCAGGTGGCGCGTGGCCGCCATCACGCCATGGGCGTTGTCGGCGCCTGCGAAGTCGTAGCTTCCCTCGCCCAGCGTGCGGATCATGACCACCAGGGGAATGCCCCATGACTGCAGGTCCTGCGCCAGCGAGGCCGGCGTGTTCAGCGCCGGGCACAGCGCAATGCCGGCCGCGTTGTGCTCGCGCATGGCGGTCAGCACTTTTTGCTGGCGCTCCAGGCTTTCGCTGGTATGGGCCATGAGCGTGATGAAGCCGGCATCGGCCAGCCTGCGCTCCAGCCCCGCCAGCACCTCGGCAAAGAAGGGGTTCATCAGGTCGTTGATCACGACACCGACCATGTTGGACGACTGGCGCCGCAGCTCTCCGGCGCGGCGGTTGTAGACGTAGCCGAGCTGCGCTGCCGCTGCACGCACGCGCTCCGATGTCTCGGCCGGAATCAGGGGGCTGCCCTTGAGCACCAGCGACACCGTTGATTTGGAGACCTGGGCCGCAGCCGCCACGTCAAGGATGGTCACGGCGCGCACGGAAGGGGGCTTGTTCATCATGGTTCGGTGTTTTCCCTGGGTCGGCGCGATTGTGCTTGATCTTCTTTTGGAACGTTCCAATAATCAATTAGAACGTTCCAATAGAAATCATCAATACAGGGAGGGGGACCATGAGCGAGGTCGGTTGGGGATTGATAGGGGCCAGCACCATTGCTGCCGATCACATGATCGGTGCCATCCGCGCGCAGCGCGGGCACACGGTGGCGGCGGTCGCCAGCCGCAGTGCAAAGCGCGCGGCGCAGTTTGCTGCCGAGCAGGGCATTGCCCGCGCCTACGACTCGGTGCCCGCCCTGCTGGCCGACCCGGCAGTCCAGGTGGTCTACGTCAGCTCCGACAACGAACTGCGCCACGCCCAGGTCCTTGCTGCGGCAGCGGCCGGCAAGCATGTCCTGTGCGAGAAGCCATTGGCGCTGACCGTGCAGCAGGCGCTGGACATGGTGAGGGCATGCCGGGCCGCGGGCGTGGTGCTGGGCACCAACCACCACCTGCGCAACGCGGCAACGCACCGCAGGATGCGCGAGCTGGTGCGCGATGGCGCCTTGGGCCAGCCGCTGTTTGCGCGCGTCTTCCACGCCATCGAACTGCCGCCCTCTGTGCAGGGCTGGCGGCTGGAGCGGCCCGAGGCCGGTGGCGTGATCCTCGACATCGGCGTGCATGACGTGGATGCGCTGCGCTTCATCCTGGGGGCTGAGCCGGTGGAGGCGGTGGCGCTGGAGCAGCAAGGACCGCTGTCCCGCAACGGCGTGGCGGACGGCGTGATGGCCGTGCTGCGGCTGGACAACGGCGTGCTGGCGCAACTGCATGCGGCATTCACCGTGGCGCATGCGGGAACCGGCATCGAGATCCATGGCACCTCGGGCTCGCTCATCGGGCGCGATGTGATGACGCAGCGGCCGGGCGGCGAGGTGCTGCTGCGCAATGGGGCCGGCGAGCAGGCCATTGCCGTGGAGCACCACGGTCTCTACGCGCATGGGGTGGCCGCGTTCTGCGCCGCGCTGCGTGGCGAAGGCCTGCCTGCCGCCACCGGCGAGGACGGCGTGCGCTCGCTGGCGGCGGCGGTGGCCATGGCCCAGGCCTGCCGCACGGGCCGGGCCGTGCCCATAGCCAATCCCCTGGCACGGGAACGGGGGGCAGCCGCATGAGCAAGCACATCACCGCCGCACAGGCTGCAGCCTTGCTGCGCGACGGCGACATCGTCAGCGTGAGCTCGTCCAGCGGGCTGGGCTGCCCCGACAAGGTGCTGGCCGCCATTGGCGAGCGCTTCGAACGCGAGGGTGCTCCGCGCAACCTGACCACGCTGCACCCGATTGCGGCCGGCGATATGTACGGCATCAAGGGAATGGACCATCTGGCCCGGCCCGGGCTGCTGTCGCGTGTCCTGGCCGGCTCGTATCCCAGCGGCCCGTCCTCGCTGCCCATGCCTGCGATCTGGCGCATGGTGGTGGACAACCAGATCCAGGCCTACAACATCCCCAGCGGCATCCTGTTCGACATGCACCGCGAGGCGGCTGCGCGGCGCCCGGGCGTGCTGACCCAGGCGGGCATGGGCACCTTTGTCGATCCCGCACAGCAGGGCTGCGCGATGAACGAGCCGGCCAGCCGCCATCCGGTAGTGCGCCTGCAGCATTTCGACGGGCGCGACTGGCTGTTCTTTCCCGCTGTGGCGCCCGACGTGACCGTCCTGCGCGCCACCACGGCCGATGAGCGCGGCAACCTGGGCTATGAGCACGAAGGCGCGCTGCTGGGCGCGCTGGAGCAGGCCATGGCCGCACGCAACAACGGCGGCATCGTCATCGCCCAGGTCAAGCGCATCGTCAGGGCCGGCCACCTGAGGCCGCACGATGTCCGCGTCCCCTGCCATCTGGTGGACCATGTGGTGGTCGATGCCGATCAGTGGCAGACCACGCAGACGGTGTACGACCCGGCCATCAGCGGAGAGGTTGCGCAACCGCTGTCCGGCTTCGAGCCCCAGGCCTGGGGGCCCGAGAAGGTGATTGCGCGCCGCGCCGCCATGGAACTGGCGCACGGGCATGCCGCCAACCTGGGCTTTGGCATTGCGGCCAATGTGCCGCGCATCCTGCTCGAGGAGGGCCTGCATGGCGAGGTGACCTGGGTGATAGAGCAGGGCGCCGTCGGCGGCATGCCGCTGCTGGGCTTTGCCTTTGGCTGCGCGGCCAATGCCGATGCCATCGTGGCCTCGCCCCAGCAGTTCACCTATTTCCAGGGTGGGGGCTTCGATGTGACGCTGCTGTCCTTCCTGCAGGTGGATGGCGATGGCAGCGTCAATGTCTCGCGGCTGGGGGCCAGGCCCTATCTGACGGCCGGCTGCGGCGGCTTTGTGGATATCACGGCCCATGCGCGGCGCATCGTCTTCTGCGGACTTTTCACGGCCGGCGCCAGGCTGCGCGTGGGCGACGGGCGGCTGGACATCCTCGAGGAGGGCGGCACGCGCAAGTTCGTCGGCACGGCCGAGCACATCAGCTTCAGCGGCCTGGTCGGGCGCCAGCGCGGGCAGCGGGTGCGCTATGTGACCGAGCGCTGCGTCATCGACCTCGAAGACCAGGGACTGGTCGTGCGCGAGATCGCGCCCGGCGTGGACCTGCAGCGCGATGTGCTGGAGCAGGCCGGCATGGCGCTGCAGGTGGCGCCCGACCTGCGGCGAATGGATGAGCGCCTGTTCCACGATGCGCCCTTTGGCCTGGCCCTGCAGGCCCGGGAGGTCCGCCGTGGCTGAGACCCTGGTTCAACTGGTGCGCCAGGGCCCCGTGGCCCAGGTCACGATAGACCGGCCCGCACGGCTGAACGCGCTGACCCCCTGCATGCTCGACGCACTGGAGCACATGGCGCGCGAGATCGAGGCCGATGGCGCCATCCGTGCCGTGGTGCTGACCGGCCGTGGCGACAGGGCCTTTTGCGCGGGCGCCGACATCCATGCCTGGGCCGCGCTGCAGCCGCTGGACATGTGGCGGCAGTGGGTGCGCCGTGGCCACCAGGTGTTCGACCGCTGGGCGCGGCTGCGCCAGCCCGTGATTGCGGCGCTCAACGGCCATGCGTTCGGCGGCGGGCTGGAGCTGGCCATCACCAGCGATGTGCGCATCGCCGTCGATACGGCGCAGTTCGCGCTGCCAGAGGCATCGATCGCCACCTGTCCCGGCTGGTCCGGCTCGCAGCGGCTGGTGCGGCTGATCGGCCCCGGCCACGCGAAGTACCTGGCCCTGGGCGGCGTGCGGCTGTCCGCCGATCAGGCGCTGGCCTGCGGGCTGGTGCATGAACGGGTGCCGGCCAGCGAACTGGGCCTGCGCGCTGCTGCGTTGGCCCACGACATGGCAGGCCAGGCGCCCGTGGCACTGCAGCTGACCAAGCAACTGATCAATGCCGCCGCCGGCGAAGACGCACCCGCCGCGCTGGAAGCCATGGCCGCAGCCCTGGCCGCGAGCACGGCCGATGCAGCCGAAGGCCTGCGCAGCTTCAAGGAAAAGCGCGCGCCGCGCTACCTGGGCCGCTGAATCTGCGCCGACCTGCCGACCTGCCGATTCGCCGTCCCGCCCTTGCCTCACCCCTGAACCACCCAAGGAGACCGCCACCATGACTGCCGCGAACCCGCCTCCAGCCCATGCACCTGCAGTGAATGCAGGGGCCATGGCCGGCCTCGTCCACAGGCCCCCGTTCCATGGCCGGCTGCTCATCGATGGCGCCTGGGCCGATGCGGCCGACGGCGCGACGCTGGAACGCCGCTCCCCGGCCCACGGCACCGTGGCCAGCATCCATGCGCGGGCCGGGCGGGCCGATGCCGCGCGTGCCATTGCCGCAGCACGCCGCGCTGCGGACCACGGGCCCTGGCCCCGCATGAAGGGTGCGCAGCGCGCCAGCGTGCTGCGTGCCGTGGCCGAACGCCTGCTGGACCGCAGGCAGGAATTGGCGCGGATGGAGACGCTGGAGACCGGCAAGCCGCTGGCCCAGTCGCTGGACGAGGTGGGCGCGGCGGCCGACCTGTGGCACTACGCCGCCGCGCTGGCGCGCAACCTGCATGGCGACAGCTATGACACGCTGGGCGAGCAGACGCTGGGTGTGGTGCTGCGCGAGCCGCTGGGCGTGGTCGGCATCGTCACGCCCTGGAACTTTCCCCTGCTCATCGTCAGCCAGAAGCTGCCCTTTGCGCTGGCCGCCGGCTGCACGGCCGTGGTCAAGCCGGCCGAGGAAACATCGGCCACCACGCTGATGCTGGGCGAGATCCTCATGAACGCCGGCCTGCCGCCCGGTGCCGTCAACATCCTGCCAGGCGGCGGTGGCGCTGTCGGCGAGGTCCTGGCCGCGCACCCGGACATCGACATGCTGTCCTTCACGGGCTCCACGGAAACAGGCCGGAAGGTGGCCGCAGCATCGGCGCAGACGCTCAAGAAGCTGTCTCTGGAGCTGGGCGGCAAGAACCCCCAGATCGTCTTTGCCGACTGCGACTTCGAGGCGGCCGTCGATGCCACGGTGCTGGGCATGCACTTCAATGCCGGCCAGTGCTGCAACAGCGGCAGCCGCGTGCTGGTGCAGGCGGCCATCGCCGAGCGCTTCGTGGTCGCCGTGGCCGAGCGCGCTCGGCAGGTGCGCGTGGGCGATCCGCTGGACCAGGGCGTGCAGGTGGGCGCCATCACCACGCAGCGCCAGCTGGACGCCATCCTCACCCACATCGAGGCCGCGCGCCAGGCCGGCGCCCGCGTGGTGCTGGGCGGCGGCCGCATGGCGCGCCCGGGCCTGTATGTGGAGCCCACGGTGCTGGCCGGCGTGACGCCGGACATGGCCATTGCCAGGCAGGAGGTCTTCGGGCCCGTGCTCGCGGTGCTGGTCTTCGAGGACCTGGACGATGCGATCGACCTGGCCAACGCCACGCTCTACGGCCTGTCGGCCGCCGTCTGGAGCCGTGACTTCAGCACCTGCCTGGCGGCGGCGCGGCGCATCAAGGCCGGCACGGTCTGGGTCAATACCTTCCTCGAAGGCCATGCCGAGCTGCCTTTCGGCGGCTACCGCCAAAGCGGCCTGGGCCGAGAGCTGGGCCGCCGTGCCGCCGAGGACTACACCCAGGCCAAGACCCTGCACATGCACCTGGGTGCGCGCAGCCACTGGTATCTGCCCATCCACGAAGGAGACACGGCATGAAGCGGCCACTGACTGCCATGGCGCTGGCCATGGCCTTTGCCACACCGCCGGCCGCCATGGCCGGGCAGAGCGTCGAGGTCCTGCACTGGTGGACCGCTGGCGGCGAGGCCGCCGCGCTGAACCTGCTCAAGAGCGGGCTGGAAAAGCAGGGCGTGCGCTGGAACGACATGCCCGTGGCCGGTGGCGGCGGCGAGGCGGCCATGACGGCGGTGCGCGCCCGCGTGACCTCGGGCAACCCGCCCACGGCGGTGCAGATGCTGGGCTTCGACATCCTGGACTGGGGCGGCCAGGGCGTGGTCGCCGACCTGGATGCCCTGGCCGCGCGCGAGGGCTGGGACAAGAGCGTGCCGCAGGAGGTGCAGAAATTCTCGCGCTACCAGGGCCGCTGGATCGCGGCGCCAGTCAACATCCATTCGACCAACTGGCTGTGGGCCAACCGGCAGGTGCTGGCCCAGGCGGGCGTGACGGCCGAGCCAGCGAGCTTTGACGAGTTCATCGCGGCGGCGCGCAAGGTGCGCCAGGCCGGCTTCATCGCCATCGCCCATGGCGGCCAGCCCTGGCAGGAGGCCATCGTGTTCGACAGCGTGGCCCTGTCCACGGGCGGCGCCGACTACTACCGCAAGGCCTTCATCGAGCGCGATCCGGCCACCATCCGGTCGGCGACCACGCGCAAGGTATTCCAGCGCATGGCGCAGATCCGCAGCCTGGTGGACAAGGATTTTTCAGGTCGCGACTGGAACGTGGCCTCGGGCATGGTCATCGCCGGCAAGGCGGGCTTCCAGATCATGGGCGACTGGGCCAAGGGCGAGTTCCTCAACGCCGGCAAGCAGCCCGGCAAGGACTTTGCCTGCTATCGCTTCCCGGGCACCCAGGGCATGGTGGCCTTCAGTACCGACCAGTTCGTGATGTTCAGGCTGTCCGACGCGGGCAAGGCGGCCGCTCAGCGCAAGCTGGCGGCCGCCATCATGGAGCCGGCCTTTCAGTCGGCGTTCAATGTCGTCAAGGGTGCGGCGCCTGCGCGCCTGGACGTGGCGGATACGGCCTTCGACGAATGCGGCAAAAAGGCCATCCGCGACGTGGCCGAGGCCGATGGCCGGCGCAGCATGCTGGGCTCCATTGCGCTGGGCCATGCGACGGCCGCATCGGCCAAGAACGCCATCTATGACGTGGTCACGCGCCACTTCAACGGCCAGATCGACGATGCCAGGGCCGTGGCCGAGCTGGCCTCGGCCCTGGCCGACTGATGGAGGACCCTGCCATGAAGGCCGGCTGGCTCCCCAGGCTGCTGCTCAGCCCCAGCGTGCTGCTCACGCTGGTGTGCGTGTACGGATGCATTCTGTTCACGGTCTATCTGTCGTTCACGGCATCGACCCTGCTGCCGCGCCATGAATGGGCCGGCACCGCTGCCTACACGCGGCTGCTGGGGCTGGAGAACTGGAAGATCTCGGCGAACAACCTCGCGGTGTTCGCCAGCCTCTACATCGCCATTGCCATGGCGCTGGGCCTGGTGCTGGCCATCCTGATCGACCAGAAGATCCGCGCCGAGGCCGTG
Organism: Delftia sp. CH05; assembly: GCF_009827015.1. Lineage (NCBI taxonomy): Bacteria > Pseudomonadati > Pseudomonadota > Betaproteobacteria > Burkholderiales > Comamonadaceae > Delftia > Delftia sp. CH05. The sequence continues at coordinate 124,081 of NZ_WUMG01000008.1, read as the reverse complement.
CTGCGCTCCATCTTCCTGTACCCCATGGCCCTGTCCTTCATCGTCACGGGAACGGCGTGGAAATGGCTGCTCGACCCCGGCGTGGGCCTGGAAAAATCCATGCACCTGCTGGGCTGGCAGGGCTTTGCGTTCGGCTGGATCAAGGACGGCGACATGGCCATCTACTGCGTGGTCATCGCCGCCGTGTGGCAGACCAGCGGCTTTGCCATGGCCCTGTTCCTGGCGGGCCTGCGCGGGGTGGACTCCGAGCAGATCCATGCGGCGCGGCTCGATGGCGCGCGCACCTGGCAGGTCTACTGGCGCATCATCCTGCCGCAATTGGGGCCGGTTTTCGTATCGGCCTTCGTGATCCTGGCGCACATGGCCATCAAGTCCTATGACCTGGTGATTGCGCTGACCAATGGCGGGCCCGGCCGCTCGACCTGGCTGCCCTCGGTGTTCATGTACCAGTACTCGTTCACCCGCAACGAGATGGCCGTGGGCGCGGCCAGCTCGGTGCTGATGCTGCTGGCCGTGGGCGCCATCGTCCTGCCCTATCTCTGGGGCGCCATGCGCAGCGCAGGAGGTCGCCATGACTGAGCTGCGCACACCCTGGTCCGTGACACGGCGGCTTCAGCCCTGGCGCGTGCTGCTGTATGCGGCGCTGGTCCTGCTGGCGGCGGTCTTCCTGCTGCCGGTCTATGTGATGCTGGCCAATTCGTTCAAGCCGCTCGACGAGATCCGCAGCGGCCACCTGCTGGCGCTGCCCGGCCAGTGGACGCTGGCGCCCTGGCGCAGCGCCTGGAGCACGGCGCAGATCGGCGTGCAGGCCACGGGGCTGCGGCCGTTCTTCCTCAATTCCTTCCTGGTGGCCGTGCCATCCGTGCTGCTGTCCACGGCCCTGGGCGCGCTCAACGGCTGCATCCTGACCCAGTTCCGTTTCCGGGGGGCGGACCTGCTGTTCGGCGCCATCTTGCTGTCGGTCTTCATTCCATTCCAGATCGTGCTGATCCCCATGGCCAGGATGCTGGGGGCGCTGGGCCTGGCGGGCAGCCTCAAGGGCCTGGTCTTCGTCAACACGGTGTACGGCATAGGCTTCACCACGCTGTTCTTTCGCAACTACTACGCGGCCTTCCCGGCCGAGCTGGTGCGCTCGGCGCGCATGGATGGCGCGGGGTTCTTCGGGCTGCTGTGGCGCGTGCTGCTGCCCAACAGCCTGCCCATCGTCGTGGTGGCCGCGATATGGCAGTTCACCAGCATCTGGAACGAGTTCCTGTTCGGCGCCTCGTTCAGCGATTTCAGCTCCTACCCGCTGACCGTGGCGCTGAACAACCTGGTCAACAGCAGCACCGGCGTCAAGGAATACAACGTCCACTTCGCGGGGGCGTTCATTGCGGCCTTGCCGACGCTGGCCGTGTACCTGGTGTCGGGCCGGTTCTTCGTGCGCGGGCTGATGGCCGGCGCCGTCAAAGGCTGATGCCCAGCATCTTGCAGTGAGGCATTCCATGGCATTCCTTGATCTCGACCGCATCCACAAGCGCTTCGGCGCGGCCAGCATCCTGCAGGACATCAGCATTGCCGTGCAGGAGGGCGAATTCCTGGTCCTCGTCGGCCCGTCGGGCTGTGGCAAGAGCACGCTGATGAACATCATCGCGGGCCTGGAGCCGCCCAGCGGCGGCCGCCTGGCGCTGGGCGGCCGCGACATCACCCACGCGGCGCCGGCCGAGCGCGACATCTCCATGGTGTTCCAGTCCTATGCGCTGTACCCCAACATGACCGTGGCGGGCAACATCGGCTTTCCGCTGGAGATGCGCAAGGTGGACAAGTCGCGGCGCCTTGCGCGGGTGCAGGAGGTGTCCAGGCTGCTGCAGATAGAGCACCTGCTGGGGCGCAAGCCGCGCCAGCTGTCGGGCGGCCAGCGCCAGCGCGTTGCCATAGGGCGGGCGCTGGCGCGCGAGCCGCAGCTCTACCTGTTCGACGAGCCGCTGTCCAACCTCGATGCCCAGCTGCGCGTGGACATGCGCGCCGAGATCAAGAAGCTGCATCAGCGCCTGGGCGCCACCATCATCTATGTCACGCACGACCAGATCGAGGCCATGACCCTGGCGACGCGCATCGCCGTCATGAAGGGCGGGGTGCTGCAGCAGCTGGGCACGCCGCAGCAGGTCTACAACCGGCCGGCCAACACCTTTGTGGCGGGCTTCATGGGGTCGCCGCGCATGAACCTGCTGCCTGCGCGCGTGGGTGAGGGGGCGGGTGAGGGGCAGGGCGGTCCCTTCCTCGATATCGGCGGTCAGTCCCTGCCCCTGCCGCAGCCGCTGGCCACCGCGCTGCAGGGCCATGCGGGCAGCGAAGTCATTGCCGGCATACGTGCCGAGGCCGTGGGCCTGGCGCCCGAAGGCGTGCCGGCCGCCCCCGGCCAGGGCCTGGCCGAGGCCCGCGTCGAACTGCTGGAGCCCACCGGATCGGACACGCTGGCCCTGCTGGAGCTCGGTGGCCATGCGTTCACCGCGCGGCTGCCGCCCGATGCGCCGTTGCGCGCCGGGGACAGGGCACGCCTGCTGATCGACCTGTCTCGGCTGGTCTGCTTCGATGCCGCCACCCAGGCGCTGATCGCATGACCGCCATGGCGCACAACGGGCTGGACTGCGATGTGCTCATCATCGGCTCGGGCGTGGGCGGCTCGGCCGTGGCCCTGCAACTGGCGGACAGCGGTGCGAGCGTATGGGTGCTGGAGCGCGGCCCGGTGCTGCCGCGCGAGGCGCAGAACTGGGACATCGAGGCCGTCTTCGCCGAAAGACGCTACCAGACCGACGAGGTCTGGTACGCCAGCGGGCGGGCGTTTCGGCCCGGCATGTTCTATTTCGTGGGCGGGCACACCAAGTTCTACGGCACGGCCATGCTGCGCTTTCGGCAGCGCGATTTCGAGGCGGTGGAGCATGAGGAGGGCATCTCGCCCGCCTGGCCGCTGCGCTATGCCGATCTCGAACCCTGGTATGCCCTGGCCGAGCAGCTGTTCGGCGTGCGCGGCCAGGGCGGCGCCGACCCCACGGAGCCGCCGCGCAGCACGGCCTATGCCCATCCCCCGGTGCCGCATGAGCCGCTGCTTTCGCGCATCGAGCAGCGCTTGCGTGCCCAGGGCCTGCGGCCGTTTCCCATGCCCTGCGCCATCGACCTGGGACCGGGCGGACACTGCCGGCGCTGCGCCAATTGCGACGCCGTGCCCTGCATGGTGGGGGCCAAGGGCGATGCCGAAACCTGCCTGCTGCGGCCTGCGCTGGCGCACCGCAATGTGCGGCTGCATACCGGCGTGCGCGTTCAGCGCCTGCTCACCGATGCGGGCGGGCGGCGCGTCGTCGCGGCGGAGGTGGTGGACCGCGGCGTGGCGCGCCGCATCACGGCGGGGCTGTTCGTGCTCAGTGCCGGCGCCATCAACTCGGCGGCCCTGCTGCTGCGCTCGGCCAATGCGCGGCATCCGCGCGGCCTGGCCAATGGCAGCGACGTGGTGGGCCGCCACTACATGACGCACAACACCACGGCCCTGATGGCATGGCACCCGTTCAGGCGCAACCGCACGCGCTTTCCCAAGACGCTGGCGCTGCACGACTTCTATTTTGGCGACGGCGCGGGCGGCCCGCCGCTGGGCAGCCTGCAACTGCTGGGAAAGATCCGCGAGCCCATGCTGCGTGCCGCCCTGCCGGGCACCCCGAGGTGGCTGCGCAGCGCGCTGGCCGAGCGCAGTGTGGACTGGTACGCGCAAAGCGAGGACCTGCCCCACCCCAGCAGCCGCGTCACGCTGCGCGCAGACGGAGCCATCGACCTGCACTGGCACCGCACCAACCTGCGCGCCCACCAGCGTTGGGTGGCGCGCTGCGCCCAGATACTGCGCGGCACCGGCTACCCGCTGGTGCTGTCGCGCGGCTTCGGCACCGAGGTGGTGTCGCACCAGTGCGGAACGGTGCGCCTTGGGAGTGATCCGGCCACCTCGGCGCTGGACCCGCAGTGCAAGGCCTGGGAGCTGGACAACCTGTATGTGGTCGATGCGGGATTCTTCCCGTCCTCGGCCGCAGTCAACCCCGCGCTGACCGTGGCTGCCCAGGCCCTGCGCGTGGGCAGTCACCTGCGTCACCACCTTCAGGAGCTGCTGCCATGAATCCGCAATCGACGGCACGGCGCCCCGTGGCCCTGGTCACCGGCGGCAGCCAGGGCATAGGCGCCGCCATTGCGCTGCAACTGGCGCACGACGGCTTTGACGTGGCCATCACCACGCTGCAGGACGATGGTGCCAGTGACGGCGCCAGCGTCGCGCAGATCCAGGCCTGCGGCGCGCGTGCGCTGCGTGTGCGCGGCGACCTGGCTGACGTGCACGACCACGCTCGTGTGCTCGATGCGGTCTGCGCCTGGGGCGGTGTGCCGTCCTGCCTGGTCAACAACGCAGGCATGGGATCGCCGCGCCGCGGCGATCTGCTGGACATCCGCGCCGAGGACTTCGACCGGGTGATGGCCACCAACCTGCGCGGCAGTTTCTTTTTCACGCAGGCCGTGGCGCAGCGCATGCTGGCTGCGCCTTCGGGCGCTGCGCGGTCCATCGTCACCGTGTCCTCGGTCAGCGGCGAGATGGCGTCGGTGGAGCGCGGCGAGTACTGCCTGTCCAAGGCCGGCCTGGGCATGCTGACGCGCTTGTTCGCGCTGCGCCTGGCGGCGCACGGCATTGGCGTGTTCGAGCTGCGCCCCGGCATCGTCCGCACGGCCATGACGGCGGGTGCTGCCGATCGGTACGACGGCCTGATCGCTGCGGGCCTTGTGCCCATGGGCCGCTGGGGCCGGCCCGAGGACGTGGCGCAGGCCGCCAGCGCGCTGGCCAGCGGCAGGCTGGCGTTTGCGACGGGGTCGGTGCTGCATGTGGATGGCGCGCTCTCCATCGCGCGGCTGTGAGGAGGATGACCATGGACAGCTATGACTACATCATCACGGGCGCGGGCTCGGCCGGCTGCGTGCTGGCCAACCGGCTGAGCGCCGACCCCTCGGTGCGCGTGCTGCTGCTGGAGGCCGGGGGCTGGGACTCGCATCTTCTGTACCACTGGCCTGCGGGCTTTGCGCGCATGACCCGGGGCCGGGGCTCCTGGGGATGGCAGACCGTGCCGCAGCGGCATCTGAACCAGCGCGTGCTGCGCTACACGCAGGCCAAGGTCATCGGTGGCGGCTCGACCATCAACGCCCAGCTGTACACGCGCGGCGTGCCGGCAGACTATGACGACTGGGAGCGCCTGGGCGGCGCCACGGGCTGGTCCTGGCGCGACGTGCTGCCGTACTTCAAGCGTTCGGAGAACAACCAGCGCTTTGCCAACGAGTACCACGGCTACGGCGGCCCGCTGGGCGTGTCCTGCCCCGTCAGCCCGCTGCCCATCTGCGAGGCCTTCTTCCAGGCCGGCCAGGAAATGGGCATGCCCTTCAACCCCGACTTCAACGGTGCCGCGCAGCAGGGCCTGGGCTACTACCAGCTCACGCAGTGGAATGCGCGCCGTGCGTCGGCCGCCACGGGCTTCATCGATCCGGTGCGCATGCGCCGCCCCAATCTGACCATCCAGCTGCAGACCCAGGCGCTGCGCGTGCTGGTGCAGGGCAGGCGCGCGGTTGGCGTGGAGGCGGTCTCGGGCACCAGCCGCACGCCTTTCAGCGTGCACGCCAGCCGCGAAGTCATCGTCTGCTCGGGCGCCATAGGCTCGCCCAGGCTGCTGATGCACTCCGGCATAGGCCCTGCCGACCATCTGCGCAGCGTGGGGCTGGCGCCTGTGCATGACCTCCCTGGTGTCGGCTCCAACCTGCAGGACCACCTGGACCTGTTCGTGATCGCCGAATGCACGGGCGACCACACCTACGACAAATACCGGCGCCCCTGGCACGCGGCCTGGGCGGGCCTGCAGTACCTGCTGCTCAAGAAAGGGCCGGCCGCCTCCAGCCTCTTCGAGACCGGGGGCTTCTGGTATGCCGACCCCGATGCGCTCGCGCGCTCGCCCGACATCCAGTTCCATCTGGGGCTGGGCTCGGGCATAGAAGCCGGAATGACCGGGCTGGAGAACGCGGGCGTGACGCTGAACACGGCCTACCTGCGCCCCCGCTCGCGCGGCACGGTCCGGCTCGCGGATGCAGACCCGGCGTCGGCGCCCTTGATCGATCCCAACTACTGGGCAGACCCGCATGACCGGGCCATGTCCATCAAGGGCCTGCGCCTTGCGCGCAAGCTGCTGTGCCAGCCAGCGCTGCGGCGCTACGTGCACGGCGAGGTATTGCCGGGCGGACATCGGGACAGCGATGCCGAGCTGTCTGACTACGCCTGCGCCCATGCCAAGACCGACCACCATCCCGTGGGCACCTGCCGCATGGGCCCCGAGCACGACCCGGACAGCGTGGTGACGCCGCAACTGCAGCTCATCGGCATGGAGGGGCTGCGCGTGGCCGATGCGTCCGTGATGCCCTTCATCCCCTCGTGCAACACCAACGCTCCCACCATCATGGTGGCCGAGAAGGCTGCCGACCACATCCTCGGCCGACGGGCTTGAGGCAGGAGACCCCCATGCAGATCCTCCTTCCCCGAAGCGACGGCCGTCTCGTGCCACTGGCCATGAAGGCCAGTCCCATCGCTCCCGCGGGCCCGGCCCCTGCCTTCAACCGCAGCGTCTACGCAGCGGCCCATGTGGTGATCGACCCGTTGGCAACCACGCATCCCTGGGATGGCCCGCCTGCCATCGATTGGGAGGCGACGCTGGCCTTCCGCGAGCATCTGTACCGCCTGGGCTTCAAGGTCGCCGAAGCCATGGACACGGCCCAGCGCGGCATGGGCCTGGACTGGCCATCGGCACGCGAACTCATCCAGCGCAGCGCGCGCCATGCGCGGGCAGTGGGCGGCCAGCTGGCCTGCGGCGCGGGCACCGACCAGCTGGCGGCGCAACCCGGGGTCACGCTGGCACAGGTCGAGGGGGCCTACCGCGAGCAGATGGACGTGGTGCAGGCCGAAGGCTGCCCCGTGGTCCTCATGGCCAGCCGCGCCCTGGTCCAGGCCGCGCGCGGCCCGCAGGACTATCTGCAACTCTATGACCGGCTGCTGGACGCTGCCGACCAGCCCGTGGTGCTGCACTGGCTGGGCGAGATGTTCGACCCTGCGCTGCGCGGCTACTGGGGCAGTACGGACCTTGTGCAGGCCCTTGATACCGTCGCCGCGCTGATCGCAGCGAAGGCGCCCAAGGTCGAAGGCATCAAGGTATCGCTGCTCGATGCGCAATGGGAGAGGGCGCTGCGCCGCAGGCTGCCTGCGGGCGTGAAGATGTACACGGGTGACGATTTCCACTACGCCGAACTCATGGCCGGCGATGGGACGGCAGCCGGTGAGGGCGGCCACTCCCACGGCCTGCTGGGCATCTTCGACCCCATCGCCCCGGTGGCGGCCGTGGCGCTGGCCGAACTGGCCCAGGGCCGCAGCGGACGCTTCCGGGAACTGCTGGATCCCACGGTGGCGCTGTCGCGCGAGCTTTTTTGCGCGCCTACGCGGCATTACAAGGCAGGCATCGTGTTCCTGGCCTGGCTCAATGGCCACCAGAAGCACTTCTCCATGGCCGGCGGAATGCAGTCTGCACGCGGGGCCGCGCACTTTGCCAAGGTGTTCGAGCTGGCCGACGCCTGCGGTGCGCTGGCCGACCCGGAGCGGGCCAGCGCGCGCATGAAAAGCTATCTGTCGGTGGCCTGTGGCGTGGAGGCTTGAAGCAGGATTGCCCGGATCTTGCCCCGTCTTCCCCAGGCCGGCAGCTCACACCGCACTCACTCCACGCTCACACCAGGCTCACACCAGGCTCAGGGATTCATCGCATCCTGGCTGCAGCATCGGCTGCAGCCCGAGCATCAGATCAAGGTTCTGCACCGCCGCGCCGGCGGCGCCCTTGCCCAGGTTGTCGAACACGGCGGTCAGCAGCACCTGCTGCTCCTGCGGCTGTCCGAACACCGCCAGCCGCATCCGGTTGCTGCCATTGAGCGCACGCGGATCGAGCCGCTGCGCATCGGCGTCCTCCTCCAGGGGTTGCAGCTCGATGCAGGGCTGGCCCTGGTACCGCGCCTGCAGCGCAGCGTGCAGGCTGCGGGCGGTCACACCGGCGGGCAGCAGCCGCAGATGCAGGGCGATGGTCAGCACGATGCCTTGCCGGTAGTGGCCATAGGCCGGCACGAACACCGGCGCATGGGCCAGGCCGGCATGCTGCTGTATCTCGGGCACGTGCTTGTGGTGCAGCCCCAGGCCATAGACCTGCAGGGGCACGGCAGTGGCGGCGGCAGCGCCCTCATGGTCCAGCAGCCCTGCGCGGCCCCGTCCCGAATAGCCCGATACCGCGTGAATGGCCAGCGGGTAGTCGGGGGGCAGCAGGCCCGCGTCGATCAAGGGCCTGAGCAGTGCCAGAGCACCTGTCGGATAGCAGCCGGGATTGCTGACGCGCCGGGCATGGGCGATGCGTTCAGCCTGGCCTGCCTCCAGTTCCGGCAGGCCATAGACCCAGCCCGGCGCGGTGCGATGCGCAGAACTCGCATCAATCACGCGCACGCCGGGCCGGCGCACCAGCGCCACCGCCTCGCGCGCAGCCTCGTCCGGCAGGCACAGCAAGGCGATGTCGCAGTCGTTGAGCGCCTCGGCCCGGTGCGCCGTGCTTTTGCGCTGGTCGGCCGGCAGTTGCAGCAGGCGCAGGTCGGTCCGATCCGCCAGCCATTCGCGCACCTGCAGGCCGGTGGTGCCTTGGTCGCCATCGATGAAAACAAGAGAGGTCATGGGTTGCTCCGATTGGGTGTGGAGCGCATGGTGCAGCGCCTGCCGCATGCAGGCCAGTTGAATCTGACAAACTACGGATTCATGATTCCTGAATTGCTGGCAACCTGGGACACCGCACCATGCGCGAAATCAATCTGGACCGTCTGCGCACCCTGCTGACGGTGGCCGACCTGGGCTCGTTCGCCGCCGCCGCCAAGGTGCTGCACCTGGCGCCGCCCACGGTGACGCTGCATGTGGCGCAGCTCGAAGAGCGTCTGGGAACACGTCTATTGCACCGCGCACCGGCCGGCGTCACCGCCACATCGGCCGGCAGCCTGCTGATAGACAAGGCGCGCCAGCTCCTGGCCGAGGCCGACGATCTCCTGCAGACCGTGCAGCGCCAGATCGCCACGCGCGGGGGCCGCGTGCGCCTGGGCGCCTCCACCGGCGCACTCGCGCACCTCTTGCCCCAGGCACTGGAAACCCTGGCCGCCCGGCATCCCGAGATCGACGTGCAAGTGGCGGTGATGACCAGCGAGGAAGCCCTGGCGCGCCTGGCGGCCGGCAGCCTGGACATCGGCATCGTTGCCTTGCCGCAGCCCGTGCTGCGCGGGCTGCAGGTGCAGGCCTGGCGCCAGGACCCCGTGCTGGCCTTCATCCCGGCCGCCTGGAAACCGCCGCGACACATCACGCCCGCCTGGCTTGCGGCCCGCCCCCTGATCGCCAACGACCGTGGCACCCGGCTGTCGCGCCAGACCGCCGAATGGTTTGCCGCAGGCGGCGCCCGGCCGCAGGCACGCATCGAGCTGAACTACAACGACGCAATGAAGAGCCTGGTGGCAGCGGGCTACGGCGCCGCGCTGCTGCCCCACGAGGCCGGCGCACCGCAGCCTGACCCCCGCATCACCACGCGACCCCTGCGGCCGGCACTGTCAAGGGCGTTGGGCATCGCGCATCGCAAAAGGCCGGATGACGACGCGACGACGGTGACGATTGAGGTTTTGATGGGGATGCGGGGGCGTTGACTTTGCTGATTGATGCCTGATTGACAGCAGGAATCCATAGAGCCGATGAGCGGACTGGAATAAACCTCGGCTTCATCCCAGTCCGTTTCGGTGCCTTGTTGATGCGATGGCACCATCACCGGCTTGACACTACGCTGGAATGAAAACGCCTATCGCGTCAACATTTGTGCCGGAACGACCAAAGAATCCACCCGCTGCTTCAGCAGGAATGGGGCCGAAGGGTTTCCCTCCGTCGCCTCCGTAGGGGCCGTAGGACTTCTTGTTGGTGGTAATGGTCAGGGAATCAATTCGACTTCCGCTTCGCCCTTGTATCGTAACGATGTGCTCGTTGCTGCCAAACTCGATCACAGTTTCTTCGCCGCCCCCGCCACCATGGCGTGCACCAGTGAGTTGTGTTCCGTCTGTCAGAAGCCATGTGGTTTGGATGGCATCGACTCTGGCTCCATGCCTGATCGAAATCCTCACAATTCGAACCACTTGGGTCAGATCATCGGAAAATTCGTCTCCACCCTGACCGCCGACTTGTTGACTTTTCTTGTAAGGCATATAAATCTCCGTTGTCAATCGCCCTTGGTTTTTTGGCTTCTACGGGGCGATGTTCATAGAAGCGTAAGGCTCGAAAGCCAGAAGCTGGATTCAATGATTGGCCGAATGGCGACAATGGCCGTAGTGCGCTTCCAGTGCAGATGAGGTGCGGTCGAAAAGAGTACGCTCTGACGTTCATTGACCAAACGATCCCTCCGAAATGCGCGAAGTCAACACGATTTGATTTCTGGATCTCAATAGCGGTACATCCAGTTTTTCGTCCTGTCATTGCGATCGCCATGGCAATATTTGCCACTGCCATCATCAGAGGTCTTCAGGCCATTCATTGCTGGCGTTTCATTCTGTCACATTGAATAAGCGGCGTCCATCGGAAGTTGGCAATTCAATCATTGGATTGAGAATGGCTTCTTCTTTTCAATGGTGGTGGTGTATTCTGATCGCATCAAATAGTTGCTGTACACACATTGCTGCCATTGCTGCCATTGCTGCCATTGCTCTCATTGCACCCATTGCAGCAATTGATGCCGGTGTGCGGTGGCAGTCTTGATAAAGCCGACAAGTTCGGACCACAGATGAGCAACCGCAAAGAGGCAAGTCCGCCATCGCGGCTCATGCACAGGCGCTGCCGACCCGAACCGGGCCTTCACCAGGTGCACCAAAGCAGGCCGCAGTGTCCAGGCTCCAGGCTCCAGGCCCCAGGCTCCCCGACATGATGGAAGTGCCGGGTTTCTTCAGACAGCCAGCGAGTCGGCGGGGGGCTTCGACCTGATATCAGGGACCTGCAGTTTTGCCGCTTGACCTTCAACTCAAGTTGAAGCTTAAGCTCCATATCCTCTCATCACACAAGATGCTGCAAGGATCGATATGCAAACCATTTTGGGCGCCAATGGCCAGATCGCTGTGGAGCTGGCGCGCGAGCTCCACCGCAACTACACGCAGAACCTGCGCCTGGTCAGCCGCAAGCCGCGCAAGGTGAACGATACGGACGAGCTGGTGTCCGCCGACCTGATGAATTCCGCGCAAACCCTGGAGGCCGTGCGTGGCAGCGAGGTCGTGTACTTCACCGCTGGCCTGCCACCAGACACCGAGTTATGGGAGGGGCAATTTCCTGCCATGCTGCGCAACGCGCTCGATGCCACGCGGGCAGCGGGGGCCAAGTTTGTCTACTTCGACAACACCTACATGTACCCGCAAACCGCGCAGCGGCAGACCGAGGAAACCGCCTTTGCCCCGGTGGGCCGCAAGGGGCGCGTGCGCGCCTTGATGGCCGAGATGGTGCTGGCCGAGATGCAGCGCGGCGATATCCCCGTCGCCATTGCCCGCGCGCCAGAGTTCTACGGCCCCGGCAAAACCCAAAGCATCACCAACACCCTGGTGATCGGCCCGCTCAAGGCGGGCCAGAAGGCCAAAGTGCCGGTGCGTGACGACAAGCTGCGCACCCTGATCTGGACGCCCGATGCAAGCCGCGCCATGGCAGCCATTGGCAATGCGCAAGATGCGTATGGCCAGACCTGGCATCTGCCTTGCTGGGACGAGCGGCTGACCTATCAGGCCTTTGTGAACCTGGCGGCTGCAACCTTTGAGGTTGAGCCGCGCTACAAGGTACTGAGCCACCTGGCCATGGTGGTTGCTGGCTGGGTCTCCAAGCCCGTGCGCGAACTGCGTGAACTGCTGCCACGCTACGCGCACGACAATGTGTTTGATTCGTCCAAGTTCAAGCGCCGCTTTCCCGACTTTGCTGTCACCAGCTACGCACAGGGCCTCAAGCACATCGCGCAGGAGTCATCATGAGCACGCCACGTATCTTGCATGTCGTCACCAATGTCGCTCATTACGACGACCCTGCGCACGCCACAGGGCTGTGGCTGTCGGAGCTGACCCATGCCTGGGATGTGTTTGCTGCGCAAGGGTATCTGCAGCAACTGGTGAGCCCGCTGGGTGGCGCCGTACCGCTGGAGCCGCGCGCACTCCAATGGCCGCACTTCGATGCTTCGGCCAAAGCCTGGCTCGATGATCCCGCGCGCATGGCCCTGCTGGCGAACACTGCGGCACCTGCCGATATCGATGCGAACGATTTCGATGCCATCTACTTCACCGGAGGGCATGCGGTGATGTGGGATTTTCCCGATAGTGCGGGGCTGCAGCGCATCACACGCAGCATCTGGGAGCAAGGTGGCATCGTTGCATCGGTTTGCCACGGCTACTGCGGCCTGCTCAATACGCAGCTCAGCGACGGCTCTTTGCTGGTCGCGGGCAAACGGGTCACGGGTTTTTCATGGACGGAAGAAATCCTGGCCGGAGTGGCCCGGTCCATGCCCTACAACGCCGAGCAGGAAATGAAGATGCGCGGTGCGCGCTATCAAAAAGCCTTGCTGCCTTTTATGTCGTATGTGGTGGCCGATGGCCGCCTCATCACCGGGCAAAACCCGGGGTCGGCCAAAGCGACTGCAAAGCAGGTGGTGCAGGCTCTGGCAACGCGCTAGGGCCGCGTTCCAAACTGCCGAAGGCCTATGCCGCGCTTGCCCGCTTCTTGTGTCCGGTGCGCATGAGCTTGCCCATTTTTTCTTCGGCCGCTGCTTCAGAGGCCAGGGATTCGGATTGCTGGGCCAGTACATGGGAGAGCACACGGCGTGCGTTGTCGTGACAATCCATGTTGTCTGGCCGCGCTTCAATATCGGACAACAAAGCCTGCAACTGCTTTTTGCTGGTCTGCAGCTTTTTCTCCATGGCCTTGATATCGGCAATTTTTTGGCGCAGCGCGCCCACGACGGCCTCATGGTCCCAGCCTTGCAGGCCGGGCGGCAAGAGTGCACGAATTTCATCCAGGCTGAAGCCCACCCCTTGCGCCATCGCAATCAGCTCCAGCATCTGCACCATCTCAGGCGGATAGCTGCGGTAGCCATTCGCGCCACGCTCAGCCGCTTGCAGCAGGCCGCTTTGCTCATAAAAACGAATGCGTGATGTGGACAGGCCTGTGCGTTTGCTCAGTTCGCCAATGTTCATACGTGACCTCGGCAGGGATGCCTTGACCTTCAATAAGACTTGAAGCTTATCGCATTCGCAAGCCCTTCGCTCCAGCGGCAATTTGCGGCGAGCGCGACGTGCAAGCGAGGCAACCTCGGTAAGGTCTGCATGAATCACCTCACGGCCTGCTTGGCATCGAAGTGAAGCACTCAGACGATGCGCAGCACAGTCTGGGCTTGGGACAGACTGCCAAGCGTACGCGGCGCCGGGAGTTCGTGGTCGAACTGGAGATGGTCAGTCTTGGACCGACCTCGTGATCTTGGTGTGGCTCTTTTTGCCGCAAGGCAAGCACTGCTTGGGGCCATGACATGAGTGCGCCCGCAGTTCTCCACATAGGCCAAACGGGTCGCCAATCCTGTGCTGCAGGCGCGCGAACTGAGAAGAGACAGATTTGTGCCTTATTGCAAATCAATGGATCAGTGCATCCGCTCGGTCGTGCGTATCTTGTACGGACCTTGCCTGGGTGCCACGGCCCGGGCACGCCTTTGGAAGCTCGTCAGTATTCCCGAGATTCCGAACCGCCCATTCACGCAGGGGCAGCGGGGGCTGCTGGTGCAGAATTCGCTGAAAGATCAGTCGTGCTTCCGCCCCGCCGGCCATGCGGCTGGGCCAGGCACTGGGCGTGACGGGAACCAGGCTACCGGAGGAGTCGCAGTGGGCCATCACGAAGCGGAAGCTGTACAGGCCGGGAATTCCCATGCGCAGGTCGCTGACGATCAGCATCCCATTGACCAGCTCATAGCGCAGCCAGTCGTCGGTGAACCACTGCAGTCTCTGGTGCAGCGCCATGGTCTCCAGGGCGTGTCCCAGGTCCAGGCCTCGTGGATGACGTATCCATTCAGGCGGTGCGCGATCGAAGGCGCTGCTGATGGCCTCGTAGTAATGACCATCTGGCGACTTGGCCAGGACGCGCCAGACCAGTATGTTGTAAGGCATGGGCACAGCGCGCAACTGCGTGACCACGATGCCCTGGGTCCGAAGGGCCGCCTGCACGCGCTGCTCCGCCAGCATGCGGCCGCTGAGCCCGGAAAGCAGGTAGATGGAAGTCAAGAACAGGGCGCCGACAAGCACATGGTTGATGCGGGTTGAGAATCCCTTGAGGGATGCCCATGCCACGGCAATCAGCAAGGGCAGCGTATATGCCGGATCTATGATGAAAATCGCCGACCAGCTTTCGGGTGTCAATGGAAGAGGCCAGAACAACTGAGTTCCGTAAATCGTGAAAGAATCCAGTAGCGGATGCGTGACAAGCACGAGCCATAGCGTTACGAAAAGTTGTCTGCTGCTGTAAGGGCCGTCGGGCCAGCCTTTACGTATCAGCCACGCGAGCAATGCTGCTAGGGCCGTCAGCACAAATAGTGAATGGGAAAATCCCCGATGGTAAGTCATGTTGGATATCGGGTCGCCATATTGCACCAATGCGTCAAGATCTGGCACGGTCGCCAAAACAGCTCCATATAGAAGCGCGCGACGCCCTTGTTTCTTACCCAGCATTGCTCCCTGTATCGCTCCACCCAATAGTGCTTGCGTAATTGAGTCCATTCGGAGTGCTGCCTTTGTTTAGATGAAGGATGGCTTTGTGAAGAGCATTTTCATGAAAATAATTGAGATTATTTTGCAGATTTGCTGGCATTATGATAAAAACTGCCATTGCTTGAAATGCAAAAAAATATCCTAGTATCAGAGGTACTACCATGACGCTCCCTCTCTTCGCCTCCAGCCTGGAATTGGGAAGATTTCTACGCGCGAAACGCGAGGCATTGACACCGGAAGATGTGGGGCTGGCTTCCGGTAGACGACGCCGTGTTAGTGGTCTTCGCCGCACGGAAGTGGCAGAGCGCGCCGCGGTGGGCATAGATTGGTATATCGCGCTGGAGCAAGGCCGAGATGTGCGTGCATCGGAGCACGTGTTGGCCAGTCTTGCCAAGGCGCTCCTGCTCAGCCCCGCAGAGCGGGACCATCTCTATGCGCTGGCAGGCCGCAGCCCCGCCATGCGGCAGCCGCAATACACTTCCCAGGTCCCGGCCACGATCTTGCGCATCATCGACAAAATGGAACCCGACCCTGCCTATGTACTTGATGCTGCTTGGGATGTGCTGGCCTCCAATCGCTCTGCCGCCCAACTGTGGTGCCTGAACGAGGAACATCCCAACTATCCCCGCAACCTTCTGTGGACCACCTTCGTCACGCGTCCACGCCCCGATGACGAGCACTGGCTGCATCTGACGGACTACTTTTTGCGTGCATTCCGCCGCCAGGCAGCGGCCTATCCTGAGCAGGCTCGCATAGGCCGGCTGGTTGCGGATCTGGAATGCCACAGCGAGCGTTTTCGCCATCTGTGGGGTCAGCCTGAGGTGAGGGACACACGTGGAGGCCGCAAAAACCTCATTCACCCGGTTGAGGGGCTGAAGACCTATGACTTTACCGCCCTGGCCATCCCCGACCTTCCTGGCGCGCATCTTTTCGCCTATATGGATGCCTAGCGCAATGCTCAAGGCTGCATCTTCAGCCATGGATCGTGCAGCCAATATTCGCTGCTGCGCCTGAACAGGAGGTTGGACCAACCCACATCGCGCTCGAAGGATATGGGCTTTCCGTCGCTGCCGATGACGACCCAGAACCAGCTTCCGTCGGCTGTATTGCGTGCCTTGAGCCGCATGCCGGTAACCTGGAGGCTTTCATTTTTGCCTGCGCGGTTGATGCGCAGGGGTTTGTGGTAGGCCGCAATAGAGGTGATACGCATATTGGCCAGAAGATCTGGAGCCACAGCGGTCAAAAAGTCTCTCGCTATCCGCTCGCTGTGCTGACGGTTCGGCAAAGGCTTGCCTATCATGTCTCTGGAAAGATGGATGAAGCCCTTGAATTTCCCGTCTTTGGTGACAAGGGTGCTGATGTGCTCTCCTTCCAGGCCTGCATTGCGTCCATCACGTCGCTCATAGCGGTTCAGCATCATGGGCACGCCATCCTGGGTGACCCAGCGGCGGCTGACCTGATGGTGGGATTCGGGAACTGCGATGGGCGTCATTTCAGGGGAGTCGCCCCATGCTTGCGTCGCGAAAATCACTTCTTGCGCTAAAACCATTTCCGAGAAAGCAATGGCAATGGCTATGGCGTGCCTGGCATTTCTCAGATGCGAATTGCAGGTGAGATTGAAAAATCCATTGTCTGTCCACTTCGTCATCATGAATGAACTCCATTTCAATAGATCATTGTGAGATGATGTGCCGTTCCAATTGGCTAATGCGCTTCGTCATGCAGGAGAAATTCCACGCAATGCATGCAGTATCCTGATTGTTAAGATTTTTCTCAATCCAATTTATTATCCTGGTATGGCCTGAACTACCTATCAGATTTATCGCCACCGGTAGTGAGCGAGCCAGAATATCCAGAGGCACCCGTGGTCCGGAGGCCGCCCCTTGTGCGGAGTTGCATGCAAAAGTACGGCAGCACCAGCAGGTGCAGACCACAGACTCCGTTCTTGGCGCAAATCGCCGCTCCATCCGCTGACCAGCCTGCACGCCCGCTTTGACTGCCGTGGCTACCGTATCTGCCGGGTGTCATGGCCCCGTGGAAGCCGCCGCTTGCGCAATAGACCTCTGCGCGCGAACTGTATGGATAGACAGTAGAATTTCGGGCTCGATAGTTTCCACAAGGGAAGGGTCTGGACATGTCCGCAGAACTCGAACAAGAAGTCGTCTCAATCTTCGAAGACCGCCTTTGGCATCACAACGGCTGGGAGGCCCGCGTCATCAAGAATGAAGACGACGATGGCTGGGCCGTTGCCATGACCCAGGACGGCCAGGCGGAGCCAAGCCTGGTCGGCCCGTGGACCATGGGCCGCGACAAGAAAAATCCCAAGCCGCTGGACGTTTCCGCCTTCAACACGCTCGTGAAGACGGCGCACGAGGTGATGCGCCGGCATGAGCAGCATCTGGCAGCGCAGTTGCACAAGGATGTGCAGATCATGGTGGGCGGGTCACGCGTGACCGTCTCTCTGGATATCGAGCCCGATGAAGACAATCCCAGCGCCACGCTCACCGCCACTGCCGCCGACGGCAGCGAGCTGGCCAGGGTGGGAGTCAGGCCGGACCATCAGCTCACCCGGACGTCTGCGCAAGCCTGGGCAGAGGCCGGCTACCCCCGTCCCAGCGAGGACTGAGCCGCAGGCAAGGCCGGGGAATCAGGGGGCTGTTTCACAGCTGCCTTCCAAGGCGGATATGCAGCTTTGCGGCTTTGCCACACGCTCTAGATGTGCAGCATGGCCAGCCCGCCCACGCCAAGGCCCAGCGCTGCCACGCCGAGCATGGCGTACTCCAGCCATTTCTTCTTGGTCAGCAGCGCGATGGCTGCAAGGGCAATGGCGACCTGCAGCGCGGTGGTGGCCTGCGCCCAGCGGTGATGCAGGTGCATCTGCATCTCGGACTTCTCGTCCCATTGCCGGGCCTCGGCTTCCAGGCGGTCGGCATCGCGCTTGATGTCGTCCTTTTCCTTTTCGTAGCGCTCCACCTTGGCCTGGTAGGCCGCCCGCCTGTCCTCCGTGGTCGCCAGATCACGCGCGAACTCGGACAGCGATTGCTTGGTGCTCTTGGCCTGGAAGAAGGCCCATTGGTTGGCCGCTTCGGTCTTCTTGATGGCCGCGTCGTTCTTGTACAGCCCGGCATTGGCCTGGGTGGCGCCGCCCATGTACGCGAAGATGGCGCCCACCGTGGCGATGACTGCCGTGCACATGGCGATCTGGTTGGTCAGGCTGCCGCCGCCGATGCCGTGATGGGCGGTGTGGCCATGCTCGCCCTGGGCAGCATGTTCGAGTTCGTGATCGTGTGGGCCGTGGACGTGAAAGCCGCCGGAAGACATAGGTGCCAATTCCTTGATGCAATGGGGTGGCGCATTATGGGGCCGGCCTGGCGGCAATCCAGGGCTCCAGAATGTGCGGGGCGCATGGCCTGCTTGGAGGTCAGCGCCTTGGCTGACGGCCTGCAGATGGGGGAGTGGGATCAGGCGGCAGTCGCGCGGTGCGGCAGCGCTGCGAGCAGTATTTGACCTCGTCCCAATCACGTGCCCATTTTTTGCGCCATGTGAACGCAAGACCGCAGCACGCACACAGCTTGGAGGGAAGGTGGGGCTTCTTGTGCATGGCGCGGGCGTTCCTGCAGTTCAGCGCGTCAGCGTGGCCAGGGCGCGCCGGGCCAGCGCCCGTCCGCTGAGCCAGGCGCCTTCGACGCCTGCGCCGCACATCCAGTCGCCGCACAGGCCCAGGCCCGCAGGCGCGTCCCACCAGCAGCGGTTGACCAGGTGGGGTGCCGGCAGCGCATAGCGCCAGCGGTGGGCAGTGACGCGCAGGCCGCCTGGCAGAGAGTCGGACAGAGAGCCGGCCAGGGCCTCGAATGCCTGCAGCAGTTGCCCGGCCACGGATTCAGCGTCCGACTCGATGTGATCCTGACTCCACCGTGCACTGGCATGCAGTACCCAGGTCTGCTGCCCTTGTTGCCCTTGCCGTCCTGGCTTGGCGCTGTCGCGTGCCACCCAGCACAGCGGGCCATCCGTGATTTCTGCCGCATCCCAGTCCAGCGGCAGGGGGGCGTCGGTGCGCAGCATGGCCACCCAGCAAGGCTGCATGCGTGCGCTGGCGGCCAGTGCCGCAGCATAGGGCGAGACCGGCTCCAGCAAGGCTGCCGCCTGCGGTGCAGGCACTGCCAGCACCAGGGCGCAGTATTCCGGCCCCATCTGCCCTTGTTCGGCACAGTGCACTGTCCAGCGGGCCGGCCCGTGCTGCAAATGCTGCACCGTGGCCTGCAGGTGCAGCCGTACGCCATGCCCCTGCTGTCCAAGCCGCTGGACAAGAAACGCTGCGGGAGAGGTCATGCGCGGCACGCCCACCCAGCGGTCGGGGCCTGCCTCTGCGGGCACCGCGTCTGTGCCCTGCAGGCGCACTGCGCGCGGACGCCAGGCGGCGACAACGCCGTGCTGCTCCCACTGGCGCACCTCCTGCACAAACTCCGGGTCCTGGGCTGCAAACGATGGGGCGCCGTGATCGCACTGCCACGCACCCTGCAGATCCTGCGCGCGCCGTGTGCTCATGCGCCCGGATGGGCCTCGGCTTTTCTCGAAGATATCCACGCGGCAGCCAGCCTCGGCCAGCAACTGTGCGCAGGCCAAACCCGCCATTCCTGCGCCGATCACCGCGACGGGGGGCAGGCTGTTCACAAGGCCTCCTGGCTGCGCGCTTCCTGGTGCCGATCATGGCTGACCCAGATCAGCGCGCCGGTATCGACGCCCAGTTCCGCGGCCTTGGCGACGATGGATTGCAGGGTCTGCGGGGGCAGTTTCGGCTCCCTGGCCAGTATCCAGCAGTACTGCGTGTCCGGCCCGAGGACCAGCGCCCAGCGGTAGTCAGGGTCCAGGGCGGCCACATGGTAGCCGCCGTAGAACGGACCGAAGAAGGAGACCTTGAGCGAAGCCGTGTCCGGCTTGCCCGTGAACAAGGCCTTGCCGACGGCGCGCTGCCACTGGCCCCGGGGCACGGAAAAACCCCGGTTCACCACCTTCACGCTGCCGTCTGCCTGCGGCGTGTACTCGGCGGTCACATCGGTCATGCCCCGCTCGAAACCATGGTCCAGCCGTGCCAGTTCGTACCACAGGCCCTGGTAGCGCTGCAGGTCGAACGGTGAGACGGGCGTGACCGAGCCTGGCGGGCGCATGCTGGCGCAACCGCTGGCCAGCAGGCCGGCGCCAAGGGTCGCTGCCAGCAGGGTGCGCCGCCTGGCGATGAAGACGGGGCGGGGGGCGGGAAAGTTCATGCGTATGTCCTTGATGTTCTTGTCGTCTGCCGCCATCGGGCGACCAGCGGTTGCAGATCCGTGAGATGGCGCACCGGCGTGATGCCCGTGACAGGGTTGGAATAGAGCGCCGGGCATGCTCCACCGGCCCACAACTCGATGGCCGGCGGCAGGTGGCTGCGCAGCTCGCCCAGGCAAGCCTGCGCCATCGCTCCGTTGTGGGCGCTGCTGAAGCTCAGCCCCACGATGTCGGCGCGATGCGCCCGCGCGGCCTGTGCCACGTCGCCGATGGGCGTCTGGGTGCCCAGCGATACGCAGTTGCAGCCTTCCAGGGCCAGCAGGGCTTCGACCATGAGCAGGCCCAGTCCATGCATCTCCTGCGGCAGCGTGGTCAGCAACACCTTGGGCGCGGGCGGCGGGGAAGGCGGGATGAGCGAGGCGATCGCCTGCCTCAAGACGCCGGTGAGCACCTCGGTGTACAGGTGCTCTTCGAACACTTCAAAACGCCCCTGTGCCCAGAATTCACCGACCGTCGTGGTCAGCGGGGCCACGAGCGTGGTCACGAAACCGGCCAGGCCCATGCGCGACTGGGCCAGGCTCAGGCAATGCCTGAGCTGGGCGGGATCATGTGCGGCAATGGCGTTGAGCATGGGTGCGAAGCGGTCAGAGTCTGCTGCATTCTCTGAATTTGTCCTGGACAAATTCATGGCTGGCGAGGTGTCGGCGCGGGCCAGCAGCGCCTGCAGGCCGTCCAGATCCACGCCCATCAGCTTGCTGGGGCGCAGCCCCGTATCCATGAGCCGCCGGATCAGGGTCAGTTGTCGAACCTGGTCTGCCGGGTAGCGGCGATCGCCTGCCGAATCCCGTTCAGGCCTTGGAAAGCCGTAGCGTCTTTCCCAGACACGCAGGGTGTCCTTGGCAAGTCCGGTCTCGCGTTCGACGGCCGAGATGGGCAGCCCGGGGCCAGGCGCCAAAGGCAGGGGGTCAGAAAGTGGCGTCATTGATCTGAAGGGAACAAAACGTCCGGCCATGGCCGGAATGTTTTGAGGGATTTTGCGAATTGTCTAGGACAAAAATATGTTTTGTCCAATATATTACATAGAGAAACAAAGCACAGGCCCGCTGGCCGCCACCCGGCAGCCGCTGGCGCGAGTGCTCTGTAGATCCCGGCCAGGAGATGACGGCCCCAGGCGCAGGCGAGGCTTGACATCGTGATCGCCGCGCCCGTGTGCAGTCTTTCCGGCTACGCAGTCCGTACCGATGATCATCATGAATTTGTCCAACTGGCCACTGGCCCGCCGTCTCGCAGCTGCCTTCGCATGCGTCATCGCCATTTTTCTTCTTGTCATCGCGCTGGCCGTGAGCAGCCAGGCCCGGCTCAAGGAGGCCCAGCAATGGAACGAGCACACCTTCAAGGTGATGTCCCAGGGACAGCGCATGCTCACGGGCATGGTCAACATGGAGACGGCCTCGCGGGGCTATCTCCTGTCGGGCGACTCCCGTTTTCTGGCCCCCTGGGATGAAGGACTCAAGGAGTTCGAGGCCTCCTGGCAGGAGGCCGTACGCCTGACCGAGGACAACCCCGCCCAGCAGCGCCGGCTCGACGGAATCCGGCTGCGCCACCGTGAATTCGTGCAGGCGGTGCAGCCGCTGCAGGCGCTACGGCGGCAAGTTCAGGACGGCACGGCGACGGTCGAGGATCTGGTTCGCGAGTTCTCCCTGGGGCGCGAGAAGGCGGCCATGGATGGGCTGCGCGCACTGCAGGCGGACCTGGTGCGGGAGGAGGAGGAGCTCATGGCCGAGCGCCTGACGCGCACCGAGTCGCTGGCGGCAATGACGCTGGCGTTCGAGCTGGGGGGCGCGCTGGTGGCCGTTGTGCTGGCCGCTCTGCTGGGTACCTGGGTCACGCGCTCCATCACGGTTCCCATCGGCCGGGCCATCCAGGTGGCACGCGCGGTGGCAAGCGGGGATCTGACGCAGCGGGTGGAGGCCACCACCCATGATGAAGTGGGGACCCTGCTGCGCAGCCTCGGCGAGATGAGTGATGCGCTATCGCAGGTCGTGGCCGTCGTGCGCAGCGGCAGCGAATCCGTGGCGAGTGCAAGCACGCAGATTGCCCAGGGCAACACCGACCTGTCCTCGCGAACCGAAAGCCAGGCCAGCGCGCTTGAACAAACTGCGGCCTCCATGGAACAGCTCGGAGCCACCGTGACCCAGAATGCGGATGGCGCGGGCAAGGCCAACGCGCTCGCGCAGCAGGCCAGCGGCGTGGCCGGGCAGGCGGGCGAGGTGGTCACCCAGGTCGTGGACACGATGAAGGGCATCAGTGAAAGTTCGCGCCGCATCGCCGACATCATCAACGTCATTGACGGCATCGCGTTCCAGACCAACATCCTGGCGCTGAACGCTGCGGTGGAGGCTGCGCGTGCCGGTGAACAGGGCCGCGGCTTCGCTGTGGTGGCCTCCGAGGTCCGCAGCCTGGCCGGCCGTAGCGCGGCGGCGGCCAAGGAGATCAAGGCCCTGATCTCCGACAGCGTCGAGCGGGTCGAGCAGGGCTCTGTGCTGGCCGACCGCGCGGGGGGCACCATGGCTGAAGTGGTGATGAGCATACGCAGCGTCACCGACCTCATGGGAGAGATCAGCGCGGCTTCTGCCGAACAACGCAGCGGCGTGGCACAAGTGGGCGAGGCGGTCACGCAGATGGACCAGGCGACGCAGCAAAACGCGGCCCTGGTGGAGGAAATGGCGGCGGCAGCCACGAGCCTGCGCCAGCAAGCGCATGACCTTGTGCAGTCCGTGAGCGTTTTCCGCCTGGGGCCTCAAGCGCAGGGTTGAGGCAGGGATGGCGCAGGGTTGATGCACCTGGTGAAGACGCGGTGCGGGACTTTGGGAGAGCGGGCCCCTCTACAGGAGCCGGAGCATCAGCCGCTGCTGCCGTCCTGCCCGGGGCACCGGCCGGCGTTCAAACAGTTGCGCCATGGCCCGGGAGGGCCGGAGCCCGCAGGTCGCGCCATCCGGTTTTCCGAACGGCGCCTGCATTTCATTGTTCGGATTTCCGTTCCACCTTATGCATAAAAGTAAGGTCGATATAGGCGAATCAAGCAGTTAGCGCGCGGCGCAGGTGCCGGATGCGGCTGGCACGGTCTGTGCACTGTCAGGCGCAGGCCACGTGCGTCGTGGTTGTGTGTGCAGGGAGACAAGCCCGTCTTCGCAATGGCATCCGGCAGAGGCCCGGGGGCTGCGGCGGACCGGGCTCGCTTGCAAGACCGAAATACGTCCAACGAAAAAATCCGCATGAAATTCAATCGCTTGACCACCATGGTGCTCGTGGCCATGGTCCTCGGCGTGCTGGTGGGCTATGCCTGCAACAGCTACGCGCCCACGCCCGAGGCCGCCAAGGAAATCGCCAGCTACTTCGGCATCCTCACCGATGTCTTCCTGCGCATGATCAAGATGATCATCGCGCCCCTGGTGTTCGCCACCCTGGTGTCGGGCCTGGCCAACATGGGCGACGCCAAGGCCGTGGGCCGCATCGGCGGCCGCGCGCTGGGCTGGTTCATCGTGGCCTCGTTCTGCTCGCTGGCCATTGGCCTGATCTATGCAAACGTGCTGCAGCCCGGCCATGGCCTGAGCGTGGCCCTGCCGTCGTCGGCTGAGGGCCTGAACCTCAAGACCTCGGCGCTGAACCTCAAGGACTTCATCGCCCACGTGTTCCCCAAGAACATCTTCGAGGCCATGGCGACCAACGAGGTGCTGCAGATCCTGGTGTTCGCGCTGTTCTTCGGCATTGCGCTGGGCAACCTGCACAACCAGGCCGCGCGTTCCATGGTGGGCCTGATGGACGAAGTGGTCCACATCATGCTCAAGGTCACCGACTACGTGATGCGCTTCGCCCCCGTGGGCGTGTTCGGTGCCGTGGCCGGCACCATCACCATCCATGGCCTGGGCATGCTGTCGGTGTTCGGCAAGTTCATGCTGTGCTTCTACTTGGCCCTGGCCACGCTGTGGGTGCTGCTGATCGTGGCCGGCTACGTCGTGCTGGGCCGTGACATCTTCCGCCTGCTGAACCTGATCCGCGGCCCGCTGCTGGTGGGCTTTTCCACGGCCAGCAGCGAATCGACCTATCCCAAGCTGATGGAGCAGCTGGAGAAGTTCGGCATCAAGCCGCGCATCATCGGCTTCGTGCTGCCGCTGGGCTACTCGTTCAATCTCGATGGCTCCATGGTCTACACCACCTTCCTGGCCATCTTCATCGCCCAGGCCTACGGCATCGACATGACACTGACGGCCCAGATCACCATGCTGCTGGTGCTGATGGTCTCCAGCAAGGGCATTGCCGGCGTGCCGCGCGCCTCGCTGGTGGTGGTGGCCGCCGTGCTGCCCATGTTCGGCCTGCCCGAGGCCGGCATCCTGCTGATCCTGGGCATCGACCATTTCCTGGACATGGGCCGCACGCTGACCAATGTGCTGGGCAATGCCATTGCCACGGCCGTGGTGGCCAAGTGGGAAGGCGCGGTCGATCCGAATGCCACCACGGACGACGACGAGTCGCTGCTGCCCATGGAGCACTCCCAGGAAGGGCGGCCCGCTGTCTCGGCCTGAGGCCCAGGCGGCGCTGGGGGGCACTGATAACATTGGTGCCTTCACCATGCCCGCCCGCCGCCCCCTGCGCCAGCTCATCCTGCTTTTGCTGTGGCTTGCCCTGAGCGGGCTGAGCGGCTGGGGTGCGTACCTGATGGCGCAGCGGCTGGGCATCGCCGATCTGCGTGCCACGGGCATGCACCGGCTGGAGCTGTACGGCGCCAGCCTGCAGCGCGAGATCGGCAAGTACGCCTTCCTGCCCGACGTGCTGGCACTGGAAGGCAATGTGCAAAGGCTGCTGGCCGAGCCCGGCGACGAGCAGCTCACCAACCGCGTCAACGCCTACCTGGAGCAGCTCAACGACCGCGCGGGCACGCTGACCGCCTACCTGGTCGATGCGCGCGGCCATGTCGTGGCCTCCAGCAACTGGCGGCGCTCCGACAGCTACATGGGCGAGGACCTGAGCTTTCGCCCCTACTACCGCACGGCCATGGCCACGGGCAGCGCGCGCTTCTTCGGCATTGGCACCACGCGCGGCGAGCCCGGCTACTACCTGGCCTCCACCCTGGGCGACGACACCCACACGCTGGGCGTGGCCGTGGTCAAGGTCAGCCTGGACCAGCTGGAGCAATCGTGGTCCACGGTGGAGGCGCCCGTGCTGGTGGGCGACGAGAACGGCGTCGTCATCCTGGGCACGGTCTCCGACTGGAAATTCACCACCTTGCGCACGCTGGACGAGGGCACGCGCGCCGCCTTCGACCACACGCGCCAGTACAACCGCCGCGCGCTGGAGCCGCTGGGCCTGCAGGTGCTGCGCGACCTGGGCCAGGGCGCGCGCCTGGTGCGCATTGCCCGCCATGGCGAGGAATCGCCGGGCTCGGTCTACCCGGTCAGCGGCCGCTTCCTCGCCCAGTCGCGCCAGCTGCCGGGCACGCCCTGGACGATCACCGTGCTCTCGCACCTGGAGCAGGTCGACCAGCTGGCCCAGAGCCGCGCGCTGGCCGCGGCCGTGGGCGCGGCCTTTGTGCTGCTGCTGGCCATGATGGTCAACGAGCGCCGCCGCCACCTGCGCGACCGGCTGGCCGCGCGCGAGGCGCTGCAGGCCGCGCACGACGAGCTCGAGCGCAAGGTGGAGCAGCGCACGGCCGACCTGTCGGCCGCCAACGAGGCGCTGCAGGCCGAGGTGGCCGAGCGCACCCACGCCGAGGCCACGCTGCGTGCCGCCCAGGACGAACTGGTGCAGGCCGGCAAGCTGGCCGTGATAGGCCAGCTGTCCACGGGCGTGGCCCATGAACTCAACCAGCCGCTGACGGCGCTGCGCACCCTGGCCGGCAACAGCCAGCGCTTTCTGGAGCGCGGCGATACCGAAACCACGCGCGTGAACCTGGAGCGCATGGCGCAGCTGGCCGACCGCATGGGCCGCATCACCGGCCAGCTGCGCAACTTTGCGCGCAAGTCCAGCGGCGCCAGCCAGGCCGTGTCGCTGGCGCGTGCCCTGGACAATGCGCTGGCCGTGCTGGAGTCGCGCGTGGCCGAGACCGGCGCCCGCATCCTGCGCGATGACGGCGTGCCCGAGGCCGTGGCCTGGTGCGACCGCAACCGCATCGAGCAGGTGCTGATCAACCTGATCAACAATTCCCTGGACGCCATGCGCGGCCAGCCCGCGCCCTGCCTGGAGCTGGCCTGCGCCGTGGCCGATGGCCGCGCCCAGGTCACCGTGCGCGACCACGGGCCGGGCCTGAGCGAAGCGGCGCAGGCCCATCTGTTCCAGCCGTTTTTCACCACCAAGGAAGAGGGCGTGGGCCTGGGCCTGGGGCTGGCGCTGTCGGCCGGCATCGTGCGTGAATGCGGCGGCACGCTGACGGGCAGCAACCATCCGGGCGGCGGCGCCGTCTTCACGCTGAGCCTGGCCCTGGCTCCCTCCACACCCTCTGCCGACACACCATGACCGACGCCCTCAAAGTCCTGATCATCGAGGACGACCCCGACATCGTGCTCGGCTGCGAGCAGGCGCTGCAGCTCGAAGGCATCGCCTGCGAAAGCGTGGGCAGCGCCGAGCAGGCGCGCCGGCGCCTGTCGCGCGACTTCGCGGGCATCGTAGTCAGCGACATCCGCCTGCCGCGCATGGACGGCATGGCCTTCCTGCGCGAACTGGTGGCCATGGATGCCGAGCTGCCCGTGGTGCTGATCACCGGCCACGGCGACATCTCCATGGCCGTGCAGGCCATGAAGGACGGCGCCCAGGACTTCATCCAGAAACCCTTCGCCCCCGAAACCCTGGTCGGCGCCGTGCGCCGCGCCCTGGAGCGCCGGCGCCTGGTGCTGGAAGTGCGGGCGCTGCGCCAGCAGCTGGACCAACGCGACAGCCTGGAGCACCGGCTGATAGGCCGCGCGCCCAACATGCGCCAGCTGCGCCAGATGCTCACGGGGCTGGCGCAAAGCGCGGCCGATGTGCTGAT
Organism: Delftia sp. CH05; assembly: GCF_009827015.1. Taxonomy (NCBI): domain Bacteria; kingdom Pseudomonadati; phylum Pseudomonadota; class Betaproteobacteria; order Burkholderiales; family Comamonadaceae; genus Delftia; species Delftia sp. CH05. Next base: position 96,909 of record NZ_WUMG01000008.1, on the reverse strand, counting down.
CCAGGGCGAGACCGGCACGGGCAAGGAACTGGTGGCGCGCTGCCTGCACGAAGCCAGCGCGCGGCGCGAAGGCAACTTCGTGGCGGTCAACTGCGGCGGCCTGCCCGACACGCTGTTCGACAGCGAAATGTTCGGCAGCGAGGCCGGCGCCTATACCGGCGCGGGCAAGAAGCGCATCGGCAAGCTGGAGCACGCCAGCGGCGGCACGCTGTTCCTGGACGAGATCGAGAGCATGCCCCTGCCCATGCAGATCAAGCTGCTGCGCGTGCTGCAGGAACGCGTGCTGGAGCGCCTGGGCTCCAACACCCTCATTCCCATCGACTGCCGCGTGATCGCGGCCACCAAGGTGGATCTGCTCGAACTCAGCAGGCAGGGCCTGTTCCGCGCCGACCTCTACTACCGCCTGAACGTGGCCACCGTCTCGCTGCCGCCGCTGCGCGAGCGGCGCGAGGACGTGCCGCTGCTGTTCGAGCACTTCGCGCTGCAGGGCGCCGCGCGCCACCAGCGGCCCGTGCCCGAGCTGACCACCGCGCGCGTGCAGCATTTGCTGGGCTATGACTGGCCCGGCAACGTGCGCGAGCTGCGCAACGTGGCCGAGCGCACGGTGCTGGGCATCGAGACCGGCTCGCCCCCCTTCGGCCAGCCGGCCGGCACCACCGCGCAGGACACCGCGCCCCGGCCGCTGTCCGCCGCTGTCGAGGCCTTCGAGCGCGCCCTCATCGCCGACGCCCTGCGCCGCCACGCCGGCAGCCTGGCGCGCACGGCCGAAGCCCTGTCCATGCCCAAGACCACGCTGCACGACAAGATCCGCAAGTACGGGCTGGATGGGTAGGCACCCTCAACCCCGCTCCCCGAACTCCACGCTTTCGCGCGTCCAGCGCCGCGCCTGCTCGCTCAGGCTCAGTCCCAGGCCCGGCCGCGTGGGCACGAGTATGCGGCCATTGGCGATTTCCAGGCGTTCGTTGAACAGCGGCTCCAGCCAGTCGAAGTGTTCCACCCAGGGCTCGTTGGCGCAGGTGGCGGCCAGGTGCACGTGCAGTTCCATGGCGAAGTGGGGCGCCAGGCTCAGGTGGGCCAGTTCGGCCTGGGCGGCGATTTGCAGGAAGGGCGTGATGCCGCCCACGCGCGGCGCGTCGGGCATGAGGAAGTCGGCGCTGCGGTGGCGTATGAGATCGCCATGCTCGGCGGCGCTGGTCAGCATCTCGCCGGTGGCGATCGGCGTGTCGAAGCGCCCGGCCAGCGCGGCATGGCCTTCGTGGTCGTAGGCGTCCAGCGGCTCCTCGATCCAGACCAGGTTGAATTCCTCGAAGACACGGCACATGCGCTGGGCCGTGGGGCGGTCCCATTGCTGGTTGGCATCGACCATGATGGGCGCGGCATCGCCCAGGTGGGCGCGCATGGCCTCCACACGCCGTATGTCCATCGCGCAGTCGGGCTGGCCCACCTTGAGCTTGATGCCGCCAATGCCGCGCTCCAGCGAGGCGCTGGCGTTGCGCTTGAGCTCATCGAGCGGCGTGTGCAGAAAGCCGCCCGAGGTGTTGTAGCAGCGCACGGATTCGCGCTGCGAGCCCAGCAGCTTGGACAGCGACAGGCCCGCGCGGCGCGCCTTGATGTCGTACAGCGCCACGTCGAAGGCCGCGATGGCCTGCACGGCCAGCCCGCTGCGGCCCACGGAGGCGCCGGCCCAGCACATGCGTGTCCACAGCCGTGCGATGTCGCTGGGGTCCTCGCCCAGCAGGGTGGGCGCGATTTCGCTGGCATGGGCGAACTGGCCGGGGCCGCCTGCGCGCTTGGCGTAGCTCAGGCCCAGGCCCCAGTGGCCGTCGCGGGTCTGGATCTCGGCGAACAGCATGGCGACCTCGGTCATGGGCTTTTGGCGGCCCGTGAGCACCTTGGCATCGCTGATGGGCCGGGCCAGGGGGAGGTAGCAGGACGACAGGCGTATCCACTGGATGCGGTCCTGGCTGGTGGTTTCGGAGAGCGCGGAAGAAGTCATGGCTGCGGGAGTGCGGTGGTTGGGAAAAGGACAGGGGCAGGCATCAGTCGATGCTGATCTTTCCGGCCTCGATGACCGACTTCCAGCGCGCGTATTCCTGGCGCTGGAACTCGGCGAACTGCTGGGGCGTGCCGGCCACCATCTCGTAGCCGATGGAGACGAACTGCTCGCGCACCCGGGGATCGTTGAGCGCCTCGACAAAGGCCGCATGGGCCTTGTCGCGCAGCGCAGGCGGCAGGCCCTTGGGCGCGACGATGGCCTGCCAGGAGGCGACCTCCACGTTCTTCACCCCGGCCTCGGCCAGCGTGGGCAGGTCCGGCAGCACGGGCGAGCGGCGCGGGCTGGTCACGGCCAGGGCGCGCATCTTGCCGGCCCGGATGTGCTGGATCACGGCATTGATGTTCTGGAACGAGGCATCGACCTGGCCGCCGATCAGGTCGGCATGGGCGGGCGCGCCGCCCTTGTAGGGGATATGCACGCCCTGGGTGCCCGTTTGCTGCCAGAACAGTTCGGCCGTCAGGTGGTCGCTGGAGCCGTGGCCGGCCGAGGCAAAGCTCATCTTGCCCGGATGGGCCTTGAGGTGGGAGACCACGTCGGCCACGCTTTTGTGCGGCGAGCTTGCAGGCACGACCAGCACGTTGGGCGACTGCACGGCCACGGTGATCAGGTCGAAGTCCTTGAGCGCGTCGTAGGGCAGGTTCTTGATCAGGTGGGGCACGATGACCAGCGGGCCCAGCGAGGTGACGAGAAAGGTCTGCCCGTCCGCCGCCGCGCGCTGCACGACGGCCGCGCCGATGGTGCCCGTGGCGCCGGCCTTGTTCTCCACCACGAAGGACTGCCTGAGCTTTTCGCCCAGCCTGGGCGCCACGGCGCGCGCGACCTGGTCGGTGGAGCCGCCGGCGGGGAAGGGCACGACCAGGGTGACGGGCCTGTCTGGCCAGGCCTGGGCCGACGCAGAAAAAGCAGCGAGTAAGGCCAGGGCCAGCGCCATGGCACGAAGAATGTGATTCATCTTGTCTCCTGATTTGTGAATGACATCGTTGTCATTTCCGGGGAAATGAAAAAGCGCCGATGCCGTTTTGTAGATGCAAGGATTTGCGCTTTCAGCAAAATGATATCGTTGTCATTTTGGCTGTCAATCACGATTTCTGCGATGCAGGGCAGGCCTGGCGCCCGTGCGTGGAGGGCGGTCTGCTATCTTCAGGCCCGTCCCCGATACCCGCCCGCGATCGCGCTTGCCCATGAACACACCCACACCCCCCAGGCCTGCCACGCTGCACGACGTGGCCGAGGCGGCCGGCGTCTCGCTGATCACGGCCTCGCGCGCCCTGGGCAATCCTTCCATCGTTTCGGAGAAGACGCGCGAGCGCGTGCGCCAGGCCGTGGAGGCCACGGGCTACATCCCCAACCTGCTGGCCGGCGGGCTCAAGTCCCGCCGCAGCCGCATGGTGGCCGGCGTGGTGCCCGCGCTGTCGGTGTCGCAGTTCCTGCCCACGGTGCAGTCATTGACGGCCACGCTGGCGCAGGAGGGCTATCAGCTGCTGCTGGGCCAGACCTTCTACGACGAGCAGCGCGAGGAGGAGGTGCTCAACGCCATGATCGGGCGCCAGCCCGACGGCATTGTGATGATGGGCCTGGTGCAGTCCGGCAAGGCGCGCGAGCGGCTGCGCAGGACCGGCATTCCCGTGGTGGAAACCTGGGACTTCAGCGACCGGCCGCTGGACATGGTGGTGGGCTTTTCCCATCTGAAGGTGGGCAGCGCGCTGGCCGGCTATTTCCTCTCGCGTGGCCTGCAGCGCGTGGGCATGGCCACGGGCAGCGACCACCGGGCCCAGCAGCGGCGCGAGGGCTTTCTTGCAGCCTGGGGCCGCGAGGTGCCCACGGTCACCGTGTCCGCGCCCGGCAGCCTGGAGCTGGGCCGGCAGGCGCTGGGCCAGTTGCTGGTGCAGCAGCCCGATCTGCAGGCTGTGGTCTGCAGCTCGGACATGCTGGCCCACGGCATTTTGGTGGAAGCCCAGGCGCGCGGCCTGCGCGTGCCCGTGGATCTGGCCGTCTCGGGCTTCGGCAATGCCGATTTCGCGGCCCATCTGCTGCCGTCGCTGACCACCGTGCATGTGGACGGGCCGGGCATAGGCCGCCTGGCCGCCGAACTCGTGCTGGCACGCTGCCAGGGCCGCAGTGCCGGGCGCTCGGCGTTCGACCTGGGGTTCGAGCTGATCGAGCGGGATTCGACCCGCCTGGCTTAGAGGCTCAGCACAGGGCAGCCGCCTGGCGCTCGGTCGCCAGCCCGAACAGGCTGCCCAGCACGTGCTGGATTTCATCAGGGGCCAGCTGCCTGGTCTCGGTGCCGCTGGCCGTGATGGTCTTGAGCGCGTCGCCCACCAGGATCATGCGGCCGGCCGGCTGGTGCAGCACCACCACCCGCTTTTGCACGAAGATGGCGTCCGGGTGCGTGGAGTTCAGGTAGTTGGCGGGGGCGAAATCCACCCACTCCTGGGGCGACAGGTTGAAGGCGTACTGGTTGGCCCATTCACCGTCCACGCGGGCCTGCAGCAGGTACTCGCCCTGGTCGTCCAGGCTCAGGCGGAAGGTGTCGCCGTCCTGGCGGACCTCGGTGTCCAGCACGTCCAGGGCCATGGGGGCGCGTATGCCGTAGCTGCCAAAGCCCAGGTCGCACAGCCAGCGCCGTCCCTGGACCTCGGCCACCAGGGCCATGTGGGTGCGGGGGCGGCGGGCAGGGTAGAACATGGGCCGCGCCGCCACAAAGCGGTAGGCAATGCCCAGGGCCTGCAGCGCCATGGCGAACAGGCCGTTCACCTCGTAGCAGTAGCCGCCCCGGGCGCCGCCGAGGATCTTGCCCGCAATGTCTTCGGGCACCAGAGAGACGATCTTGCCGGCCTGCACGTCGAGGTTCTCGAAAGGCACCGCGAACAACTGGTGGCGCATCAGCGCATGCAGGGTGGCGGCATTCGCCTGGGCGGAGTCCCCGGCACTGAAGCCGATGCGGCGGAAGTAGGCCTGGAGATCGAAATTGCTGGCTTGCATGGGTTTCCTCGGGTTGCTTGATGGCTGCAACGATAAATCGGGGCCATCAATGCCTGTATAAGCAGAATCCAAGAAAACTGACCTGTACAGATTGGCATGCCCTCCAACAACGAACCCTTGCCCCAGTACCGCCGCATTGCCCAGGCCCTGCGCCAGACGCTGTCCTGCGGCGCACTGCGCCCCGGCGACAGGCTGATCTCCGCCCGCAGCCTGGCCGAGCGCGAACAGGTCAGCCTGCCCACCGCGCTGGAGGCGCTGCGCTGCCTGGAGGCCGAGGGCCTGATCGTCGCGCGCCCGCGCTCGGGCTACTTTGTGCGGCAGGCAACCGGCGGCGCGGCGCTGCAGGCGTCCCGCCCGTCGTCGCGCCCCGTGCCCGTGACCCTGTCGGCCCTGGCCCGCTCGCTGTTCAGCAGTCCCGACACGCGCCTGATCCCGCTGGGTGCGGCATTGCCCGATCCGGCCTGGCTGCCCACGGCCCGGCTGCAGCGCGCGCTACAGACCGCCGGGCGCCGCCTGGACGCGCACGGGCAGACCTACAGCATGCCGCCGGGCCGCGCCGACCTGCGCGGCCAGATCGCGGCCCGGGCCGCGCAATGGGGTGCGCGCTTCGGCCCCGACGACCTGGTCCTGACGGCAGGCGCCACCCAGGCCGTGCGGCTGGCCCTGCGCGCCGTGTGCAAGCCCGGCGATGTCGTGGCCGTAGAGCGGCCCGCCTATTTCGGCAGCCTGCTGCTGCTGGAGGACCTGGGCCTGAAGGCGTTGGAGATTGCCACCGATCCCCGCGAAGGCCTGCTGCTGGAGCCGCTGGCCGAGGCCATTGCCCGCCACCGGCCGGCTGCCGTGCTGGCATCGCCCACCGTGCAGAACCCGCTGGGCGCCAGCATGCCGGTGGAGCGCAAGCAGGCCCTGGTGGCGCTGCTGGAGCAGGCGGGCATTCCCTTGATCGAAGACGATGTCTATGGCGACCTTGCGGGCGACGGACAGCGCCCGCCGGCCTGCAAGGCCTTCGACGGCAGCGGCAACGTGCTGTATTGCGGCTCGGTGTCCAAGACCCTGGCGCCGGGCTGGCGCGTGGGCTGGATTGCGGCGGGCCGCTTCCATGCCCAGGTGCTGCAAGTACGCCTGGCGGGCGACTGGGCCGGTGCGCCGCTGCTGGAGGCCGCCGTGAGCGAGGTGCTGGCCAGCGGCGACTACGACCGGCACCTGCGCCGTCTCAAGTCCCGCGTGCAGGCCGGGGTGCAGGCCGTCACGGCCAGGGTCGAGGCCAGCTTTCCGCCCGGCACCCGCGTCTCTGCCCCGCGCGCGGGCTTTCTGCTGTGGGTGGAGTTGCCGCGCCAGGTCAATGCACTGGAGGTGCACCGCCGCGCGCTGGAGCTGGGCATTGGCGTCAGCCCCGGCCCGCTGTTCTCATCGCGCTCGGACCTGCCCAACCACCTGCGCCTGAACTGCGCCAACGAGCCCACGCCGCGCCTGCTGGGGGCCGTGGGGCAGGTGGGGGAGATATGCCGGGGTTTGGTCGAGGGTGCTGCTGCGCGGCAGGGGGCACAGGTCGGCCAGCCTACTTCTTCTCGCGCGGCACGCGCCCCATGAGGAAGAACTCGGGATTGGGCTGCATGCCGGCAAAGCTGGCCATGCGGTTGGACAGGCCGAAGAAGGCGGTGATGGCGGCGATGTCCCAGATGTCCTCGTCGTCGAAGCCATGCGGGTACAGCGCCTCGAAGTCGGCCTCGCAGATTTCATGGCTGCGTTCGCAGACCTTCATGGCGAAGTCCAGCATGGCGCGCTGGCGGGCGCTGATGTCGGCCTTGCGGTAGTTGACCGCCACCTGGTCGGCCACGTAGGGCTGCTTTTCGTAGATGCGCAGGATGGCGCCGTGGGCCACCACGCAGTACAGGCACTGGTTGGCCGCGCTGGTGGTGGTGACGATCATCTCGCGCTCGCCCTTGGTCAGGCTGCCTTCTTCCTTGAGCATGAGCGCATCGTGGTAGGCGAAGAAGGCGCGCCACTCGGCAGGGCGGCGCGCAAAGGCCAGGAAGACGTTGGGGATGAAACCGGCCTTTTCCTGCACTTCAAGGATGCGGGTGCGGATGTCCTCGGGCAGGCTGGACAGTTCGGGCTGGGGGTAGCGGGCGGTGGCCATGTGTCTTGTCTCCTGGGTGTGGTGGTTGTCGTTGCGGGCCATGTTCGCATGGCCTGCGCTGCGCGGGGTGAACGCGCATGACAGCCTGCCTGCCGCCGAGGTTGCAGATTGCGCCCGGGCTCAGGCGGGCGCCATCTCCGGCTCAGGTCGTTATGCAAACCAGTCGCCCAGAAAGCCGGTGAGCGCGCGGATCCGGGCCGACATCTCGCTGCGCGTGGCGTGCACCAGGTAGATGTCGGCCGCAGGCAGCTGCCATTGGGGCAGGACCTCGCGCAGGGCGCCTGCGGCCAGCGGCGCGGCCACGTCCCAGAGCGAGCGCTGCAGGATGCCGTGGCCGTCCAGTGCCCAGGTCAGGGCTGCAGCGCCATCGTTGGTGCTCATCACGCCGTTGACCTTGATGTTGTGCTCGCTCAGGCCCTGGCGCGTGCGACGGCTCAGGCGCCAGCTGCCATAGGTTTCGTCGCTCTCGCGGATCACGATGCAGCGGTGGGCCTGCAGGTCCGCAGGCTGGCGCGGCTCGCCATGGGCATCCAGGTAGGAGGGCGCGGCGCACAGCACGCGGCGGTTGGGCAGCAGCAGGCGGGCGGTGAGGCCGGAGTCGGGCAGGGCGCCAAAGCGCACCACGGCGTCAAAGCCCTGCTCGACCAGGTTGACGGGCCTGTCCGTCAGGTGCAGCTGCACTTGCACCTCGGGATAGGCGCGCGCAAAGGCCGACAGCGCGGGCGCCAGCCGCTGGCGGCCAAAGCCCAGCGTGCAGGCAATGGACAGCGGGCCGCGCGCCGTGGCGCGCGTGCCCGAGATGCTGCGCTCCAGCGCCTCCAGGTCGGCCAGGATGCGCGCGCCGTCCAGCAGGTAGGCCTCGCCCTCGGGCGTCAGGTGGATGCGCCGTGTCGTGCGCTGCAGCAGGCGCACGCCCAGGCGCCGCTCCAGCAGGGACAGGCGGCGGCTGACGGCGGGCGGCGTCACGCCCATCTGCTGGGCCGCAGCGGCCAGGCTGCCTTCGCGGATCAGCAGCGAGAAGAAACGCAGGTCGGAAAAGCCGTCCATGGTGGATGCGGTGGATGGTTGATTCGTAAATTGAACTGATGGATCAATGCAATATTTTGCTATTTATGCAGCCTGGTTTACTGATTAGCATGGCAGGCTGACAGTCATGAACAACGTAGAAGGAATCTCCGGGATGCACACAGATCCATGGATGCCGGGCCTGCGCCAGCAGCGCATCACGGTCGATGACGGGGTGGAGATCAACGCCTGGGTGGGCGGCCAGGGGCCGGCCCTGCTGCTGGTGCACGGCCACCCGCAGACCAGCGCCATCTGGCACCGCGTCGCGCCCCGGCTGGCGCAGCAGTCCACCGTGGTGCTGGCCGACCTGCGCGGCTATGGCGACTCCTCGCGCCCGGCCGGCGATCCCGAGCATGTGAGCTACAGCAAGCGCACCATGGCCCGCGACCTACTGCGGTTGATGGCGCGGCTGGGCCATGAGCATTTCAGCGTGCTGGCGCATGACCGGGGCGCGCGCGTGGCGCACCGGCTGGCCATGGACTATCCCGCCAGCGTGCAGCGTCTGGTGCTGCTGGACATTGCGCCCACGCTGGCCATGTACGAGCAGACCGGCGAGGCCTTTGCGCGCGCCTACTGGCACTGGTTCTTCCTGATCCAGCCCGCGCCGCTGCCCGAGCGCCTGATCGAGGCCGACCCCGCCGCCTATGTGCGCGAGATCATGGGCCGGCGCAGCGCCGGCCTGGCGCCCTTCGATCCCCGGGCGCTGGCCGAGTACCAGCGCTGCCTGGCGCTGCCGGGCAGCGCGCACGGCATGTGCGAGGACTACCGCGCCTCGGCCGGCATCGACCTGGACCATGACCGCGAGGACCGCCGGCTGGGGCGCAGGCTGTCCATGCCGCTGCTGGTGCTCTGGGGCGAGGAGGGCGTGGTGCACCGCTGCTTCGATCCGCTGCGCGAGTGGCAGCTCGTGGCCGACGATGTGCGCGGCCGGCCGCTGGCCTGCGGGCACTACATTGCCGAGGAGGCGCCCGATGCACTGCTGGACGCGGCCCTGCCATTTCTGTTGCAGGCCGGGTGAGTGCGGTCATTGCTGGCTTTCGGGACTGCATTCAGGCAAGCCGACAAAAAATGGGCAAAGAGGGCAAAGGTGCATTCGCACCATATCTGCGGAGACATAGCGTTCTCCATGGATTCAATTGGTATGCCAATCGTGTCGGGAAAAGGTAAGCAATTGAAAAAACCGCATGCCTGCTGCCCGCATGCAATGCCCAGGTCCCAATCCTTGAAAGCCGCTGGAGACAAGGCCTGGCAAGGGCTGGGCAACGCCTTGCGCCCATAGGGGACCACCGCACAAGGTGCAGGCGGGCCAATGCGCAGCCCATTGCCGATGCATGGTGAAACGCCGAACTGATACAGTCGCGCGGCCCGCCCGAGGGGGAGGGTCTTATTCATCACGGGATATTCACAATGAGCAACAAGAAAACCGCAGTGGCTGCTGCCGTGGCATTGGCCGTCGTGGCCTATGGAGGAACCACCTGGTATACGGGCCAAAGGGCCGAGTCCGGCTACAAGGATGCCGTGGCCGAATTGCGCAAGGTGCTGGGCGAGAAGGCCGTCGTGACCGACGAATACCACAAGGGCTTCCTGTCGTCCCAGGCCAAGCTGGTGCTGCAGTGGCCTGCGGCTGGCGAGGCCGATGCGCCCGCCGCTGCAGACGCCGGCGCAGAAGCCGCCCCCAAGCCCGTGCGCCTGGTGGTGGACACCACGGTGCGCCACGGCCCGCTGGCCGGTGGCCGCCTGGCGGCAGCGGTGTCGGAGACGCGCTTTGCGCTCGACGGCCTGGACGAAAAGAGCCGCCAGACCCTGGCCAAGGCTGTCGCTCCCACGCTGACCAGCGTGCACCACTTCACGGGCGGCCAGGATGTGCGCCTGCTGCTGCCTGCAGGCGAGATGGGCGACAACGAAGTCACCATGCGCTGGCAGGAAATGGTGCTGGACACGGCCCTGGGCGGTGGCAGCGTCAAGGGCACCTGGCGCTGGCCCGAGGTGGCCCTGCTGGGCCTGCCCAGCCGCGACAAGTCCATGGGCGTGGAAGAGGAAGAGGGCGAGGAGGAGGAATCCGACAACGACGAGGCCATCGCCGCCCAGCCGGCCGCAGCGCCGGTGGAGCGCACCAGCATCGTGCTCACGGGCCTGGAAAGCAGCTTCGAGAACAAGGTCATCGACGGCCTGTGGGGCCTGGGCCCCGGCAAGGCCAGCGTGCGCATCGCCCGCTTCGGCATGAGCAGCACGCCCGCCGAAGGCGGCGAGGCCAAGACGCTGCTGGACCTCAAGAACGTGGACGGCAGCTCGGTCATCGAGTCCGACAAGACCACGCTGGGCATGACCACCCAGGTCAAGGGCACCGGCCGTATCGGCCCCATCGATTTCGAGTCCGTGGGCTACGAGGAAAAGATCCAGCGCCTGGACATCGAGGCGCTGCGCGGCTTCCAGCGCGTCATGGTCGAGGGCTACCGCAAGGAGGGCCTGGCCAAGGCACTGGAGTCGCTGGAAGAGCAGGGCATGGGCGTGCTGATGCAGAACGCCCCGCGCCTGGTGGCGGCCCTGCCGGCCTACTCCATGAAGCTGCAGGCCACCTACCAGGGCCAGACCGGCCACCTGGAGTACGGCGCCGAAGTGCAAAGCGCGCCCACGCAGGAGCAGGTCGCCCAGGCCGGCTGGATGCCGGCGCTGCTCAAGACCTCGGCACTGCAGGCCAATGCCAGCCTGCCCAAGGCCTGGCTGGAGCCGCTGATCAAGGCATCGGGCAAGCCCGATGTCTCGGCCGAGGATGTGGAAGGCATGCTGGGCATGGCCCAGGCCACGGGCTATGCCCGCCTGGAAGGCGACAAGCTGGTCAGCGCGCTCAAGATGCAGGCCGGCCAGGTCACGCTCAACGGCAAGCCCATCGCCCTGCCCATGGGCGCGCTGCAGTAAGCGGCCATCCACCTTCGGGGCGTCGCCCCGGAAGGTGGTCTCAGGGATGCCACTGGCTGGCGCGCACCACGGGGGCCTGTGTGCTGGCGCTGCCCGCCAGCGCATAGGACAGCTGGTTGGCCGCCGCCACCACCGTCTGCGCCATGGCTTCCAGCCGGGCCTCGGGCAGGCGCGATGCCGGCCCGGAGATGCACACCGACCCCATCAGCCGCCAGTGCATGCCGAACACCGGCGCCGACACCGTGGCCACGCCCTGTTCGCGCTCGCCGATGGACCAGTGGTAGCCGCGCTGGCGGATCTGCTCGTACACCGGCCCCGGCTCGCCTGAAAACGCCAGGATCACGCGCCCCGGCGAGCCCTGGTCCAGCGGCAGCCCCTCGCCCATGCGCGCATGGTGGCGCAGCGCCTGCGGCCCTTCCACGCGCACGAGGCAGGTGCGCACATTGCCTTCGCGCACATAGAAGGCCGCGCTCTCGCCGCTGGCCTGCGTGAGCGCGCGCAGCGCGGGCTCCAGCACGTTCTGCACATCGAAGCCCGCCTGGTAGCGCGCACCCAGCCAGCCAGCGGCCGGGCCCAGGCGCCAGTCGCCATCGTCCCTTTGCACCATGAAGCCCGACTGCGCCAGCGTGCGCGCCAGCCGCAGCACCGTGGTCTTGTGCAGCGCGCAGCGCCGGCTCAGTTCCGCCAGGGACAGGTGCGACTCCCCGAGGGCGAAGGCGCCAAGCAGCTGCAAGGCACGCGTGACGGCGATGACGCCGCCGTCCTTGGCCGCGCTGGCCTTGTCATCGGATGGCTGCGCCGGGGAAGGGGTGCTGGGGGGCTTGTTCATGGTGCAAGGCATGCAATTGGTTGCGCTGTATGAAACGGCATTGTATGGGTTGAAACGTTTTCATAAAGTTCGTCCCACGCACCGCAGCCATGCGGGCGTTGGACACAACAAACGGAGACAAACCGCCATGCCGATTCCCTCGCTTTCGCGTTGCCTCAACGCACGCCTTCTTGCCGTCCTGGTCGGCGTTGCCGCCATCGTGCCCATGGGCGCTGCCCAGGCCCAGGACGCCTATCCCCGCAAGCCCATCCGCCTGGTCGTGCCGTTTCCGCCCGGTGGCGGCACGGACATGATCGCGCGCACCGTGGCCCAGCGGCTGTCGGACCACAACAAGTGGACCGTGGTGGTGGACAACCGGCCCGGCGCCGGCGGCAACCTGGGCGTGGACGCCGTGGCCAAGGCCGCGCCGGACGGCCATACCCTGGTCATGGGCCAGACCAGCAACCTGGCCATCAACCCCTCGCTGTACGCCAGGCTGCCCTATGACCCGCTGAAGGATCTGGTGCCCGTGGCGCTGGTGGCTTCCGCGCCCATCGTCATGGCCGCGCCGGCCAACTCGCCCTACAAGACCTTTGCCGACCTGGTCAAGGCCGCCAAGGCCAAGCCCGACGGCCTCACGCTGGGCTACCCGGGCAACGGCACGGTGGCGCACCTGGCCGGCGAACTGGCCGAGAACGCGGCCGGCATCAAGCTGCGCCATGTGCCCTACAAGGGCGCAGCACAGGCCATGACCGACCTGGTGGGCGGGCAGATCGATTTCTACATGTCCGCCGTGCCCACGCTGCTGGGCCAGGTGCGCAACGGCAAGCTGCGCGCGGTGATGGTCACCTCGCTCAAGCGCTCCGCCCAGCTGCCGCAGACGCCCACGCTGGCCGAGTCCGGCTACCAGGATTTCGAGGCCGTCACCTGGTTCGGGGTGCTGGCGCCGGCCGGGACGCCCCAGGCCATCGTGCAGCAGCTGAACAAGGCCATCAACGATGCGCTGCTGGTGCCCGAGGTGGCCGAGAAGCTGCGCTCCGAAGGCGGCGAGGTGCTGGGCGGCTCGTCCGAGAAGTTCGCCGCGCTGCTGCGCGCCGAGGTGCCGCGCTGGGCACGCATCGTCAAGGACTCGGGCGCCAGCCTGGACTGAGCCCGGGGCAGGGGCGCCAGCCCTTTCGCTTCCTTCTCGCTCCCACCTCCCTTCCTTTCCTCCATCGAGATCTCGCCATGGACTGCGACAGCCTTGCCGTGCCCGTCCGTTTCTCGCAGGGCAGCGCCCGGCCCCGTGCCGTGCTGCCCCCGGATGCCTGCGACTGCCATGTGCATGTCTATGACGGCCGCTACCCGGCAGCCCCGGGCGCGCGGCTGCTGCCGCCCGACGCCTCGGCCGGCGACTACCGCGCGCTGCAGCGGCGCCTGGGCACCTCGCGCTGCGTGCTGGTCACGCCGTCCACCTACGGCAGCGACAACCGCTGCATGTTGGACGGGCTGGCCGCCCTCGGCCCGCAGGCGCGGGGCGTGGCCGTGATCGATGGCAGCGAAAGCGATGACCAGCTGCAGCGCCTGCACGGCCTGGGCGTGCGCGGCGTGCGGCTGAACCTGTCGCTGGGCGTGACGGGCACGGCCGAGCTGCTGGTGCCGCTGGCCCGCCGCATCGCGCCGCTGGGCTGGCATCTGCAACTGCTGATGGCGCCGGACCTGCTGGCGTCGCTGGCCGGCGTGCTGCGGCAATTGCCGGTGCCGCTGGTGTTCGACCACTTCGGCCGCATTGCCCCCGAGCAGGCGGGGCGCCATGCGGGCCATGCGCTGCTGCTGGAGCTGCTGGAGGGCGGCAGGGCCTGGGTCAAGTTGTCCGGCGGCTACATCGTCAGCGCGCTGCAGTCGGTCGAAGACCCGGCGCTGGACGCCCTGGCCGCCAGCTATCTGCGCTGCGCGCCCGAGCGTGTGCTCTGGGGCAGCGACTGGCCGCATGTCAGCGCCTCGGCAGGCATGCAGCCCCTGCCTGATGACGCCCGCCAGATCGACCGCCTGGCCGACTGGACCGCCCATGCCGGCGGCGCCGCCACGCTGCGGCGCGTGCTGGTGGACAACCCCCGGGCGCTGTACGGCTTCGAGACCGCAGCGCCGCCATTGCATTGCACACAAGCAGGAGACAAACCATGAACACCTTCCATCCCACGCGCCGCACCCTGCTGGCCGCAGGGGGCGCCGCCCTGCTGGGGCCGCTGTGCAGCGCCGCCGTCCACGCGCAGCCCGCATGGCCGGCAGGCAAGCTCATCACCTGGGTCGTGCCCTATCCGCCCGGCGGCAGCACCGATGTGCTGGGCCGCCAGGTGGCACTGCACCTGGGCAAGGCCCTGGGCAGCACCGTGATCGTGGACAACCGCGCGGGCGCCACGGGCACCATCGGCGCGGCCTACGTGGCCAAGGCGGCGCCGGACGGCCACACGCTGCTGGGCACCTCCATCGGTCCGCAGGCGATCGCGCCCCACCTCATGGGCAAGCTGCCCTATGACCCGATTGCGGGCTTCGAGCCCGTCATCACCATCGGCACCATTCCCCATTTGCTGGTGGTGGGCGCGGCCCAGCCCTTCCAGTCGGTGGCCGATCTGCTGGCCGCCGCCAAGGCGCAGCCGGGCCAGCTGGCCTTTGCCTCGGGCGGCAGCGGAACCATCTTGCAGATGCAGGGCGAGCTGCTGCAAAGAAAGGGCGGCGTGCGCTTCATCCATGCGCCCTACAAGGGCGACACGCCCGCGCTGCAGGACACGCTGGCGGGGCAGGTGCAGTTCATGTTCGCCCCCGTGGCCGCCGCGCTGCCCCATGTGCAGGGCGGCAAGCTGCGCGCGCTGGCCGTGACCTCGGCGGCGCGCCTGAAGGCCCTGCCTGACGTGCCCACCATGGCCGAGGCCGGCATCGGCGACTTCGTGGTCGAGCAGTGGCAGGCCGTCTTTGCGCCGGCCAGGACGCCGGCCGCCATCGTGCAGCGGCTGAACCAGGAGATCGGCCAGGCGCTCAGGGACCCGGCCGTCGTGGCACTGGCCGAGCGGCTGGGCGTGACCCTGGTCGGCGGCACGCCGCGGCAATTGGGCGAGCTGCAGAAATCCGACTCCGCCAAGTGGGCCCAACTCATCCGCGAGGCCGGCATCAAGGCCGACTGACGCGCGCACATCTTTCTGTTTTCCTTCACCTCATCTCACTGGACCATCATGAGCCAACTCCCAGAAATCATCCGTGACATAGAGCGCGTGGACGCCCAAGTCGTGCAGCGCGCAGCCGGCTTTCAGGCCGCCATCCTGGCCGACGTGGCGGGCCGCCGCGGCACCATGCATTCGCGCGTGGCGCCCGTGCACCAGGGCATGAAAGTGGCCGGCCCGGCCTTCACCGTCGAGGTGCGTCCCGGCGACAACCTCATGATCCACGCCGCCATCGCGCTGGCCCGGCCCGGCGACGTGCTGGTCATCGACGGCAAGGGCGACCAGACCGCCGCGCTGATGGGCACGCTGATGCTCAGCGCCTGCAAGAAGCTGGGCCTGGCCGGCGTCATCGTGGACGGCGCCATCCGCGACCGCCTGGAGCTGCTGGAGCTGGACTTCCCCGTGTTCAGCGCAGGCTTCAATCCCGCAGGCCCGACCAAGTTCGTACCGGGCCGCATCAACCACGCCATCTGCGCTGGTGGCACGACGGTTCACCCGGGCGACCTGGTGGTGGGCGATGCCGATGGCGTGGTCGTCATCGAGCGCGCCAAGGCACCCGCCATGCTGGAGCTGGCCGTGAAGAAGGTGGCCGACGAGGCCGCCCGCATCGAGGCCATTGCGCGCGGCGACACGGCATCGAAGTGGCTGCCCGCGGCCCTGCGCGCGGCCGGCGTGCTCAAGGAAGGGGAATCCCTGTGAGCACCGTCATCGTCACCGGCGCCGATCTGGCGCCACAGGCCCTGGACCTGCTGGCCCGGCACGACATCGTCTATGCGGGCAAGACGCCCACCGAAGAGGACCTGGTTGCGCTGTGCCGCGCCCATGATCCCGTGGCCATCATCGTGCGCTACGGCAAGGTGGGCGCGGCCGTGATGGACGCGGCGCCCTCGCTGCGCGTGATCTCCAAGCACGGCAGCGGCACGGACACCATCGACAAGGCGGCCGCCGCCGAACGCGGCATTGCCGTGGTGGCCGCCGCGGGCGCCAACGCGGCGGCCGTGGCCGAGCAGGCACTCGCGCTGCTGCTGGCCTGCGCCAAGTCGGTGGTGGCGCTGGACGCCCGCATGCACGCAGGCCACTGGGACAAGGCCACGCACAAGAGCCTGGAGCTGGGCGGGCGCACCGTGGGCCTGGTGGGGCTGGGCGCCATCGGCCTGCGCTTTGCGCGCATGGCCGATGCGCTGGGCATGCGCGTGATCGGCTTCGATCCCTTCGCAAAGAACCTGCCCGCCTACGTGCAGCCCGTGGACCTGGAAACCATCTGGCGCGAGTCCGACGCGATTTCGCTGCACTGCCCGCTGACCGAGGAAAACCGGGGCATGCTCGGCGCCTCCACGCTGGCGGCCTGCAGGCGCGGCGTGATCGTGGTCAACACCGCACGCGGCGGCCTGATCGACGAGGCCGCGCTGCTGGCCGCCGTGCGCTCGGGCCAGGTGGCGGCCGCAGGGCTGGACAGCTTTGCGGTGGAGCCCATGGTGGCCGGCCACCCGTTCCAGGGCGAAAGGAACTTCGTGCTCAGCCCCCATATCGGCGGCGTGACCGGCGATGCCTACGTGAACATGGGCGTGGGCGCGGCCCGCAATGTGCTGGAGGTGCTGGCCCGCGTGCCTGCGGCGGCCGGCGCCTGAGCCAGGGCAGGGGTGCCGTGCGCGCCCTTGGCCCATGCATGTGCATGCATGTGATTTGAGGAGACAAGCGATGTCGAGGAATTTCCAAGAGGTCCGCCGCCTGGCCTTGCGCGGCGGCCTGCTGGCCGCCGTGGGGCTGGCCGTGCTGGGCGCCCAGCCCGCGCTGGCGCAGAAGGACTATCCGGCCAAGCCCGTGCGGCTGGTCGTGGGCTTTGCGGCGGGCGGCCCCACCGACGTGGTGGCGCGCGCCTTTGCCGACCATGCGGGCAAGGCGCTGGGCCAGCCCTTCGTGGTGGACAACAAACCCGGGGCCAACACCATACTGGCCGCGCAGGCCGTGGCTGGCGCGCCGGCCGATGGCTATACGCTGCTGTTCGGCGCCACCAACCACAGCATGATCCCGGCGCTGTACCAGGGCCGCGTGAAGTTCGACGTGGTGCGCTCGTTCCGGCCGCTGTGCACGGTGGCCAACAGCCCCACGGTGCTGGTCGTGGGGCCGGGCATGCCGGCGCGCAACCTGCAGGAGTACATGGACCAGGCACGCAGCCGGCCCGGCAGCGTCACGGCCGGCACGGCGGGCATGGGCAGTTCGGGCCATTTCGCCACCGAGATGTTTGCGCGGGCCAAGGGCCTGAAGCTCAACCACGTGCCCTACAAGGGCGCGGCGCCCGTGGTGACCGACCTCATGGGCGGCCAGCTCGACAGCTCCTTCGCCACGCTGGGCTCGGTGCTGCCCCAGGTGCGCAGCGGCAAGCTCACGGCGCTGGCCGTGGCTTCGCCCAGGCGCGCGTCCCTGCTGCCCCAGGTGCCCACCTTTGCCGAAGCGGGCGGCGGCGACTACTCGGCCGATGTCTGGTACGGCGTGCTCGCGCCGGCCGGCATTCCCGACGGCGCGGCCCAGGCGCTGGAGCGCGTGGCCGTGGAGTTCGCCAAGAGTGCATCGGCCGCGGAAAAGCTGCACGGCCTGGGCATGGATGCCGAGTCCAGCTGCGGCAGCGCCTTCGCGCAGCGCGTGGCCAGCGAAGCGGCCTCCTATGCGCAGATCGCCCGCGAACTGAACCTGAAGGCGGATTGATTCGGCCGCCGCCCCCTCTAAAAAATGTGGAGACAAGCCATGAAATTCCTTGCCAGAACCCTGATCGCGGCCTGCACCCTGGCCGCCGCCGTGGCCCAGGCCGCCTTTCCCGAGCGTCCCATCACCCTGGTCGTGCCCTATGCGCCCGGCGGCGGCGCCGACGCGGCCGCGCGCCTGCTGGCCACGCGCATGGGCGCGCGGCTGGGCACCAGCATCATCGTGGACAACCGGCCCGGGGCCAGCGGCACGATTGGTGCCAGCCAGGTGGCCAAGGCGCGCGCCGATGGCTACACGGTGCTCTACGACGCCACGCCGTTTTCCATCAACCCGCATCTGTTTGCCAAGCTGCCCTATGCGCGCAGCGCGCTGCAGCCGCTGTCGCTGGTGCTGCTCATGCCCAATGTGGTCGTGGTCAAGGCCGACTCGCCCGTGCGCAGCGTGGCCGACCTGACGGCCAGGGCCAAGGCGCAGCCGGGCAAGATCAACTTCGCCTCGGGCGGCAGCGGCACGGTGCAGCGCCTGGCGGCCGAGCTGTTCCGCCAGCGGCTGGAGCTGGACATGGTCCATGTGCCCTACAAGAGCGGCGGGCCGGCCATTGCCGATGTGATGGGCGGGCAGGTGGACTTCATGTTCGGCACCATGGCGGCCACCTATCCGCTGGTCACGGGCGGCAAGCTGCGCGCCCTGGCCGTGGCGGCGCCCCAGCGCTCGGCGCGCCTGCCCGATGTGCCCACCGTGTCCGAGACCGTGATTCCCGGCTACGAGGCCTATGAGTGGAACGGCATCTTCCTGCCCACGGGCACGCCCGAGCCCGTGGCCGCGCGCCTGCACCAGGCGCTGTCCGAGGTGCTGCAGGAAGCCGAGGTGCGCCAGCGCCTGAGCGACCTGGGCGCCCAGCCCATGGCATCGACGCCGGCCGAGTTCGCCGCCTTCCTCCAGAAGGAAGACGCCAAGTGGGGCGAGGTGGTGCGCAAGGGCGCCATCGTGCTGGACTGAGCGCATGGGCATGACCGACATCGCCATGGCCGTGCCGCACTCGGCCGGCACGAGCAGGCCTGCGCGCACGCTGCCGCCCCTGGCCTGCGACAGCCACATGCACATCTTCGATGCGCGCTTTGCGCCGTCGCCGCACTGGCCGCGCACGCCTCCGCAGGCCGACGTGGCCATGTACCGCCAACTGCAGCGGCGCCTGGGCACCTCGCGCGCCGTGGTGGTCACGCCCTCGACCTATGGCACGGACAACGCCTGCACGCTGGATGCGCTGGAGCGCCTGGGCGATGATGCGCGCGGCGTGGCCGTGGTCGCCCACGATGTGGCCGATGCCGAGCTGGACCGGCTGGCCACGCACCGCGTCTGCGGGCTGCGCGTGAACTTTGTCTCGCCGCAGTCCTGGGGCGAGACCGCGGCCCACATGCTGGTCACGCTGGCGCACCGGGTCGCACGGCTGGGCTGGCATGTGCAGGTCTTCGTGCAGCCCGAACAGCTGGTGGCGCTGGAGCCCGTGCTGGGCGCGCTGCCCGTGCCCCTGGTCGTGGACCACCTGGGTCGCATCGACCCGGCCGCGGGCATGCAGGGCGTGGAGGGCGCGGCCCATGCCGCGCTGCGCCGGCTGCTCGATGGCGGCAACACCTGGGTCAAGCTCTCCGGCGCCTATATGCGTTCATCGGTGGGCGGCCCTTCCTATGCCGACACGCTGCCGCTGGGCCGCGACCTGGTGCGCGCCGCACCCGAGCGCCTGGTCTGGGGCAGCGACTGGCCGCACACCACCGAGGCGCCGGGCTCCGTCGACGATGCCGACCTGGTCGATCTGCTGCAGGCCTGGGCGGGCACGGACGAGGCCATGGACCGCATCCTGGTCGACAATCCAGCGCGCCTGTACGGCTTCAGCGCCATCCCCTGAAATCCCGAGAAAGACAAGCACCATGTTCCTGCTGCAAGCCCCCCAGGTCTGCGAGCTCGAATCGTTCACCGCCATGCCCGACGCCCTGCGCCGCCCCGAGCGCAGCGAGTGGGCCGATGCCAACCGGGGCGGCGCCGTCACCGACTCCTTCCTCGAGGGGCCGGTGTTCGACGGCGCCGGCAACCTGTACGTGGCCGACATTCCCTGGGGCCGCGTGTTCCGCATCGATCCGCAAGGCGCCTGGACCCTGGTGGCCGAGTACGACGGCGAGCCCAACGGCATGAAGTTCCTTGACGAGCGCACGCTGCTGATCACCGACTACAAGAACGGCCTGATGTGCCTGGAGGTGGCCACGGGGCGCGTCAGCCCCTATCTGCAGCGGCGCAACAGCGAGCGTTTCAAGGGCGTGAACGACCTGGTCTTCGATGCCGAGGGCAACCTCTACTTCACCGACCAGGGCCAGAGCGGCCTGCACGACCCCAGCGGCCGCCTGTACCGCCTGCGGCCGGACGGCCGGCTGGACCTGCTGCTGGCCAACGTGCCCAGCCCCAACGGCGTGGCGCTGTCGCCCGACGGCCGCGTTCTCTACCTGGCCGTGACGCGCGGCAACTGCGTCTGGCGCGTGCCCCTGCTGCCCGATGGCAGCGTGGCCAAGGTGGGGCAGTTCTTCACCTCCTACGGCCCCAGCGGCCCCGACGGCTTGGCCGTGGATGACCAGGGCCGGCTGCTGGTGGCCAACCCGGGCCTGGGCCTGGTGTGGGTGCTCAACCACCGTGCCGAGCCCGTGCAGGTGCTGCGTGGCGTGCCGGGAAGCTCGCTCACCAACCTGGCCTTTGGCGGTGCGGACCGCCGCACGCTGCATGTGACGGACTCCACGCACGGGCGCATTCTGCGTGCCCGGCTGGAGGCGCCGGGGCTGGCGCTGCACGGCTTGAACAAGGGCTGAGGCGGCCGTCGCGACCTTCTCAGCCGTCTCGGCAGTCTCAGTCGTCGCAACCGTTCCTCAGGGCCTGGCCGGCATGTCCAGGATCTCCCGGGCTTCCTGCAGCAGGCCTATCCACAGCTGCTCCTGCTGTATGCCGGCCTTGAGCACCAGGTGCTGCAGCCGCCGCTCGCGCGTGGGCGGCTTGTCCAGGAAGTCGCGCTGCTCCAGGCGCTGGTAGACGTCCAGCTGCGCCTGGTGCAGTGCCAGCAGCCGCTGCACTTCGTCCTGCAGTCCGCAGGGCCCCACCACCGCCTCGGCACGCAGGCGCACCATCCATTCCTCGCGCAGCGGCTTGGGGTCTTCCTGCTCGGCCACCCAGCGCTTGAGCTCCTTGCGGCCGGTGGGAAGGATGCGGTACTGGCGCTTGCGGCCCCGGCCGGATTCGGCGGGAAGGGCCTCTATCCATTGCGCCTCTTCCAGCCGCGCGAGTTCGCGGTAGATCTGCTGGTGCGTGGCATTCCAGAAATAGCCGATGGAGCGGTCGAAGCGCTCGGCAAGTTCCGAGCCCGAGCAGGGGTGCTCGACCAAGGCGGTGAGAAGGGCGTGTGGCAGGGACATCGGCAACAAAGGGACTGGCGCTGGGCGCCATCTTACGGGCCTGCATGGAGGTGCGGCCAAGCGCTGCAGTCATTTCTGCAATTTTTTGCGCAACCAGTTGCATAAATAAAGGAGGCTGACTACATTCATGCAATCAGTTGCATAAAAAAGCGAGACAGGCATGACCCACTACCCCCACCTGAATGCCGAACTGGACCTGGGCTTCACCACGCTCAGAAACCGCGTGCTCATGGGCTCCATGCACGTGGGCCTGGAGGAGGCGCCCAACGGCTTCGAGCGCATGGCCGCCTTCTACGCCGAGCGCGCGCGCGGCGAGGTGGGCTTGATCGTCACGGGCGGCATCGCCCCCAATGAGCGCGGCAAGCCCATGAAGGGTGGCGCCATGATGGTCAACGAACACGAGGCGGACCAGCACCGCATCGTCACGCAGGCCGTCCATGCCGAGGGCGGCAAGATCGCCATGCAGATCCTGCACTTCGGCCGCTATGCCTACCAGCCCGGGCTGGTGGCGCCCAGCGCGCTGCAGGCGCCCATCAACCCCTTCGTGCCGCATGCGCTGACGGGCGACGAGGTGGAGCAAACCATCGAGGACTTCGTGCGCTGCGCAGCCCTGGCCCGGCATGCGGGCTACGACGGCGTGGAGATCATGGGCTCGGAGGGCTACCTGATCAACGAGTTCATCGCCGCACGCACCAACCACCGCGATGACGAATGGGGCGGCAGCTACGCGGGCCGCATGCGCTTTGCGGTGGAGATCGTGCGGCGCACGCGCCAGCGCGTGGGGCGGGACTTCATCATCATCTACCGCCTGTCCATGCTGGACCTGGTGGAAGGCGGCTCCACGCTGGAGGAAGTGATCGCGCTGGCCCAGGCCATCGAGGCCGCGGGCGCCACGCTGCTGAACACGGGCATAGGCTGGCACGAGGCGCGCATCCCCACCATTGCCACCAAGGTGCCGCGCGCCGCCTATGCCTGGGTCACGCAGCGCGTGATGGGGCAGGTGGACATCCCGCTGATCACCTCCAACCGCATCAACACGCCCGAGGTGGCCGAGCGCCTGCTGGCCGAGGGCTATGCCGACATGGTCTCCATGGCCCGGCCGCTGCTGGCCGATGGCGACTTCGTGCGCAAGGCGCGCCAGGGCCGTGCCGACGAGATCAACACCTGCATTGCCTGCAACCAGGCCTGCCTGGACCATACCTTTGGCGGCAAGATCACCTCCTGCCTGGTCAACCCGCGCGCCTGCCACGAGACCGAGCTGGTGATTGCGCCCGCGCCCGCCGCCAAGCGCATCGCTGTGGTGGGTGCCGGCCCGGCGGGCCTGAGCTTTGCCGTCACCGCCGCGCAGCGCGGCCATGCGGTGACGCTGTTCGATGCGGCCAGCGAGATCGGCGGGCAGTTCAACATTGCCAAGAAGGTGCCTGGCAAGGAGGAGTTCCACGAGACGCTGCGCTACTTCCGCCGCCAGCTGGAGCTGGGCGGCGTGGCGCTGCGACTGGGCCACCGCGTGGAGGCAGCCCAGCTCATCGAGGGCGGCTATGACGAGATCGTGCTGGCCACGGGCATACGGCCGCGCGTTCCCGCCATCGACGGCGTGGACCATCCCAAGGTGCTCGGCTACCTGGACGTGCTGCAGGGCGACAGGCCCGTGGGCGAGCGCGTGGCCATCATCGGCGCGGGCGGCATCGGCTTCGATGTGGCCGAGTACCTGACCCATGCCGGCGACAGCGGCGCCGTGGCGCCCCGCAAGTTCTATGCGGAGTGGGGCATAGACACGGACTACGCCCAGGCCGGCGGCCTGGCGCAGCCGCAGGCCCAGCCCTCGCCGCGCCGCGTGCACCTGCTGCAGCGCAAGTCCACCAAGGTGGGCGACCAACTGGGCAAGACCACGGGCTGGATACACCGCACCTCGCTGAAGGCACGCAGCGTGGCCATGGGCTCGGGCGTGGCCTATGAGCGCATCGACGACGCCGGGCTGCACATCACCGTGGACGGCCAGCCGCAACTGCTGGAGGTGGACAACGTCGTGCTCTGCGCGGGCCAGGAGCCGCAGCGCGAGCTGCATGCGGCCCTGAGCGCGGCGGGCTGCAGCGTGCACCTGATCGGCGGCGCCGACGTGGCGGCCGAACTCGACGCCAAGCGCGCCATCCTGCAAGGCACCACGCTGGCGGCCAGCCTTTGAGGGCGCCGCCCGATTCCGTTTTCCACCTCAACCACCAGGAGACAAGCATGTCCCAGCCCCCGAAGAACGCCCATCCCGCAGTCGCCCGCTCCCTGGAGCTGTGGCATCGCATGGTTGCCGCCAGCGACCTGGGCGAGCTGCACACCATCGTCCATCCCGATGCGGTGTTCCGCTCGCCCATGGCCAACACGCCCTATGCCTCGGCAGCCGCGCTGATGCTGGCGCTGTCCACCGTGGTCCAGGTCTTCGAGAACTTCACCTACCACCGCCAGATGGCCAGCGATGACGGCCTGGACGTGGTGCTGGAGTTCAGCGCCAGCGTGGGTGGCAAGAACCTCAAGGGAATCGACTTCATCCGCTTCGACGAGCAGGGGCTGATCCGGGAATTCGAGGTCATGGTGCGCCCCATGAGCGGCCTGCAGGCCCTGGGCACGGAGATGGGCAAGCGGCTGGGCGACAAGCTTCCCGCCTTCAAGGCCGTGGCCTGAGGGCAGGGCGTGCCATGAAAAACGCCCCCGAAGTTTCGGGGGCGTTTTGCCGTGGGCGTCAGCCGGTCAGAGCGTGCCGGCCTTCTGGCGGGCGATGGCATCGGCCACGCCCTTGCCGTAGGCCGGGTCGGCCTGGGTGCAGTGCGCTATGTGCTTTTGCACGATGTGCTCGGACACACCGGCGATGTTGCGCGCCGTGTTCTCGAACAGGCGCTGCTGCGCATCGGGCGTGAGCAGGCGGAACAGGTCGCCGGGCTGGGTGAAGTAGTCGGCATCGTCCTCGCGGTAGTTCCAGCGGTCGGCCGCGCCGGTGAGGGCCAGCGGCGGCTCGGCGAAGGCCGGCTGCTCCTGCCACTCGCCCTTGGTGTTGGGCTCGTAGGCGATGGTGCCGCCGTAGTTGCCGTCCACGCGCATGGCGCCGTCCCGGTGGTAGGCGTGGTAGGGGCAGCGCGGCGCGTTCACGGGGATCTGGTGGTGGTTCACGCCCAGGCGGTAGCGCGCGGCATCGCCATACGAGAACAGGCGCGACTGCAGCATGCGGTCGGGCGAGGGGCCGATGCCCGGCACCAGGTTGGCCGGCGTGAACGAGGCCTGCTCCACATCGGCGTGGTAGTTGCGCGGGTTGCGGTTGAGCTCCATCACGCCCACTTCGATCAGCGGGTAGTCCTTCTTGCTCCAGACCTTGGTCAGGTCGAAGGGGTGGAAGCGGTAGGTCTCGGCTTCATGCTCGGGCATGATCTGCACGCACAGCTTCCAGCGCGGGAACTCGCCGCGGTCGATGGCCTCGAGCAGGTCGCGCTGGCTGCTTTCACGGTCGGAGGCGACGACGGAGGCCGCCTCGGAATCGGTGAAGTTCTCGATGCCCTGCTGGCAGACCCAGTGGAACTTGACCCAGTGGCGCTCGTTGCTGGCGTTGATGAAGCTGTAGGTATGCGAGCCGAAGCCATGCATGTGGCGGTAGCCGCGCGGAATGCCCCGGTCGCTCATGACGATGGTGATCTGGTGCAGCGCCTCGGGCAGGCCGGTCCAGAAGTCCCAGTTGTTCTCGGGCGAGCGCAGGTTGGTGTAGGGGTCGCGCTTGACGGCCTTGTTCAGGTCCGGGAACTTGAGCGGGTCGCGGAAGAAGAACACCGGCGTGTTGTTGCCCACCAGGTCCCAGTTGCCTTCCTCGGTATAGAGCTTGACGGCGAAGCCGCGGATATCGCGCTCGGCGTCGGCCGCGCCGCGCTCGCCGGCCACGGTGGAAAAGCGCGCGAACACTTCGGTCTGCTTGCCGATGTCGGAGAACACCTTGGCGCGGGTGTAGCGCGTGATGTCACCCGTCACGGTGAAGGTGCCGAAGGCGCCCGAGCCCTTGGCGTGCATGCGGCGCTCGGGAATCACTTCGCGGTTGAAGTGGGCCATTTTTTCCAGATGCCACAGGTCCTGCAGCAGCATCGGGCCACGCGGGCCGGCCGTGAGCGAGTCCTGGTTGTTGGCAACCGGGGCACCTGCGGCGGTGGTGAGCTTGTGGGTCATGGTCTCTCCTTGATCGAGGGGTGGTAGCGGCGCCGGCTTGCACGCAGGCAGCGCGGCGCTTGGAAAATCAATAGCTGCGTGCTATCGAATTGCTTTTATTGTTGTTTCGTTCTATGGATGCGGCAAGGCTTTGGCGATTGGCAAATCTCAACTGCGCCATAGCCAAAAAATTTCACCGCACCCCGCCTGCGTCGTGCCGGGCATGCTTTTTGCCAAGGCATTGTGTTGCGCGGGCGGATACGGCCCGTGTAGGCCGTCGCCCTGTCAGCCAGAGACCAGCTTGTGGACCAGATCGGCGGCCGTGGAGGCGCCGTACTTGCGCATCAGCCGTGCGCGGTAGATCTCCACCGTGCGGTGGCTGATGGCCAGGGCGCGGCCGATTTCCTTGGAGGTCAGGCCTTCCAGCAGGCGGGCGGCCACCTCGCGCTCGCGCCCCGTGAGTTCGGCCTTGACGGGGCGCTGGGCGCTGAGGTCCTCGAAGCTCCAGATGCCCGAGGCATGCGGGTCGCTGCGGTCCAGCGTGCGGCCCGTGACATGGCACCAGAACGTTTCGCCGTTGGCGCGCTTCATGATGCGGTTGTCCGAATAAAAGCCCCTTGCATTGAGAATGGGCGCGATGCGCGCGCCCAGCCGCTCATACTCGTCGGCGCTGGGGTAGAGGATCTGGAAGGTCTGGCCGATCAGCACCTCGCGCGAGGCCTCGAACATCTCGCAGACCTGGCGATTGCAGTCGATCATGGTGCGGTTGCGCGAGATCACGAGACCGACGGGGGCGGCCTCGAACGCCAGCCTGTAATCTATATCCATGGGCAAATCTTTACGAAAAACTACTTATGCAAGTACGTAGTATCGTAGCGCATCCAATCTGAAGGAGACATGTGTGAAAAAGCTCTACCCCTCTGCGGAGCAGGCGCTCCAGGGCGTCGTGGCCGACGGGCAATTGCTGGCTGTGGGAGGCTTCGGCCTGTGCGGCATTCCCGAGGCCCTGATCGACGCGCTGCGTGACAGCGGCGTCAAGGGCCTGACGGTGATTTCCAACAACGCGGGCGTGGACGGCTTTGGCCTGGGCAAGCTGCTGGAGACGCGCCAGATCAAGAAGATGATCTCGTCGTATGTGGGCGAGAACAAGGAGTTCGAGCGCCAGTACCTGGCCGGCGAGCTGGAGCTGGAATTCACGCCCCAGGGCACGCTGGCCGAGAAGCTGCGCGCAGGCGGCGCCGGCATTCCCGCCTTCTTCACCAAGACCGGCGTGGGCACCATGGTGGCCGAGGGCAAGGAGCTGCGCGAGTTCGACGGCGAGACCTATGTGATGGAGCGCTCGCTCGTGCCCGATGTCTCCCTGGTCAAGGCCCACCGTGCCGACAAGAGCGGCAACCTGCAGTTCCGCCTGACGGCGCGCAACTTCAACCCTGCCGCCGCCACGGCCGGCAAGGTCTGCATCGTGGAAGTGGAGGAGGTGGTCGAGGTCGGCGAGATCGCACCGGACGACATCCACCTGCCCGGCATCTACGTGCACCGCATCGTGCACAACCCGAATCCCGAAAAGCGCATCGAAAAGCGCACCATCACAGAAAAACAAGGAGCCTGACCATGCCGTGGACCCAAGACCAGATGGCCGCCCGCGCGGCCCAAGAACTCGAAGACGGCTTCTACGTCAACCTGGGCATCGGCATTCCCACCCTGGTGGCCAACCACACGGGTGACAAGGAAGTGTGGCTGCAGTCCGAGAACGGCATGCTGGGCATCGGCCCCTTCCCGACCGAGGATGCCGTGGACGCCGACCTGATCAACGCCGGCAAGCAGACCGTGACGACGATTGCCGGCTCGTCCATCTTCGGCAGCGACCAGTCGTTCGCCATGATCCGCGGCGGCAAGATCAACCTGTCCATCCTGGGCGCCATGCAGGTGTCCGAGAAGGGCGACCTGGCCAACTGGATGATCCCCGGCAAGATGGTCAAGGGCATGGGCGGCGCCATGGACCTGGTGGCGGGCGTCAAGCGCGTCATCGTGCTCATGGAGCATGTGGCAAAGAAGAAGGACGGCACGACCGACCTCAAAATTCTTCCCGCCTGCACTCTGCCTTTGACCGGCGTGGGCGTGGTGGACCGTATCATCACCGACCTGGGAGTGATGGACGTGACGCCGCAGGGCCTGAAGCTCGTGGAACTGGCCCCCGAAGTGAGCTTCGAGGACATCCAGTCCAAGACCGGCGTGACGCTGATTCGCTGATGTTGCCGTGCACGGCCTGCCTTGGCAGGCCTGCGCAACGAGAGCCCGCCTTGCGCGGGCTCTTTTGCTTATATTTCAGATTTCGAGCCAATGGGAGCCTCTATGACGGATGTCGCGGCCGTGCGCAATCCACCGACAGCGCAGGGATGGAAGGACGAGGGCGTGCATTTCCTGCGCGCCGTCACCGACATGGCCGAGCATTGCAACGTGGTGACCGGCGAGCCCATCTTCAACGACAAGGGCGTCAAGCTCGTGGACAAGGGCGCGCGCATCGACAGCAACATGTACGAGCGCCTGGTCAAGCACAAGCTGCGCGACCCCATCGACAAGCACCTGGGCGTGGACAACCGCGTGGACGTGCTGGCCATCGAGGCCCAGGCCATGGTGCAGTGCGAAACCGTGGACCTGATGCGCCGCCTGGTGCAGTCGCTGGGCGGCACGGACCGGCTGCTGGCGCCGCTGCGCCTGATGGTGCTGCCGCCGCAGATCGCCTTCAAGCTCACGGTCATGCGCGAGCAGCGGCCCGAGCTGTTCGCCCACAGCCTGCAGATGATGCTGGTGGCCGTCTACCTGGCGCTGCAAAGCGAATGGAGCGAGCGTGAATGCGGCCCGCTGGCCACGGCGGCCCTGCTGCACGACGTGGGCATGCTCTACATGGACCCGGCCTGGACCGACCCCAACTACCGGCTCACGGGCGCCGAGCGCAAGCACCTGGTGGCGCACTCGGTCACGGGCATGCTCATCATGCGGGGCGCGGGCGCGTATTCGCAGGACGTGGAAATGGCCGTGCTCGAGCACCACGAGCGCATGGACGGCACGGGCTATCCGCGCGGCGTGCATGGCGAAGCCATCTCCAAAATGGGCCGTATCCTGTTGCTGGCCGAGGTGGTCTCGGCCTTCTTCGACAAATTCCAGGACCTGCCCGGCCAGCGCCTGTCGCTGATGCTGCGCATGAACCACCGCCGCTATCCGGCCGATCTGGTCGGCATCCTGCTGCCGCTGCTGTACGACGAGATCTCGCCGGGCACGCCGCTGCCGCCGCTGCAGGCCGAGGTCACGCACAGCGTGGCAGCGCTGTCTGCCGCCTTCCAGATGTGGGACACGTTCAGCCAGACCTTTCCCGAGCGCTGGCAGGCCATGCCCGACCACCAGGCGGCCGTCTACATCGACTCCAGCATCGGCAGCCTGCAAAAGCAGCTGGCCGAGGCCGGCCTGCACCCGAACCAGCAGACCGACCTGCTGGCCTACCTCAAGGACGACGTGCAGGGCATGAGCGAGCTGGCCCTGCTCAGCCGCGAGGCCCTGTGGCAGCTGCAGGCCATCGTCAACGCCTGCCTGCGCCGCTGGCCCGCCATCAACGCCCGCACCCACGCCGTGGACACGGCGGTCGCGCAATGGTGCGAAGCCTGCATGCAGATCGACGCCACACCCCCAGCGGGTGGCGCAGCGAGAGCGCCAGCGCACTGAGACAGCCGGGCTTGCCCGGCTTTTTTACGGCCGTGGAGCTGTGGGGAAATCAAGAGTGCTGTATATTTGTACAGTATCTTGAGAATTCCCCATGACCACGACACACGCCTTTCAACCTGCGCAGTCCGCCTCCCTGGCGGGCGCGGCGCGTGTGCTGCCTCAGTTGCAGGGCGTGTGGCGTGGCGATGGCTGGCAGCAGGCGCTGCAGCAGCGCGTCCAGCCTTCGGGCCATGCGCTGCTGGATGCGCAATTGCCGGGCGGGGGCTGGCCGCTGGGCGCGATGGTCGAGCTGCTGCAACCCGCCCATGGCCATGCCGAATGGCCGCTGCTGCTGCCGGGCCTGGCGGCCCTGATGCAGCGCAGCGCGGGCCAGGTGGTGCTGGTGGCGCCGCCTTGCAGGCCTTTTGCTCCGGGACTGGAAGCGGCGGGCGTGGCGGCGCACCGGCTGTGCTGCGTGGAGGCCGATACCCACCCCGGCGCCCACCCGGCAGGCGATGGGGCAGGGCTGGCCTGGGTCTGTGAGCAGGCACTGCGCTGCCGCGACGTGCTGGCCGTGCTGGCCTGGCTGCCGGCCGGTCTGCCCATGGCCACGCTGCGCCGGCTGCAATGGGCGGCCGCTGCGCAGGGGCGCATTCTGTGGCTGTGGCGCGAGGCCTCGGCCGCCCTGCAGACGGTGGCCTCGCCTGCGCCGCTGCGGCTGCGCGTGGAGACAGAGTTGGGGGAGCCGGGCGAAGGCGGCACGCCAGCTTGCCTGCGCGTGCAGTTGCTCAAGCGCCGGGGGCCTGCGCTGGAGCATCCCTTGAAACTGCCGCTGCACCACTGGGCCTGGCAGGACGTGCTGCAGGCCCAGGCCCTGCGGCGCACCCGGCAGGCGGGCGAGGCGCAGCGCTGGCTTCATGGACACGGGCAACTGCTGCCCGCCGAGGCGCCCGCCCTGCAGGCGGCAGCGCACACCCTGGGATGAGATGCCATGGCACAGCCGAATCAAGCACTGCACTGGATTGCCTGGCCGCTGCATGCCGCGCAGGGCGATGGCCAGGGCAACGGCGACAGTGATGGCAAAGGCAGTGCCTGCGCGCAGCAGGCCTGGTGGGCCCTGCGCTGGACGCCGCGCGTGGCTCTCTGGTACGGGGCAGGGCAGGCCGTGGCGCTGATGGAGGTGGGCAGCGTGGAGCGCCTGTGGGGCGGCCGCCAGTCCATGCTGCTGGGCCTGCTGCGCGCTCTGCGTGAACAGCAGCCTGACACAGGGCAGGCAGGCAGCCCGCAGATGCCGGTCTGGGCCCGGGGCGCCACGGCATGGCAGGCGCTGGCACGTCTGCGCTGGCGCATGCAGGGCACGGATTCGCGCCAGCCCTGGCCGCCTGCCGATGCCCTGCCGATCTGGACCCTGCCCGCGCTCGAACCCCATGCGCCGGCCCTGGAGCGCATGGGCTGCCGCCGCTGGGGCGAGCTGCGCGCCCTGCCGCGCGCGGGCCTGGCGCGGCGCATCGGGCTGCCGGCCCTGCTGGCGCTGGACCAGGCCTATGGCAGCAGCCCCCATGCGCTGGACTGGCTGGAGCTGCCCGAACACTTTGCATTGCGCGCCGACCTGGGCTATCCGGCCAGCGACGCCCAGGCCCTGCTGCAGGCCGCCCGGCCCCTGCTGCGTGCGCTGCAGGCCTGGCTGCAGGCCCGCCACCAGGGCGTGCTGGGCCTGCAACTGCGCTGGCACCACGATCTGCGGCGCGTGGACGGCACGCAGCTGCCGGCCTGGGAAGCGCTGGACATCCGCACGGCCCGGCCCGCCCAGGCGCTGGAGCACATGGAGCGCCTGCTGCGCGAACGCCTGGCCCGCACGCCCTGGCGCGCGCCTGCGGACATGCTGGAGCTGGTGGCGCTGGACACCGCGCCTTTCGCGGCCGATGCCGGCAGTTGCCTGCCACCGGCCGCGCCCGGTCCGGCGCCGCTGGGCGAGGCGGCAGGCGCGGCAGATGGGGCAGGCGCGGCCAGCGGCATGGCCTGGCATGAATGGGTGGAGCGCGTCTCGGCCCGCCGTGGCGCGCAGGGCGTGCGGGTGGCGCAGCTGCAATCGGACCACCGGCCCGAGGCCATGCAGCGCTGGACCCCGGCCTGCGAGGCCCTGCAGACCCCGCAGGCACCGCGGCGGCCCGCGCACGCGCGCAAGGCGGCCAACCCCTGGCAGGGCCTGCTGCCGCCCTGGCTGCTTGATCCGCCCCAGCCCCTGCTCCTGCAGGGCAGCCGCCCTTGCTGGCAGGGGCCGCTGCAATTGCTGGCCGGCCCCTATCGGCTGGAGGCCGGCTGGTGGGGGGAGCCGCAGGCCGATGCGGCGCTGGCCGTGCGTGACTATTTCGTGGCCAGCAACGCGGCTGTCGGCCATGTCTGGATCTACCGCGAGCGCGCGCCTGCATCGGAGCGGCTGCCAGGCATGCCGGCCCTGCTGTCGCCCGCCGCCTGGTTTGCGCAAGGCATCTATGGCTGAACAGGACATCCTGCTGGAGCCGCCGCCCCCGCAGCTGCAGCGGCTGCAGCCCCCGCCCCAGGCCACCGGGCCGGTGTCCGGCATGGCATCGGGCCCGGGCCTGCCCGGCTATGCGGAGCTGCACTGCCTGTCGAACTTCAGCTTTCTGCGCGGCGCCTCTTCGCCGGCCCAACTGGTGCAGCGCGCCAAGGCCCTGGGCTACCAGGCGCTGGCCCTGACCGACGAATGCTCGGTGGCCGGCGCCGTGCGGGCCTTCGAGGCTGCACGTGACTGCGAGATGGCCCTGATCCATGGCAGCGAATTTGCCTGGGGCCCGCTGCGCGTGGTGGCGCTGGCGCGCGATCTGAACGGCTGGGGCAACCTCTGCGAATTCATCAGCGCAGCGCGCGCCCGTGCCGACAAGGGCCGGTACCTGGTCGATGCCGACAGCCCCTGGCATCTGCTGCGTGAAGGCTGCGAATGCATCGTCCTGCCACAGCGCGCGCTGCTTCCAGCCGGCGATGTGCCCGCCATCGCCCAGGCCGTGCAGGCCGCCGTGGCGCAGCTGGGGCCGGGCTGCTGGCTGGGCGTGGAGCTGCTGCTGGCGCCCGACGACAGCCTGTGGCTGCAAAGCCTGCAGGACGTGGCAGGGTTAATGGGCCTGTCCTGCGTGGCATGCGGCGACGTGCACATGCATGCGCGCTCGCGCAAGCCGCTGCAGGACCTGGTGACGGCGCTGCGCCTGGGCTGCACGGTGGCCGAATGCGGCTTCGAGCTGCATCCCAATGCCGAGCGCCATCTGCGCTCACGCTTGCGGCTGGGCGGCATCTATCCGCGCGCCATGCTGGATGCAACCTTGCAGATTGCCGCGCGCTGCGATTTCAAGCTCAGTGAGATCAGCTACCACTATCCGCAGGAAAGCGTGCTTCCCGGCATGGACGCGCGCCAGACCCTGGCCTGGCATACCTGGCAGGGAGCGGCGGGGCGCTATCCGCAAGGCATTCCCGAATCGGTCGCCAAGCAGTTGAAGGATGAGCTGGAGCTGATCGCCGAATGCCGCTACGAGATGTACTTTCTCACCGTGCACGACATCGTGCGCTATGCGCGCAGCGAAGGCATCCTGTGCCAGGGGCGCGGTTCGGCCGCGAACTCGGCCGTCTGCTATTGCCTGGGCATCACGGCCGTGGATCCGAACAAGACCACGCTGCTGATGGCGCGCTTCATCAGCCGCGAGCGCAGCGAGCCCCCAGATATCGACGTGGACTTCGAGCACGCGCGGCGCGAGACCGTCATCCAGTACATCTACGAAAAATACGGCCGCGGCCGTGCGGCGCTGACGGCCGTGGTCAGCTGCTGGCGCACGCGCGGCGCGCTGCGCGATGCGGGCAAGGCCCTGGGCGTGGATGCGGCGCTGATCGACGCCATGGCCCGGCAGCACCACTGGTTCAGCGATGCCGAGGACCAGGCGGCCGAGCCGGAGCCCGAACCCGATGACCCCGCCCTGGGCTGGGTGCGCTCCAAGCTGCTGCGCCTGGCCCGGCTGCGCGAGCGGCTGGGCGACGACTGCCCGCAACTGTCGCCCCAGCGTGCGCGGCTGTGGCTGGAGCTGGCCTTGCAGCTGCGCGACAGCCCGCGCCACCTGAGCCAGCATGTGGGCGGATTTGTGCTGACCGACGGGCCGCTGACGCGGCTGGTGCCCGTGGAGCCGGCCGCCATGGAGGGCCGCTCGGTCATCCAGTGGGACAAGGACGATCTGGACACCATGAAGCTGCTCAAGGTCGATGTGCTGGCCCTGGGCATGCTCACCGTGCTGCGCGGCAGCCTGCACGCGCGCGCCGCGCTGCGCGGCCCGCGCTGGGAGCTGGCCGACATCCCCAAGGACGACCCGGCCACCTACGACATGATCTGCCGCGCCGACACCGTGGGCACCTTCCAGATCGAGAGCCGGGCGCAGATGAGCATGCTGCCCCGGCTGCAGCCGCGCGAGTTCTACGACCTGGTGGTCGAGGTCGCCATCGTGCGGCCCGGCCCCATACAGGGCGGCATGGTCCATCCCTATCTTCAGGCGCGCGAGCGTCGGCGGCAGGGCGGCGAGCTGGTTCTGGAAAAGCCTGCGCTCGAGAAGGCGCTCAAGCGCACGCTGGGCGTGCCCATTTTTCAGGAGCAGGTGATGCAGATCGCCATGATCGCGGCGAACTTCTCGGCGGGCGATGCCGACGAGCTGCGCCGCTCCATGGCGGCCTGGCGGCGCAAGGGCGGCGTGCACCGCTTCGAGCGTCCGTTGATAGACGGCATGCTGGCCAACGGCTACAGCGCCGAATTTGCCCAGGCCATCTTCCGCCAGATGCTGGGCTTCGGCGAATACGGCTTTCCTGAAAGCCATGCCTACAGCTTTGCCATGCTGGCCTATGCCAGCGCCTGGCTCAAGCGCCATGAGCCGGCCTGTTTCCTCATGGCCTTGCTCAATGCCCAGCCCATGGGCTTCTACACCCCCTCGCAACTGATCCAGGATGCGCGCCGCCACGGCGTGCGCGTGCTGCCCGTCGATGTGCGCCACAGCGACTGGGACTGCACGCTGGAGGCACCGCACGAGCGCATTGCTGGCGTCGAGCTGCCGCAGCCGGCCGTGCGCCTGGGTCTGTGCATGGTGGCGCAGCTGCCAAAGACTTCCGGCGAGCGCGTGGCCCAGGTCCGCGCGCAGGCGCCGTTCAGGAGCACCGAGGACCTGGCCCTGCGCGCCCGGCTGCAGCGCGCCGAGCTGCAGGCCCTGGCGGCGGCCGATGCGCTGCAGGGCCTGTCAGGCCACCGCCGCCAGCAGATGTGGGATGCGGCGGCCCTGCAGGTGCAGCCCCCGCTGTTCGCGGGCGTGCCCGTGCACGAGGCGCCCGTGCAACTGGCCGCCGCGCCCGAGGGCGAGGAAATCCTGTTCGACTACGCGGCCACGGGCCTGAGCCTGCGCCGCCATCCGCTGGCCCTGCTGCGTGACCGCCTGCGCCGCCACGGACTGCGCACGGCGCTGGAGCTGCGCGACACGCTGGCGGGCATGCGCGTGCGGGCCTGCGGCATCGTCACCGTGCGCCAGCGCCCGCCCACGGCCAAGGGCACGGTCTTCATCACGCTGGAGGACGAGACAGGCACGGTCAACCTGGTGGTCTGGCCCGATACCGTCACGCGCTGGGGCGAGCCCTTGCTGGGCGCGCGGCTGCTGGCGGTCGAGGGCATCTGGCAAAGCAGCTCTGACTGGGGCGGCGGCAAGGACTGCGGCGAGTCAGTGCCTGCAGAGCAGGCCAGCCAGGAGGTGCCCGCCGTGCGCCATCTCATCGTGCACCGCGCCCGCGACATGAGCCGCTGGCTGGGCCGCCTGGGCGGCGCCGGCGTGGCGAGCCGCAATTTCCACTGAGGGCTGTTGCCGTTGCTGCGGCTGCCGAAGCAGGCTCAGGCCATGCGGGCGTCGGCGCGGATGTCCGGCATCTGGTCGATACGCTTGCCGAACCAGCCTATGCGCTCGGTCTGGCGCACGTCCAGCCTGGGCACGTAGGGCTTGATGTCGAGCACGGGCGTGCCGTCCAGCATGTCGTTGCCCAGGAAATGCAGCAGCAGTCCTTCGCGCCGCACCAGACGCACGATGGACAGGCCCAGCCGGTTGGGCCGCGCCGGGGCGCGCGTGGCGAACACGCCGTGGCTGCTGTCGTCCATGAAGGGCACGACTTCCAGCTTTTCCACGGCCTGGTGCAGGTGGGTGATGAGGATCAGGTAGTCAAAGCCTTCGATGTCGCGCAGCCCGGCCTCGAACTCGGGCAGCAGCTCCACGCGGCCGGCCTCGTCGGCGGCGCCTGCCGTCTGTATGGGCATGCCCACCGGATCAGTGAAGCGGCTGCGCACATGGCCGATGGGGCGGCAGCCTATGGCTTGCGCGGCGGCATCGCTCATGCGCTGGCGGTGCCCTGGGGATTGAGCAGGCGCGTCAGCGCTGCGATATCGGCCGCAGCCGCCATGCGCGACGTGGTTTCTATGGAGCGGTAATGCCTGACGATGGCCTCGCCCGTGGCCGTGAGCGAGGCGCCGCCGCCATGGGCGCCGCCTGCGCTGGTGTTGACGGCCGGCGTCTGCAGCGCGCGGTTCATCTCGTCCACGAGCACCCAGGCGCGCCGGTACGACATGCCCAGCGAGCGGGCTGCGGCCGAGATGGAGCCCGCCTCGGCGATGGATTCGAGCAACTGCACCTTGCCGGGTCCGATGGCAATGGTGCTGTCGTTGTATACGCGCAGGCGGAACTGGACTTTGGAGGACATGGGAGAAGGGCTGGGCACGGCAAAAGCGGGTTAACGGCGAAGGTTAAGCGAAATCAACGGTCTGCGCCGCGATGGGGCTAAGGGGAAATACGCAATGCATGGCCTGCTACAGCGGGGCGGGTCATATGCACTGTGCGCCGCCGCCGTTCGCAACGGCTGTGGCCCTCATGGTACTGATGGCTCGCACGGTCGGCGTTGCCACTCTTGCCAGACTGCACGCTGGCCCAAGCCCCGGCTCACATAGGCGCGCGGTGATCATGGTCTTGCTGGCCAGCGCCTGGGGACGGCCGTTCGTGGCGTTCCCAGGGTGCGCTGCAGGTGAAGGCCGGGCAGGCCTTCCTACTTCTTGCCGGCGTCTGCCAGCAGGCGCTGGCATTGCGCATCTTCCTCGGCAGCCGGCACCGTCAGCGGCACCAGGGCCAGGGCGGCGGGCGCCACCACGGCGGCGGCCACGGCCGCGCCCGCACGCAGCAGCAGCGGGCCGGGCTCCACGCCCACCTTGGGGTTGGCGAAGCTGCCGCGCACATACAGGGGCGTGCGCAGCGAGAAGAACTTCCACTTCAGCGATTCGGGCTTGATGTGCAGATCCATGGTCTCCTGCGCCAGGCTGATCTGGCCTGTGGCCTCCACGATCGCCTCCGGCGTCGCCAACTTGACGTTGCGCGTGCGTGCCAGGCCGTTCTGCACGGACAGGTCGGCCACGGCGCAGTTGAGCTGGACTTCCTTGTCGGCACCGAACAGCTTGGTCACCACCACGCTGCCCAGGTTGAGCGCGGCCAGGTCCAGCAGTTGCTTGCTGAAGCGCCCGTCGCGCACATACAGGCGCATGTCGCCGGAGCTGGTGCCCAGCCATTCGGCCATGGACTGGCCTCGGCCCTCCAGGGCGATGGCGCCATCCATGCTGCCCAGGCTTTTCTTCATCAATTCGATCTCGGGGAACAGGGCCGACAGCTGCAGCCCCTGGACCTTGCCCTGGAGGTTGGCCTTGGGCGGCTTGGCGCCGCTGTCCACCATGGCCTGCAGGTCCAGCTTGCCTTTGGCCATGCCGAAGCGCAGCGGCGCCAGGCGCAGCACACCGTTGTCCATGACGGCATGTACGCTGAAGTTCTCGATGGGCAGGGCCTGGGGACGCTCGATGCGGTCACTCTGGAAGTGCACATCCATATCCATGGCATTCCACTTGCTCGTGTCGAAGCGCTGCGTGGGCAGGGTCTTGCCGCTGGCCGCCTGCCGGCTTTTCTGGTCCTGCCTGGTGGACGGTGCTCCTACCACCGGCCCCAGGTCGGCCAGGCGCAGCTTGCGCGATGCCAGCTCGCCGCTGAGCTTGGGCCGGGGCTTGCCGGATGCGTAATGCAGCGAGCCGCGCAGATCGCTCTGGCCCACGCGGCCCTCGAAGTTTTCGTAGTCCCACTCGGCGCGGCCGGGCTGCAGGCTGCCGACCAGATGGCCGTTGGTGTCGAAAGGCGGTGTGCGCGGCAGCAGCAGGCCGGTCAGTGGGAACAGGTCGGCCATGCTGGAGCCGCGCAGGTGCACCTGCAGGTCCATGCCCTTGAGTGCCCTGGGATTGTCGAGAATGCCCTCGGCCCGTGCGCGCAGGCTGCCCGCATGGGCCCACAGCTTGACCGGAAAGCGTGCCTGCTCGCTTTGCAGGTCCAGCACGGGGCCGATGAGGCCCTGGGCCTCGACCGTGGCCTTGGCGATGCGGCCGGTCAGGCCGACGCGCATGCCATACGGAAAGTCTGGACTGGGCGGCCGTACAAGGCTGTCCAGGCGTGCGCGCACTGCCATCTGGCGCACGCCATCGCTCCAGCCCACCAGGCCGCCGCGCAGGCTCAATTGCGTCACTTGGAAGCGCCAGCGCGGACCGGTGGACTCGGGGCGCTTGAAAGTCCAGTTGTTGCTGCCGTCCTTGCGCCGTGCAAAGACCAGGTCAGGCCCTTCGAGCTGCAGATGGTCCAGCAGCACGTGCCGGCCCAGCAGCGGCCACAGCCGCAGGCTGGCCGTGGCGCGGGCTGCCGTGGCCATGGTGGCGGCGTCGCGCGGGGGAGGGGCCATTTTTTCGTCGGCCAGGACGATGCTGTCGCTGTCGATACTGGGCGCGGAAGGGCTGGCCTGCGAGTCCTTGTCCTTGTCCTTGTCCTTCGCCTTTCCCCTGGGCTGTTCCTTGGCTTTCTCCTCGGGCAGGCGGCCCTTGTTCAACTGGTCGGGCGGCGCAGGCAGGGCAGGCAGCTCGCCACTGCCCTTGGCCGGCTCCTGCTCCACCTGCCAGCCTTCGGGCTGGCCCAGCGTCAGCTGCTCGGCCTGGACGGTGACGCCAGGAATCCAGTGACGCCAGCCCTGGTCCAGCGGCTGGGGCCAGTTCCATTGCACCCGCAGGTCGCCTTCAATCGCGAAATGCCGGCCGGTGCTTTCACTGACCCGCTCATTGATCCAGGGCCTGGCGCGGTTCCAGTCATAGGTGGCAATCAGGACCACGACCAGCGCCAGCAGCAGCACCAGGGCCGAGACCATCCACACGAGGATGCGCAGCCAGCGGCGGCGCGGCGGGCGGGGTGTGGGCTTGGATGCCGGCGTGGGGGAGCTGTCGGTCGCTGTGTCGGTCATGGCGCAGGGGGCCGCTAAATGGAGTTCGGTCCATCCTAGCGCCGCAAAACCGCTTGCCAAGGTCCGGGACGCGCTGGCGGGCAGCCGGCAGGCCCGCATACAGGAGATTGGCCTACAGCGCGGCCTGCCGCGGCAAAAGCGCTGTCATCACCGTGTCTCCTGGCCTTGGCGCAGCCGGGTGGATGCCAGGGCGGCCACCACCAGCAGGCCCGCCATGATGAACAGGCCGTTGCGCGTGCTGCCCGTGGCCTGTTCGATCATCCCCATCACGGTGGGGCCGATGAAGCCGCCCACCAGTCCGCAGGTATTGACCAGGGCAATGCCGCCCGCCAGCCCCGCACCCGCCAGCCGCGAAGCCGGGAACAGGAAGACGACGGACTGCACCACGAAGAACATCAGCGCCGTGAGGCTGAAGCCCAGCAGCCCCAGCGCGGGCGAGGCCTTGCCCGCCAGCGCCGCCAGCAGCAGGCCTGCAGCCATGGTGCCCAGGCCCGCCAGCAGCATGCGCCGGCAGCGCTGCGGGTGGGTGGCAAAGCGCGGCAGCCAGGCCGCACCGATGGCCGCTGCGATCCAGGGCACGGAGTTGAGCGTGCCGATCTGCAGCGGCGAGAGCTGGCCGTAGGTGCCGATGATGCCGGGCAGGAAGAAGATCACGGTGTAGATGCTGATCTGGTGGCAGAAGTAGACAAGGATGGCCAGCCAGATCTGGCGGTCGCGCAGGCAGTCCCGGAGCGAGTGGCCCACCTGGCCGGCGCTGGCCTGCTGGTCCTGCTCGGCCTGCAGGCGTTGCAGTACCTCGCGCGATTCGGCGGCCGTCAGCCAGGGCGCGCTGGCCGGGCCGTCGGGCAGCTTCTTCCAGACCACCCAGGCCAGGGCCACGGCGGGCAGGCCCTCGATCACGAACATCCATTGCCAGCCGTGCCAGCCCAGGAAGCCGTCCATCTGCAGCAGCGCGCCGCCCACGGGGCCGCTGAGGATGTTGGCAATGCACACGCCCAGCAGGAAGTAGCCGATGGCGCGGGCCCGTTCCTCGCGGCCGAACCAGTAGGTCAGGTACAGCATCACGCCGGGGAACAGCCCCGCCTCGGCCGCGCCCAGCAGCACGCGCATCACGTAGAACGAGGTCTCTCCGGTGATGAAGGCCATGCCGGCCGACAGCAGGCCCCAGGTCACCATGATGCGGGTGATCCAGAACCGCGCGCCCACCCTGTGCATGATCAGGTTGCTGGGCACTTCCAGCAGGGCGTAGCTCAGGAAGAACAGCCCCGCGCCCAGGCCGTAGGCGGCCGCCGAGATGCCCAGGTCCACCTCGATGTGCGACTTGGCCAGCGCGATGTTGGTGCGGTCTATGAAGCTGATCACATAGGACAGCACCAGCAGCGGCATCAGCCTGCGGAAGATGCGGGCGTTGAGCAGCGACTGCCTGTCGCCGGCGGCAGGATGCGGCCATGCGGGCGGCGCGTGAACAGGGGAGGGCGATGGGTGATGGACCATGGCAAATCCTTGGAAAGATGGGTGGATGAAAGCGGAGTCAGGCGGTGGCGGTGGAGGCGGCGTTGCCGCGCGTGCCCAGCTGCAGGGCCACGCCGCCCAGCGCGCAGCCGGCCATGACCAGGAAGCACAGGGCATAGCCGCCGGGGCTGGTCCAGCCGCCGCCCAGGGAGATCAGGCTGCCCATCAGCACGGGCGCGATGCCGCCGCCCACGAACATGGCGGTGGTGATGATTCCGTTGGCCGTGGAGGTGGCCGCAGGCTGGGCGCAGTCCGAGGCCACCGCGTAGTAGATGGGCCAGACCGCATTGGCGAC
This sequence comes from Delftia sp. CH05, assembly GCF_009827015.1. Lineage (NCBI taxonomy): Bacteria > Pseudomonadati > Pseudomonadota > Betaproteobacteria > Burkholderiales > Comamonadaceae > Delftia > Delftia sp. CH05. The sequence goes on along the minus strand of NZ_WUMG01000008.1, from coordinate 56,554 downwards.
CAGGCCGAACAGCAGCTGCATCACCACGACCAGGGCCATGGTGTCGGCGAAGTAGAAGGCGCCCACGCTGGCGGCCATCCACAGGCCGCAGATCACCAGGGTGACGCGGCGCCCGATCACGTCCGACAGAGCCGGCCAGACCAGCTGGCCCAGGATGCCGGTGAGCGTGAACACCACGCTCATGCCTGCCGATTCGGCCAGCGACAGGCCCATGATGTTGTAGAGGTAGGCGGGCAGCACCATGTTGATGCCCATGTAGACCACCTGCGTGAGCAGGGTGTTGCCAGCCGTCAGGGCGATGCTGCGGTTGGCCAGCGTGCTGCGCAGGGTGCGCCAGGCCTGGCCTTTTTCCACCTGCGCCGCCACGCTGGCCTGCGGCGGGGTCATGCCCCGGGCGGCGATGTCGGCATACAGCAGTTCCATCTTCTGCGGCGTGGAGTAGCGCGCCCAGAACCACATCAGCGGGATGGCGACGACCAGCGCGACAAAGAACACATAGCGCCAGTTCTCCTCGCCGAAGGCGTACAGCACAAAGCCGGCGACCAGGCCGCTGAGCATGGCGCCCACTGGATAGCCCGTGTGGTGGGCGCCCAGCGCGAAGCCGCGCCGCTCCACCGGCCACCACTCGGCGGTGTTGCTCACGCCCACGGGCTCGCCCCAGCCGGCGCCCAGGTTGACGCCGACGCGCAGCGCCACGAAGCCCGCCAGACTGCCGCTCAGCGCCTTGAAGCCCGAGGCGAACGACAGCGCCGTATAGCCCAGCACCAGGGGCACCTGAAAGCGTGCGCGCTTCCAGCCCGCGCCGTAGCGGTCGCTCCAGATCGCCCCGGGAATGTCCAGCACGGCCAGGGCCAGCATCACGATGGTGGCCACCGTGCCCCATTCGTCGGCCGACAGGCCGAAGTGCCGGGAGATGGTCGGCCCCAGCCGCAGCACGATCTCGCGGTCGTAGGCATTCAGTACCCAGATCAGCCAGCAGACCAGCAGGGATACCCATGAATAGCGGTGGATCTGGCGCAGCGAAGCGCGCGGGGCCTGGGCCATGGCGGTCTCCCGGGCACCAGCGGTGGGTGCCGTTTCATTGTTGTGTGGATGAAGGCGCCGCTTCGCGGGGCGGGCGGCGTTGCGGTGCGAAGGCTCCGGGCCTGCATGCCCGGCTCCGCGCTCAGGCGCCGAAGCGCTGCTCGGGCAGGCCACGCACGCCCAGCCCCTTGACGGCAAACAGCGCGCCACGGGACTGGCCGTCGCCCGGGAAACGCGGCAACGGCGGCTTGCCCATGGAGGTGACGTACAGCGTGTCGAGCCCGGGCCCGCCGAACATCACGCTGGTCACCTTGCGCACCGGCATCTCTATCACCCGGTCCACCCGGCCGTCCGGCGTGTAGCGCACCAGCTGGCCCGCGTACACCAGGGCCTGCCACAGGCAGCCTTCGGCATCGACCGTGGCCCCGTCGGCCGCGCCGCCATCGCTGGTGTCGACCGGGGCAAAGGTCCGGCGGCCGCTGGCATGGCCCGTGGCCGTGTCGTAGTCGTAGGCCCGGATCTCGCCGCTCCACGTGTCCGAGAAATAGAGCGTCGTGCCGTCCGGGCTCCAGCACGGGCCGTTCGAGCAGATGATGCCCTCGTCCAGCACATGCAGGCTCAGGTCCGTGTCCAGCCGGTACAGCCGTGCCGAAGGCTGCTCCTCCAGGGTATCCATGGAGCCGAAGACGAAGCGGCCCTGCCGGTCCACCTTGCCGTCGTTGAGCCGGTTGCCGGGAAGGTGGGACTCGGGGGCGACGACCAGCTCCAGCTCGCCGCTTTCCAGGTCCAGCGTGTGCACGCCGCCGTGCAGCGCCACCAGGGCCGAGCGGCCGTCGCGGCGCAGTGCCATGGAGCCAATCTTCTGGCCGACTTCCCAGGCGCGCAGTTCCCGCCCGTCGGCCGTGCAGCGGAAGATGCGGCCGTCGAAGCTGTCTATCCAGTACAGGCGCTGCTGCCCGACGTCCCACAGCGGGCCTTCGCCCAGCGTGGTCTTGAGGTCGGCGACGATATCGATCTGCATGGGAGTCTCCTGTTCGGTGGCATGGGGGCTGGCCCGGGAAGGCGGTTCAGAAGGCCACGTTGGCCGCACCCTTGAGGCCCAGCATGCTGCGCGCCTCGTCAGGCGTGGCGACGTCGACATTCAGGGCCTCGAGCACGGTGCGGATGCGGCGCACCTGCTCGGCGCTGGAGGTGGCCAGCTGGCCCGGGCCTATCCAGAGAGAGTCTTCCAGCCCCACGCGCACATGCGAGCCCATGGCCGCGCCCATGGTGGCCAGCGGCAGCTGGTTGCGCCCGGCGCCCAGGATGGACCACTGGTAGTTGCTGCCCAGCAGGCGGTCGGCCGTGCGCCGCATGTGCATCAGGTCCTCCGGGTGGCCGCCGATGCCGCCCAGGATGCCGAACACCGACTGCACGAACACGGGCCCCTGCACCAGCCCCCGGTCCACGAAATGCGCCAGGTTGTGCAGGTGGCTGATGTCGTAGCACTCGAACTCGAAGCGCGTGCCCTGGGCCTGGCCCAGGCGCAGGATGCCTTCGATATCGGCAAAGGTGTTCTTGAAGACCAGGTTGCGGCTGTTTTCCAGGTGCTCGCGCTCCCAGGCGTGTTCCAGGTTCGGGAAGCGCTCCAGCATGGGGAACAGGCCGAAGTTCATCGAGCCCATGTTCAGCGAGGCCAGCTCGGGCTGGAACTCGGTCACGGGCCGCATGCGCTCTGGCACCGTCATGTGCGGGCTGCCGCCCGTGGTGATGTTGACGATGGCATCGCACTCGGCACGGATCGCCTTGAGAAAGGGGCGGAACAGCTCAGGGTCCTGCGAAGGGCGTCCGTCGCGGGGATCACGGGCATGCAGGTGCACGATGGCGGCGCCGGCCTCGGCGGCATCGATGGCGGCGCGGGCAATCTGCTCGGCCGTCACCGGCAGGTGGGGCGACATGCTGGGCGTGTGGATGGCGCCCGTGGGCGCGCAGGTGATGATGGCTTTGGTGCGGGTGGCCATGGAAGGTCCTTGCGAACGGTGAAAAAGGCGAGAGGAGTAGAGGTGGGGGGAGGACGAGGAGAGGGCGCTCAGCTCAGCGCCTGGGTCAGGCCATCGACGGCCAGTTCCTGGCCCGTGACATGGCCGGCCAGCGGGCTGGCGGCAAACACGGCCATGTTGGCAATGTCGCGCGCCGTGGCCATGCGGCCCAGCGCGGCCTGGTGCGTGTAGCTGCGCGTGACGTCTTCCAGCGGCAGGCCGCGCGCCTGCGCCTTGGCGGCAATCACATCGCGGATGCGCGGGCCGTCCACGGCGCCCGGCAGGATGGCGTTCACCCGGATGCCGTCGGCGCCCAGCTCCAGCGCCAGCGACTTGGTCAGGCCGATCACCGCCCACTTGGACGCCGAATAGGCCGAGCGGCCCGGCATGCCCAGGTGGCCTGCCGCCGAAGACAGGTTGACGATGGCCGCCTGCCGGCCCTCGCGTGCCGATTGCCGAAGCCGGGGCACGGCCAGCCGCGTGCACAGGAAGGCGCCGGTGATGTTCACATCCAGCGTGCGCTGCCAGTCGGCCAGCTCCAGCGTCTCCACCGCGCCCGTGGGGCCGGCCACCCCGGCGTTGTTGACGAGGATGTCCAGGCCGCCCAACTCGTTGTCCACGGCCTTGAACAGGGCCTGCACCTGCAAGGCATCCGACACATCGGCAAGACGGCCGCTGGCGCCGGGCAGGGCGGCAGCCAGCGCATCCAGGCTGGCCTGGGCCACGTCACAGACCATGACGCGCGCGCCGGCCTCGGCAAAGGCGCGGCTGATTTCCAGGCCGATTCCGGCGGCGCCCGCCGTCACCAGGACGCGCTGGCCGGCCAGAAGATCGTTTTTCCACATGCGGGGACTCCTTGGGAACTCAAACAAAGGTGAAAGGGATTCGGGTTGGGTTTGGATTTTGTATCTGTGATCACAGATCAAATATGGTGAATACCCTATGAGGCATGACAGCGGCGGCGCCGCGCTACCATCGCCGCCATGGCCATCAACGAACTAGTCACCCCACTCAAACGGCAGACCCTCAGCAGCGATGTCTATGCACAGCTCAGGGAATTGCTGATCACGGGCCAGATGATTCCGGGCGAGCAGATCTCGCTGCGCACCACGGCCAGCGCGCTGGGCGTCAGCGTCATGCCCGTGCGCGAGGCCGTGCACCGGCTGGTGGCCGAGCAGGCGCTGGAACTCACGCCCAACCGCGCGCTGCGCGTGCCCTTGATGACGGAAAGCGCCTTCCGCGAGATCACCCGCATCCGCGTCAACCTCGAAGGCCTGGCCACGGAGCAGGCGGCCCGGCAACTGCCGGCCGCCGGGCTGGAACGCATCGCCGCACTGCAGGACCGCTTTGCGGCCGAGATGGCCAGTGCCTCGCCGGACGGCGCGCGGCTCATCGCCTTCAACAAGGATTTCCACTTCGCCGTCTACAGCGCGGCCGGCATGCCCATGCTGCTGCAGATGATCGAGGCGCTGTGGCTGCGCATAGGCCCCATCCTCAACCACGACATGCGCTCGGGCTCGCGCCGCGTGAGCGAACAGGTGGCGGTCGGCCACCATGCGCGCCTGGTCGAGGCCCTGCGGCGCGGCGATGCGCCCGCCGCCAAGGAGGCGCTGCGCGGCGACATCGAAAGCGCGGCCGACTACATTGTTTCGGCGGGCGTGCTGGTGACGGCGGACAGCGGGTTGAACGGCGTGAGTGGACTGAACGGCCCCGCCTCGCCAGGCGAAGAAAGCCGGTGAGCCGCAGAGGAATGAAGTAAGGAAGTAAGATTTCCGTGTTTTCTCTGATTTGCAGGAGCCGGCCATGCTTGCCAAATTGACGTCGAAGAACCAGATCACCCTGCCCAAGGCCGTGGTGTCCGAGGTGGAGGCCACCGAGTATTTCGAGGTGGCCGTGGAAAACGGCCGCATCGTGCTCACGCCCGTGCACGTGCAGCGCGTCCAGCGCGCACAGGCCGTCCGCGACAAGCTGCAGCAGATGGGCATCACCGAAGAGGATGTGCAGGAGGCGACCTCCTGGGCGCGCAAATGATGCGTGTCGTCCTGGACACCAACGTCGTGCTCTCGGCATTGCTGTTCACGTCCGGCCGTTTTGCGTGGATACGCCGGGCCTGGCAGCACCAGCAGTTGAAGCCCCTGGTCTGCAGGGAAACGGCCAGCGAATTGCTGCGTGTGCTCGCCTATCCGAAGTTCAAGCTGTCAACGGCCGAGCAACAGGCCTTGCTGGAGGATTTCCTGCCCTGGGCCGATGTCGTCACACTGTCGCAGCCCTGGCCTGCATTGCCGCTGTGCCGGGACGACAAGGACCAGGTGTTCCTGGTGCTGGCGCATGTGGGCCGGGCCCAGGCGCTCATCACGGGTGATGGCGATCTTCTGGCACTGCGCGACGAGTTTCCCGGCCTGATCGTGACGCCCGATGAATGGGCTGCGCGGCAGGCGCTCTGAGGGCTGAAACACATGCACAACGCCCACGACCCCAAGGTTCTTCCCATACGCGACGGCGTCAGCCCCAGCTGCGTGGTGCTGCCCAGCCAGGGCGGCGGGTTGCTGATCGATTTTCTGGCCGAGCGCCTGCCGGCCGTGGCGCGCGAGGACTGGCTGCGGCGCATGGCGCAGGAAGAGGTGGTGGACGAGCACGGCCGTGCCGCCCATGCAGGCACGGCGTTTGCGCCGGGCCTGCGCTACTACTACTACCGCGAGCTGCAGGCCGAGCCGCCCATCCCCTTCGAGGCCGAGGTCATCCACCGCGACGCGCATCTGCTGGTGGCCGACAAGCCGCATTTCCTGCCCGTGGTGCCGGCCGGCAGGTACCTGCAGCAGACGCTGCTGGTGCGGCTCAAGCGCGAGTTCGACCTGCCCGAGCTGTCGCCCATCCACCGCATCGACCGCGACACGGCGGGGCTGGTGGTGTTTTCGGTGCAGCGCGCCACGCGCGGCATCTACCAGGCGCTGTTCCGCGACCGCGCCATACACAAAACCTACGAGGCCGTGGCCCCCTGGCGCGAGGACGTGGTTTTCCCGCGCACGCATGAAAGCCGCATGGAGGAAAGCGGCCATTTCTTTCGCATGCACGAGGTGGCCGGCACGCCCAACACCCGCACCCACATGCAGGTGCTGGAGCAGCGCGGCCTCTGGGCGCGCTACCGGCTGGAGCCCGAAAGCGGCAAGCGCCACCAGCTGCGCGTGCACATGGCCGCCCTGGGCCTGCCGCTGTGGGGCGACGGCTTCTATCCCGAAGTGCATGACTTGCCCGAGGGCGACTACTCGCGCCCACTGCAGCTGCTGGCGCGCAGCCTGGCCTTCACCGATCCTCTGGACGGCCAGTCGCGGCGCTTTGACAGCCGCCGCCAGCTGCTGCCGCTGACCGACCTGTAGAGGCTTTCCACTGCCGGAAACCGTTGGTTTTTTGCCCATGGCCCCGCCATGGGATAGGCCGGTTGCGGACATTTAACGGACAACTTTGTCCGATAATTGTCCGCATGACTTCCAAAAGACCCAGTGCCGATATCCGCCGCGCCCAGCTGCTGGACGCGGCCGATGCCGTGTTTTCCGAGCATGGCGTGACCGCGCCGCTGGACCTGGTGGTCGAGCGCGCCGAGGTCGGCCGCGCCACGCTGTACCGGCAGTTTCCTGACCGGCGTGCGCTGATGCTGGCGCTGCTGGAGCGTTCGCTGGACAGCATGCGCAGCGCGGCCGAAGCCATGGCCGAGGACGACGATGCCTTCTACAAGCTGCTGTCGCGCCTGGCCGAGCGCATTGCGGTCTCGGCCCCCATCACCGATTACTGGCGCACCGTGGAGCGCGGCGACGAGGTCATCGCCCAGGCCCGCGTTGCCATGTGGCAGATCTTTCGGCCGGCCATGGACCGGGCCGTGGCCTGTGGCCATTGCCGCCAGCCGCTGACGCAGGCCGAGCTGTCCCTGGTCTTCGGCATGCTGGGCGCCTCGCTGCGCGGCGAGACGCCGCAGCAGCGCCGCACCCTGGCGCGCAAGGCGCTGCAGATCGTCTGGCAAGGCCTGAAGGCCTGACATGGCCACCACACCCACTCCACCGGGGCCCGTGCTGCCCCCGTCGCCCCCCGTCGTCTACCTCAAGCCCCCGCCGGACTGGGAAGAGCATGAAAAGCCCAGCCTGCCGGGCTCGCCGTCCATGCCGCTGCACCAGCCGGCCGTGCGCGCCGCCTATGGCCTGATCGCCGTGCTGGTGGCGCTGACGGGTGGCCTGGGCAATGCACTGTTCACGGCCAACCTGCCCACCATCCAGGGGCAGATGGGGCTGACGTCTTCCGAGGCCGCCTGGCTGACAGGCGCCTACGTCATGCTCAACATGACGGCCAACCTGCTGGTCTACAAGTTCCGCCAGCAGTTCGGCATGCGGCTGTTCGCCGAGATCGGCCTGGGCCTGTATGCGCTGCTGACGCTGCTGCACCTGGTGCTGGGCAGCTACACCAGCCTGCTCATGCTGCGCGCGGCCAGCGGCCTGGCGGGCGCCACCTGCAGCACGCTGGGCACGCTCTACATGCTGCAGGCCGCGCCGCGCAAGCATGTGCTCAAGATGCTGGTGATCGGCTTGGGGCTGGGGCAGATCGCCACGCCGCTGGCCTGGATCCTGTCGCCGGGCCTGCTGTTCAACAGCGAGTGGCACAACCTCTATCTGTTTGAGGCCGGCCTGGCCCTGATCTCGTTCGCGGGCGTGGTGGTGCTCAAGCTGCCGCCGGGCGTGCATATCCGCAGCTTCGAGCGGCTGGACTTCCTGACCTTCTTCCTCATGGTGCCCGGCGTGGGCCTGCTGATCTCCGTGCTGGTGCAGGGCTACAACCACTGGTGGCTGGACACGCCCTGGCTGGCCTGGATGCTGATCGGCTCCATCGTCCTGCTGAGCGTGGCGCTCTACATCGAGCACCACCGCCGCAACCCCATGCTGCAGACGCGCTGGTTCGTGCTGGCGCCCACGGTGCGCTTCGTGATCGGTGCGCTGCTGCTGCGCTTTCTGACCACCGAGCAGACCTATGGCGTGATCGGCATGCAGCGCATGCTGGGCATGACGGTGGACCAGATGCAGCCGCTGTTCATCGTCATCCTGCTGGGCACCATCGCAGGCATTGCCGTGTCGGCGCTGACCTTCGGGCTGGAGAACATGGGCAAGCAGATCGTGGGCTCCATCGTGCTGTTCGCGCTGGCGGCCTGGCTGGACCACAGCCGCACCAGCCTGGCCCGGCCCGAGGACTTCTTCGGCAGCCAGTTCCTCATGGCCGTGGGCGCGGGCCTGTTCATGGGGCCGCTGATGCTGATCGGCGTGGTGCAGGGCCTGAAGTTCGGCGCGCACTACATGCTGACGGCCATCGTCACCATCTCCATGACGCAGGCCATGGGCGCGCTCATGGGCTCGGCCCTGCTGAGCACCTATCAGATGCACCGCGAGCAGGTGTATTCGGCCGCCATCGTGGCCGACGTCGATCCCACCGACCCCATCGTGGCCGACCGCCTGCGCCTGCAGCAGCAAAGCCTGGCCCGCGTCATCGCCGACCCGGCCCTGCGTGCGGCCCAGGGCACGGCCCAGCTGGCGCAGGCCGCACGCCGCGAGGCCAATGTGCGCGCCTACAACGACGTGTTCGCCCTCACGGCCGGCGTGGCCGTGCTCTACCTGCTGTGGATGCTGGCCCTGGCCGGCCGCGCACGCCAGCGCGCCTTCGTGGAGCGCATGCGCGCCGCCGCTGCCGATGCCTCGGCCATGCGCGGCACCGATGCCGCCGCGCCGCAGGACGCGCCGGGCCAGCCGCCTACCCAACCCGTCGCCCGCGCCTGAAACCGTTCGCCCAGAGAAAAGACAACAACATGAGTGACTCCGAAAATTCCAATGGCGGCACGGCCGCCTCTGCCTCGCCTGCGCCGGCTCCCGCTGCGGCGCCATCGCCATCGCCATCGCCATTGCCATCGCCATCGCCCAAGCTCATCAAGCCCTCGCTGCGCAGCGTGCTGGTGATGCTGGTGGTCGCACTGGCAGGCGTGCTGCTGGTGCTGCGTGCCTGGAACCTGTTCCCCTTCGCGGGCACCGTGGTCAGCACCGACAACGCCTATGTGCGCGGCGCCGTCACCGTGCTCGCGCCCCAGGTCAGCGGCTATGTGACCGAGGTGCTGGTGCAGGACTACGAGAACGTCAAGGCCGGCCAGCCCCTGGTGCGCATCGACGCCCGCACCTACGAAGCCGCCCAGGCACAGGCGCAGGCCCAGCTGGCCAATGCCCGCGCACAGCTGGCCAATGCCGACCAGACCCAGGCCCAGAACCGCGCCACGCTGGGCGCCAGCCGCGCCGGCCTGGCGGCGGCGCAGGCCGAATCCGACCGCGCCGCAGCCGAGCTGCAGCGCGTGCAGGCGCTGTCCGAGCGCGGCTCCGTCTCGCTCAACGAGCGCGACAAGGTGCGTGCCACCGCGCGCCTGGCGGCCACCAACGTGGCCAAGGCCCAGGCCGACATCGAGATCAATGCCCAGAAGATCAAGGCGACGACGGTGAACCGCGCCTCGCTCGAAGCCCAGGTCCAGATGGCCGAGGCCCAGCTGCGCCAGGCCCAGATCAACCTGGACAACACCGTGGTGCACGCGCCAGGCGATGGCCAGGTCAGCGAGGTCGGCGTGCGCCGGGGCCAGTACGTCACGGCCGGCTCCCAGCTCATGTACGTGGTGCCGCACACGCTGTGGGTGGTGGCCAACTTCAAGGAAACCCAGACCGCCCAGGTGCGCATAGGACAAGCTGTGCGCTTCAGCGTCGATGCGCTGGGCGGCGCCCACCTCACGGGCCGCGTGCTGGAGATCGCGCCTGCCACGGGCTCGGAATTCAGCGTGCTCAAGGCCGACAACGCCACGGGCAACTTCACCAAGGTCGTGCAGCGCCTGCCGGTCAAGATTGCAATCGATCCCGACCAGGAGCTGGCCGCCAGGCTGCGCGCGGGCATGTCGGTGGTGGTGCGGCTGGATACGGCGCAGCCTGAGCCCCAACCCGCACAGCAACCCGCACAGCAGCCCGCACCCCAACCGGAGGCCCGCCCATGACCGCCCGCGCACTGGCCATGGCCGTTGCCTGCGCCACCGCGCTGGCCGGCTGCAGCGTGCCGCCGCTGAGCACCGCGCCTGAAGCGGCCCGGCCCGCCATGCCCGCCCAGTGGAGCGGGGCAGGGCAGGAGCCGGCCGCCGCCGTCCAGGCATCGTGGTGGCAGGCCTTTGGCGATCCGCTGCTCACGCGCTGGGTGGAACTGGCCCAGTCCCGCAACAACGATGTGCTGCTGGCCCTGTCGCGCGTGGATGAGGCGCGGGCCAACCTGGATGTGGCAGGCGCTGCGGGCCTGCCCCAGCTCTCGGCCACGGCCGGCGCCTCCACGGGCCGCAGCCTGGGCGCGCGGGGCCTGGCGCACACGCGCTCGGTTCAGCCCGGCCTGCAGGCCAGCTGGGAGCCTGATCTGTGGGGCCGCATCGCCCACCTGGAAAAGGCCGCCGCCCTGCGCCTGCAGGCCAGCGAGGCCGACCGCGACGCCGTGGCCCTGGCCGTGGCCGCCACCACGGCGCAGGCCTATGTGGGCCTGCGCTCGCTGCAGTCGCAGCTGCAAGTGGCCCAGGCCACGGCCCGCTCGCGCGAACAGGCCCTGCGCCTGGCCGATGAGCAGGCGCGCGTCGGCTACACCTCGCAATTGCAGCTCACCCAGGCCCAGGCCGAGCTGCAGGGCGTGCAGCAGGCCGTGGAGCAGCTGGAGCTGTCGCTGGCGCGCCAGCGCACGGCGCTCCTGCTGCTGGCCGGTGGCGAGGGTGACGAGCAGGCAGCCGCGCTCATGGCAACAACCGACAGCCAGTCCGCTGCGCTGGGCGCACCGCCGCCTGCGCCGGCCGCCGGCCTGCCTTCTGCCTTGCTGCAGCGCCGCCCTGACATTGCACGGGCGCAGCTGCAGCTGGCGGCCGCCGACGAAAGCCTGGCCGTGCAGCGCACCGCCTTCCTGCCCCAGGTCTCGCTGACGGCCAGCGCCGGCAGCCTGCTGGTCAATGCCCTGCAATACCACCCGGCCACGGTCTGGGCCCTGGGCGGCAGCGTGCTGGCGCCGCTGTTCACGGGCGGGCGACTGCAGGGCCAGTTCGACGCCGTGACCGCCCAGCGCGACCAGGCCGCCTATGCCTACCGTGGCGTGGTGATCAAGGCCCTGGCCGATGTGGAAAACGCCCTGGTCGGCACCCGGCGCCTGCAGTCGCAGTGGCAGCACGCCAGCGAGCGCGAGGCGGTGCTGCAGCGTTCCCTGGGCTTTGCCAAGGACCGCTACGAGGCCGGCTACGCCAGCTACCTGGAAGAGCTGGACGCCCAGCGCAATCTCTACCAGGCCCAGCAGGAAGTCATACGCCTGCGCCAGAGCCAGCTGGAAAACGCCATTGCGCTGTACCAGGCGCTGGGCGGCGGCTGGCAGGCCGCCACCACACCAGTGGCCGCACCCGTCGCTGCACCTGTCGCCAGCCCCGCCCGCTGATCAGACCTTCTCGATGCGCGCAGGCAGGCCCTGGCGCACCGTGGCGCCGGACACCCAGTCCACCCATACGTTTTTGCAGCCGGGCCGCGTGGGATCGGCAAAGCCCAGGTCGTTGAGGTTCACGCCATTGGCATGCTCGGCGTTCACCGGCATGGGCTTGCCGTCAATGCTGTGGCGGCCCGCGCCCAGTTCGCGGTGGCCGTAGCCGTGCTCGATGGCCACGGTGCCCGGCATCACGCCGTCGCGCACCATGGCCACGGCCGTCACCGCGCCGCCCGGCGTGCGGATGCGCACCGTGTCGCCGTTGGCGATGCCCAGCCGCTCGGCGTCATCGCGGTGCAGGGACACCGGGTTGTGCGGATGCACCTGGCGCAGCCGCGAGACGGCAATCGACATGGAACTCATCAGGTTGGACTTGTACGAGGTCAGCAGCAGCGGCCATTGCTGCTCGCCGAAATGCGTGCGCATGGCGCTGCCGTCGGCCAGCCGTGCCGGATACCAAGTGGGGCAGCCGCTGTAGCGCTCGCCCGTCATGGCGTGGCGCATGCGGGCCAGCTCCTCGCTCCACACCTGCAGGGCAGGCGCGTGGGCCTTGCGGGTGTGGCCGTCCTTCCAGGCGTCCTCGATGCGGTCGAAGCGCCCGCCGCGCGTCAGCAGCATGGCCACCTGACGCCATTCATCGTCCTTCAGGCGCTGGCGCAGCGCGGGCACCAGCCTGTCCACGCCAGTGATGGCGATGTCGTCATCGCTGGCCGCCGGCACGGGCTTGCCGCCTGCCCAGGCCACGTTGGCCAGGGCATGGATGAAGAAGTCCTCGGCCGAGCGCAGCGCATGGGGCTGGCCCTGGGCGTCCTTGATGGCGGCCTCGCCAAAGCCGGGCAGGCCCAGCCGTTCTGCCACGGCAAAGAGGAAGCTCTCCACGTTCACGGGCTGGCCGCCGGCCGTGCGCGCCACGGCGGGCTGCACCACGGGCCAGCGCACGGTGGAGCTTTTGGCCACCACGTCGGCCCAGGGCGCCGAGATGCCCCAGCTCTCGTAGGTCACGGTATCGGGCACGATGAAATCGGCCAGCGCGCTGGTCTCGTTGATGAAGGGGTCGATGGAGACGATCAGCGGCAGCTTCTTCGGGTCCTTGAGATCGTCCACCAGCGCGTTGCGAAAGCCCGCAATGCCGTAGACGGGGTTGCTCATGTGGTTGATCCAGGCCTTGGCGCGGTAGGGGTAGCCGGCCAGCGCGCTGGCCAGCATCTCGCTGGACAGGCCGCCCACGGCCGGGTACCACGGGGCCTGGGCGGCGGGGTAGTCCTTCGCGCCCTCGGGCTGGCCCTCGCGCTTGCGCTGGAATTCCGCGCTTTTCTCGTAGGGCTGGCGGTGGCGTGACAGCGCCAGGCCGCGCGGCTTGACCTTGCCGTCGAAGTTGGCGAAGTCATAGCGCGGGCCCGGGCCGAAGGGGCCGAACGGGCCCGCATCCAGCACCAGGCCGCCCTGCACGTTGAGGTTGCCCACCAGGGTGTTGAGCATGCTGATGGCGTAGGCGGTGTAGAAGCCCGCGCCGCTCATGGTGCCGCCATGCGCATCGGCCACGGCGCGCTTGCCATGGCTGGTGAACTCGCGCGCCAGCGCCTCGATCTCGCCGCGCGCCACGCCGCACAGCGCCGCGTATTCGTCCAGTGTCTTGAGGCTGGCCTGCTCGTGCAGCTTGGCCAGCGAGGAGCAGACCGACAGTTCGGGGGCCTGGTCCGCGCCTTCGGCCTTCAGGCCGGGCACGGCCACGCGGGTGCGCACCATCAGCTGTGCAGGCTCGGCCTGGGTGTGCGGCGCCAGGCGGCCATCGGCACGCTGCACCACGAACACATCCTGGGCCGGCTTGCCGTCTTCGGCTGGCGCGGGCAGGGCCCAGCCCAGGTCGGCGCCGCGCAGAAAGCTGCCATGGCGCGGGTGGCCGGGCTCGTTGACCAGCAGGTGCGTGGCATTGCTCCAGGACGCCTCGCCCGCCGCCTGCATGGCGGCCGGGCCGGGCTGGGCGAGAAAGCCCGTGTCATGGCGCGCCTCGTCCAGGATGACGCGGATCAGCGCCATGGCCAGGGCCAGGTCGCTGGCCGGCTTGACGGCCAGCCAGCGGTTGCCGCTGCCCGCAGCCAGGCTGGACGAGATGGGCAGCACGGGCGAGACCACCACGTAGCGGAAACGGTTGTCCTCGCGCGAGCGGGCCTCGGCCAGTTCGCGGCCCTGGCGCTGGAAGGGGTTGCCGGACTGCGCGGGCGCCGCGCCGATGAACAGGCCGAAGCTGGCATGGCTCCAGTCGGGCTTGCCGTGCGGCATGCCGGGCAGGTCGCCCAGGGCCGCTGCCGCACCCACGCGAAAGCTCTGGCCGCAGTAGGCGCCGTGGTTGCTGACGTTCACGGTGCCGAAGGACGGCCCCGCAAAGCGGCGCAGCAGCTGGGCGCGGCCTTCGTTGGAGGCGTCGGTCACCAGCAACTGGTTGGAGCGCGGGCCGAACTCGGGGTTGTCGGCGTCCAGCGGCGTCTTTGTGTCCCAGATGGCACGCAGGCCATCGACCTGGCCTTCGCCGAACAGATCGCCGCCCTCGCAGACTTCCTGCACCAGCTGCTCGAAGGAAATGCTCTGCCAGCGGCCGCTGCCGCGCGGGCCCACGCGCTTGAGCGGGGTGAGCACGCGGTGCGGTGCACTCTGGTGCTCCAGCATGGACGAGCCGCGCGCGCAGGACGTGGCCCGGCCCTCCAGGCCCAGCTCCTTGCCCAGCTTGGCGTAGACCTCGCGCACGGGTTCTTCCATGGCGGCCGGGCGCGTGGTGGCCAGCGGGTGGTAGGGGTTGCCTGCCACGCGCAGGATGCGGTTGCTGGCGGTATCGACACGCACGCGCACGCCGCACTGCGTCCAGCAGCCCAGGCAGCTGGACGGGCTGACCACCTGGCCGGGCTGGGTGGCGAGCGCGCCCGTGGCCGGGTCGATGCGGAACTCGGGCGTCAGCGAATTGCCGCGCGTGGCGCTGGCCGTGGGCGTGCCCGAGCTGCCTGTCACCAGGCCCTTGGCGCCACGTGCCAGCGTCTCGCCGTAGCCGGCCGCAAAGGCGGCCAGCCCACCGGCGGTGAGTCCGCCGCGCAGCAGCAGGCGGCGGCGTGTGGCCTCGGCATCCAGGGAATCTTCGGGGGCTTGGGGGAGTTTCTTCTTGTCGGTCATGAAAGGCTTTCTGTGGCGCGGCCGGCCGGTGGCGGGCCGCGCTCCGTGAATGGGTGAGGGGTCGTCAGGGCGGCGGTGTCAGAGGGCGCGGGCCGCGGCCGAGCGCGCGGGAAACAGCTCCAGCGCCCAGGTGGCCAGCGTCACCAGTGCAATGCACAGGCCGGCCACGCCCAGCATGCCCAGCAGGCCGTCGCCGCCCAGCGGCATGTGGTAGATGTACAGGCCCGCGCCGTACTTGGGCACGCCTTGCACGCCCATGAACAGCGCCCAGCGGAAGGCCCAGGCCGCGGCGGCCAGGCCCAGCCCCAGGGCCAGCGTGTAGCGCGGGCAGGCCATGCGCTGCCCACCCCGCACCAGGGCCCACAGCAGGGCGGCACCGGCCACGGCCGAGCCCAGCATGCTCAGGCGCCAGACCGGAAACTGCTGCCACAGCTGCAGCGCCGCCTGGAAGGAGCGGCCCTGGCCCAGCCAGCCGGCAACGGCCCAGACCACCACCATGGCCAGCAGGCACAGCGCCAGCGCCAGGCCCAGCATGCGCAGCGCCTGCAGGGCGCCGGCATCGGGGCGGTGGCGGGCGGGCAGAAAGCGCGCCGTCACCAGCATGCAGCCCACCGTGGCCAGCCAGCCCGTGAGTGCCAGGTTCAGCGGCACCCACAGCGTGTTCCACAGCGGGCGCGAGCGCACGGCCATCAGCTCGGCGCCGGTATAGGCGGTGATGGTCAGCGCCGACACGGCCAGCAGCGGCGCCAGCCAGCGCAGCCACTGCGGCCGGCCCAGCCACCAGGCCAGCACGAAGGCCAGCGCCAGTCCCACGAAGGCCGGCAGCAGCAGGGCGCCCACCGACATCCACGACCACGGCGTGAAGTGCGCATAGAAATGCCAGAAGCGCGCAGGCTGGTGCAGGTCGGCCAGCAGCGACACGGGCGCCGCGATGGCGCTGACGGCCAGCACCAGCACGGCGGCCGGCAGCAGGCGCGCCATGGCGCTGGCGCGCGGCGCCCAGGCGCAGGCGGCGGCCAGCAGGGCGGCGCCCGTGGCAATGCCGGCCAGGAAGAAGTACTGCACGGCCCAGGGCAGCCAGGCCGATTCGTAGGCGGGGGTCAGGAGTTCGACGATGTGCATGGGGTGCTCCTTGCGTTCAGTGGGAAGTGACCAGCCGCACGCTGGCCTGCCCGTCCACGCCGTCGACGAAGGCGTCGGGCAATCCCAGGTAGTACACATGCGGGTCCGTGCCCATGGCGGGCTTGAGCACCTTGAGGTCCTTGGCGTGCTCGCGCATGCGCTGGCGGATCTCGCTGCCCTCGTCGTTGAGGTCGCCGATCACGCGGGCGCCGCCCACGCAGCTTTCCACGCAGGCCGGCAGCAGGCCGGCTTCCAGGCGGTGCTCGCAGAAGGTGCACTTGTCGGCGGTCTGCGTCTCGTGGTTGATGAAGCGCGCGTCATAGGGGCAGGCCTGCACGCAGTAGCCGCAGCCCACGCAGCGCTCGTTGTCCACCAGCACGATGCCGTCGCTGCGCTGGAAGGTGGCCTGCACCGGGCAGACCGGCACGCAGGGCGGGTTGTCGCAGTGGTTGCACAGGCGCGGCAGGTTGAGCATGGCCGGCGGCAGGTCCTCGTTGCCCGCGTGCTGCACCTCGTACTGCAGCACCGTGGTGCGGAACTGGCCCAGCGGCGGCAGGTTCTCCATGGAGCAGCTCACCGTGCAGGCCTGGCAGCCTATGCAGCGGCGCAGGTCCACCAGCATGCCGTAGCGCTTGCCGGCCTCGCCGGGGCGGCGCGGCGGCTGGAAACCCGTGGTGCTGGGCGCGGCCGCCGCCACGGGCAGGGCCACGGCCGCCATGGCGGCGGCCAGCAGGTCCTGCAGGAAGCCGCGCTTGCCTGCGGCGGGCTGCGCATGGGAGAGGGTAGGGGCGAGGATGTCCTGGGTGGAGGGCTTGCAGCTGCAGTCGTTGCAGCCGCTGCCGGCGCGGGATGTTTTTGGCATGGCCTGTCTTTCATCGTCCTGCGGCCACGGATCGTGGTCGCTCAAACTCAATAAAGCATTAAAAATATGCTTTTTATATTGAATCTAATATATGAAATTCAGGGCCTTGGCGGCTTGATGTGAGTCAAGCAATGGGCTTGCAAAGCGCCACCAACTGCCTGCCATGGACAGGCGCCCAAGGCACTCCATAGCGTGTGGCGCAGGGATTAAGACGGGGTTAACAGGGTGACTGCATTCCTCGGGAATGCGGGGCGCGTATCGGAAATCACCCTCTTGTTTCCGCGCGCGGCCCCGGTCTACGCTGCTTGTGTCGCCACTGCCAAGGAGTTCTCCATGAACCACGCCCTGAACAGCCTTGCTTCGGAACTGGACCTTGCCGCCGAAGCCGGCGAGCACCTGAGGCTGCAATTCACACAGGCCTGCGTGGACCGCATCGCGCACCTGCTGGAAGACCCGGACGTCATCCGCTGCGCACAAGGCCTTCGCCGCTACCTGGACGGCCAGATCGACAGGCAGGAGCTGGACCGCCTGGCCCGCGAGGCCGCCAGCCTGGCCAACCACCACCAGGGATCACGCTCCCTCGACGGCTGCGGCCATGCCGCCGTGTCCGCCACCTATGCCACGGCCCATGGGCTGGCGGGCCGGGCGCTGCAGGCGGCCGACTACGCGGCCTACGCCATGGTCTATGGCGAGGGCGGCCACGGCGCCGTCACGGACCGCGAGTCCTTCGAGCCTGAATACCAATGGCAGGCGCGCTGCCTGGCCTCGCTGGCGCAGGCCGCTCAGCAGCGCACGTAGCACCAGGCCGACTGCTGCAGCAGGGCCAGTGACTCGATGCCGCCCTGCGGCAGCACGCGCATGCCGGCAGGCGCCTCGCGGCCCAGCTTCCTGAGCGTGTTCGGGCAGACCAGCGCATGGGCCAGGGCCTCTGCATCCAGATGCTGCGGCGTGCCCGGCGCGGCATCCAGCAGCGTCTCGACGGCCGGGCCGTTGATGACGATGCGGACTTCGGCATCGGGCCGGTCCTGGCGCAGGTTGGCCAGATTGCTGCGTGCACGGGCCAGGGCGCCGGGCGTGGGCGCATGCAGCACGATGCGCAGCGGCGGCGCATCCGGCCGGGTAGGGAACAGGTCGCTCCAGTCGCTGGAGGCGGTGGAGGCGGTGGAAGCGGTGGAAGCGGCGGGACAACGGCTTGTGCTCATGGTCGTCCTCGTCATTTCCTGCCACGCGGCCCCATGACCTCTTCCAGCAGGCCTGGCGGCAGGCCGGTGCGCACCTGCACCACTCCCTTGTCATCCTTCCAGACCAGGGCCGGCGTGGCACGCAGGCCCCAGGTGGACATCAGCGAGGCATGGCTGGCCAGCACCTGCCGCGTGGCCTGCGGCACCGGGGCCAGCGGCGTGGCGCCCGCGCCTTCTGCGCTGGCGCGGCCGGCCTTGGCATAGGCGCGTGCGTGCTCGGCCAGGGCCTGCTCTGGCTGGCGCGCGGTCAGCATGGCGGCGGCCTTGCCCTCGCTGCTGGGCTTGAGGATGCCCACCAGAATGTGGCGCAACTGCACCTGGCCACTCTCCACCCAGGGCCGGGCATCGTTCCACAGCTGGTTGCAATAGGGGCAGTTGGGGTCGGTGAACACATAGACCGTGCGCGGCGCGTCGGCGCGGCCATCCGGTATGGACTGGGCGCGCTGCACATCGCTCCACAGTTGCTCGCCCATGGGCTTTTGCACGGCGGCCTGCAGGGCCTGGGCGTTCACGTCGCGGCCCTGGGCGTCGATCACCGTGCCCAGCACCCAGTGCTTGCCGTCAGGCATGCGGTAGATGGGCACGGGCTGGCGGTCGCGGTAGGCGGCCCAGGCCTTGAGTCCGCCCACGGCCGGCAGCGGTCCCACCAGGGTCAGTCCCTGCTGGGCCAGGAAATCCTCCGATGGCAGCTCGGACGCCGCAGCCGGCAGGGCCAAGGCTGCCGACAGTGCCAGGGCTCCTGCCAGTGCAGGCAGGGGGAACAGGGGGGAAGCGCTCATGAACATTCCTTCAGATGCTGGGCCAGGCTGGCGCGCGACAGCTCGCCCATGCGCATGCCGCACAGCCGGCCGTCGGCGCCATAGAAATAGGTGGAAGGCAGGCCCCGCTGGCGCCAGTGCCGGCCGGCCTGCTGCTGCGGGTCGAACAGCACCTGGGCCAGCGGCAGCGGGGCCGTCGCCTGCTCGCGCCGCAAATAGCCCATCACGGCCTCTGCCGTCTCGCCCTGGTTGATCCAGATGAAACGCACATCGGGCCGCTGCTGCTGGGCCTGGGCCAGCACTGGCATCTCGCGCCGGCAGGGCGGGCACCAGGTGGCCCAGAGGTTGATCACCATGGGCTTGCCATCGGCCTGCTGCAACTGCTGCAGCGAGACCGGCTGCGCCTGTCCGTTGACCAGGGTGAAGGCCGGCAGGGCCGGTGCATCTGCGGAGGGCAGCGCCTGCAGCAGGCTGCCCAGCACCAGCAGGGCCGCCCCCGCGCCCAGCGCCAGCCCTGTGGCGCGGCGCAGCACCGGGGAGCGGCGGCTGCGCCACAGCATGTACAGCAGCGCGGCCAGCAGGCCGGCCCACAGGTTCCATCCCCCGTCGCGGATATCGATGATGCGGCCTGCGAAGGCCGGCATCCCGCTCCAATCCCAGGGGGCCGGCGCGACCTCGGCCCACCACTGCGCGACATAGGCCAGGCGCGCCGCCAGCAGGCCGGCCAGGGTGCTTTGCCACAGCAGCGCATCCACGGCCTGGCCCGTGCGCCTTTCATTCCTGCGCGCCAGCCACTGCGCCAGCAGCCAGGCCAGCATGGCCACCACCACGCCCATCGGCAGGACCAGCGGCCCCAGCGCCAGGCTGGCAGGCAGGTGCAGCCAGGCGCCCAGCGCCGATAGCGCTGACGGCCCGCCAGGCTCTGCCGCTCCGGCAAGAACAGGCGAAGGCGCCAGCAGCAGGCCGGCAAGCAAGGGCAGGAAGGACGAAAGAAGAGGGGATGACCGGAGATGCATGGAAGGGAGTTTCAGCCATGCGGGCTGACAGGCCGTGGATGCTGGCAGCGGGGAATTAACGGGGGGTTAACGGCCTGATGGCCTCACGGCCTCACCTGGCTTGCCGGGCGGCAGCGCCACCTCTTGCGCTCGCAAGAAAATCCACCTCATGGATCGAGTGTCAGAACTTATTCCAGAGTGCTGCAAATGCACCGAAAGAAATGGCAATGAAGAGGGATGCCTTGAAAACCAGCTTGTTTTTCGATGAAGTCGATGGCTTCACTATCTTGTATTTGGAAACGAGCATGACGACGACAAGGGTTAGCACACACACGACGATAAGCCGTGTCTGAAGTTCGTTCATTGCATATCCTTCCATCAAGCGGAATACGGGGTCGCGAGCGATGCGAATCCGTGAGGGCAAGGCTTGGATTGTGCATTGGTAATTGCGCGAATTTCCGCTGTGGATGACAAGGAAAATTCCGAAATATTTCAGGATATTTCCGAGGTGACATAGGACTTGTCCTGAAGTTCCTGCGTAATTCAGACTTGGTGATTCTTTGCCTGTTGATGGCCCCAATCTGCTTTGCTTCCAGTCCCAATCAATCCCATGGCCGCAGACAGCAGCAAGGCCGCAGCGGCCAAGCCGCCAGACAGCCAGAGCGTGGCGTGCAGCCCCCAGCCATCGACCAGTTGGCCGCCTGCCCATGAGCCCAGCGCAATACCGATGTTGAAGACGCCAACGTACAGCGCCGTGGCAATTTCCACGGCGCGTGGCGCAGCCTGCATCATCCAGGTCATCAGGCCCACCGATACGCCGCCGTAGGCCAGGCCCCAGACCAGCAGCACGGCGCCACCACCGGTTGGCGAGTCGCCCACGGACAGGAACAGCACAGGCGCCAGCAGCAGGCCCAGGGCGATCGCCGCCAGACTCGGCACCGTGCGGCGCGCCGCGATGATGCCCGCCAGGAAGTTGCCCGCAATGCCCGCGATGCCGTAAGCCAGCAGCAGCGCGCTCATCCATTGCGCATCGAACCCCGACACCGTCAGCAGCAGCGGGCGCACGAAGGTGAAGGACATGAAATGCCCGGCCACCAGCAGCAGCGTCAGTGCCAGCCCGGCCTGCAGCCTGCGGTTGGCCAGCTGATGACTGAATTGGCGCAGGCTGGCCGAGCCTGTGGCAGGCAGGGCGGGGAGAACGGCCATGTGCAGCGCCAGCACCAGTGCGCTGAAGCCTGCCATGCCACCGAATGCCCAGCGCCATCCCGCGAAATCGCCGATCAGCGCGCCCAGCGGCACGCCCAGCACCGAGGCCGCCGCCACGCCGCCAAAGATGATGGAGGTTGCCAGGCCCATCGACGCCTGGGGTACCAGCCGTGCCGCCAGCCCGCCCGCGATTGCCCAGATGCCGCCCATGCAAAAGCCCACCAGGACGCGCGCGGCCAGCAGCCAGATCAGCGACGGCGCCAGCGCCGAGGCCAGGTTGGCCAGCACGAGCAGGGCCAGCAGTCCGCACAGGATGCGGCGCCGGTCCATGCCGCCCGCCGCCATCACCACCAGCGGCGCGAACAGCGCGGCCAGCAGCGCCGGCAGCGAGATCATCAGGCCGGCCCTGCCCATGGAGGTGCCCAGGCTGCCAGCAATGGATGTGAGCAGGCCGACCGGCAGCATTTCCGTGGTCACCACGGAAAAGGTGGCCAGGCCCACGGCGGACACGGCCAGCCACGGGCGGCGCGCGGCGGGTTCGGGCCGCGTGGAGGAAGACGAATTCATGGTCCAGATCCCTTCAAACAGGTGGGGGGGTGTTGCACCGCCGTCGCGGGACAGAGAAAATACATACGCTGCGTATGAATAGAATCCTATATACATACGCATCGTATGTAAACAATCATGCACGCCGTATGTAAGGAGATTGGCCATGGTCCGCCGCACCCGCGCCGAGATGGAAGAAACCCGCGCCACGCTGCTGGCCACGGCCCGCAAGGCCTTTGGAGAGCAGGGCTACGCCGATGCCTCCATGGACGATCTCACCGCGCAGGTGGGCCTGACGCGGGGCGCGCTGTACCACCATTTCGGCGACAAGCAGGGCCTGCTGGCGGCCGTGGTCGAGCAGATCGATGCCGAGGTGGATGAACGCCTGAAGGCCATCACCGCCCATGCCCGGGATCCCTGGCAGGGCTTTCGCAGCCGCTGCCGGGCCTACCTGGAAATGGCGCTGGAGCCTGAAATCCAGCGCATCGTGCTGCGCGATGCGCGCGCGGCTTTGGGCGGAGCGCTGCCGCAATCGCAGCGCCACTGCATTGCGTCCATGCAGGCACTGATTGCGGACCTCATGGCGCAGGGCATCGTGGCCCGGGCCGATCCGCAGGCGCTGGCATCGCTGATCTACGGCAGCCTGGCCGAAGCGGCTTTCTGGATTGCCGAGGGCGAGGACGCCGACCTGCGGCTGGAGCGCGGCGCGGCGGCGCTGGACCTGCTGCTGGGCGGGCTGCTGGCCCGGCCCTGAGCGGGCCGCCTGGCCGCATTCTTGTGCGCGTGCCTGCGAAATTCGGCGCACCGCCGCGCCAGCGCGGCAAATCTGCGATGCTCAGTCGCTTTTCGTTCCCGACTTGGATACAGACGGCGGGGCCTGGCGCCAGGCCCTGCGGACAACAACATGCATGTTCTCTTGGTGGAAGACAACGCGCTGGTGGCCAGCGGCGTGCGGGCCGGCCTGCAGCTGCAGGGCTTTGGCGTGGATACCGTGGCCTCGGCCGGGCAGGCGGATGCGGCCATCCGTTCCTCGCATTTCGATGCCTGCGTGCTGGACCTGGGCCTGCCCGACGAGGATGGCCTCTCGCTGCTGGCGCGCTGGCGCGGCCAGGGCCTGCAGGTGCCCGTGCTGGTGCTGACGGCGCGCGATGCCGTGTCACAGCGCATCGAAGGCCTGCAGACCGGCGCCGACGATTACCTGGTCAAGCCCTTTGACCTGCACGAACTGGCGGCGCGCCTGCATGCGCTGCTGCGCCGCGCGGCCGGCCGCAGCGTGGACT
This sequence comes from Delftia sp. CH05, assembly GCF_009827015.1. Classification (NCBI taxonomy): domain Bacteria; kingdom Pseudomonadati; phylum Pseudomonadota; class Betaproteobacteria; order Burkholderiales; family Comamonadaceae; genus Delftia; species Delftia sp. CH05. The sequence continues at coordinate 33,806 of NZ_WUMG01000008.1, read as the reverse complement.
GGATCGAGCTGGGCGAGGTGCGCATCAACCCCGCTGCCGGCCATATCCAGCGCCAGGGCCGCACCGTGGAGCTGTCGCGCCGCGAGTGGTCGCTGCTGCGCGCGCTGCTGCAGTCGCCGGGCCGCATCCTGAGTACCGAGCAACTGCGCGACAGCCTCTACGGCTACAGCCAGGACGTGGAGAGCAATGCCGTCAACGTGCATGTGCACCACCTGCGCCGCAAGCTGGGCCATGAACTGGTGGAGACGGTGCGCGGCGAGGGCTACCGCCTGGGCCTGCACCCATGATGCGCAGCCTGCGCGTGCGCCTGCTGGCATGTCTGTGCCTGGCGCTGTGCACGCTGTGGGGCGGGGTGGCGGCCTGGATGTTCTCGGACATGCGCAACGAGCTGCGCACCGTGCTGGATGACCGGCTGATCGCCTCGGCGCGCATGGTGGCCGGCATCGTCCACCAGTTCCGGCCTGCCCGGGAGCTGCCGCAGGACTGGAGCCCCATGCTCAACGTGATCGCGCGCGACGGCGTGGCCTGCGAGGTCAGCCTGGTGCGCGGCGAGGTCCAGCCCGTGCGGCCCGAATCGGCCCTGCCGCAGGTGCTGGCCAAGACCGAGGGCAGCCCCGTGTTCCCGCAGAGCATGCCGCTGGGCTTCTCGACCATCATCAAGGGGGGCAAGCCCTGGCGCACCTATGTGCTGGAGGACCACGGCGTGCGCATCGCCACGGCCGACCGCATCGATGTGCGCGAGGGCCTGGTCCACGGCTTTGCCTACACCATCGTCCTGCCCTTCGTGCTGGCCCTGCTGGCCAGCATGGGGCTGATGTGGTGGGCCGTGACCCAGGGCCTCAGGCCGCTGGAGGCCCTGCGGCGCGAGCTGGCGCACCGCCCGCCCGGCGACGATTCGCCCGTGGCCCAGGGCCTGCAGACGCGCGAGCTGGCGCCGCTTGTGGGCACGCTCAACCAGCTGCTGCACCGCGTGCGCGCGGCCATCGACCGCGAGCGCCGCTGGAGCGACGACGCCGCCCATGAGCTGCGCACGCCGCTGACCGCCATCAAGACCCATGTGCAGGTGGCGCAGATGGCGCTGGCGGCGCCCGGCATGCCTGCTGGCCTTCTGGCCGCGCCGCCCGGCTCCATGGCCCGCGATTCGCTGGCCCAGGCGGGCGAGGGCGTGGAGCACCTGCAGCACACGCTGGAGCAGTTGCTGCTGCTGGCGCGGCTGGAGCAGCATGAACCGGGTGCCGCCAATGCGCTGGCCTGCGGCGATGCGCCTGCCGATGCGCTGCAGGCGCTGGACAAGGCCTGGCAACTGGCGGTGAATGCCGTGAGCGCCGGAGCACCGGCGCCGGCGCAGCGCCAATGGTTGGACACGCACCAGCAGCCCGGCAACGGCGCCTGGCCGCTGGCCATCTCCGAGCCCCTGCTGGTCTCGGCCCTGCGCAATCTGCTGGAAAACGCCCTGCGCCATGCGCCGCAGCATGCCGTGGAACTGGTGGTGCGGCCCATTGGCGCCATGCCGGGCAAGACACAGCAGCCGGGCTCAGGCTATGTGGAGTTCACCGTGGCCGACCATGGCCCGGGGCTCAGCGCCGAGGAATGCGAAGAGGCCACGCGCCGCTTTTGGCGCAAGCGTCCCCAGGAGCATGGCAGCGGCCTGGGCCTGCCCATCGTGCAGCGCATCGCCGAATGCGCAGGCGGCTGCCTGCTGCTGCAGCCGCGCAGCCTGTGGAGGCCCGAAGAAGGCGATGCGAGCGGGCTGGTCGCACGCCTTTATCTGCCGTTGGCGGCGGGCGCCGGCGCACTGGTGCCGACGCACTGACGAGAGCGCACCGGCGCCGGCGCATTAACGCCGACTTAATCTGCGCTGCGTATTGTGCCGACCTGGCTGGCCAGCCGCGCAGGCATTGCGCCGTGCGGGGGCAGCCGCAGGTATCCAGAACTGACCCTGTCCGCCGCTGCCGCGCACCTGCCGGCGCCCGCGCATGGCAGGGCAACAGCCTCTTCCCACGATGAACCGCATGAACAAACAGACCCTGTCCCGGTCGTGCATCGCCATTGCTGTCGGCATCTGCATGCCGATGGGCGGCGCCTGGGCACAAGACACCTCCGCTGCGCAGGCGGCAGTGCAAGGCAACGCTGCCGCTGGCCAGAAGATCGCCCAGGCGGGCACGCCCCAGGGCGCGGCGGCCTGTGCCACCTGCCACGGCGCCAAGGGCGAGGGCATGGCGGGCTTTCCGGCCCTGGCCGGCCAGCACGCCGGCTATCTGGCGCGCCAGCTGCAGCACCTGGCCGACGGCAGCCGGCAGGCGCCCGTGATGGCGCCCATGGCCAAGGCCCTGTCGGCCCAGGACCGTGCCGACGTCTCGGCCTACTACGCCAGCCTGCCGCTGCCCATCCAGCCCGTGCGCGGCCCGCTGCCCAAGGGCAAGGACGATGACGGCGCCTGGCTGGTCGAGCGTGGCCGCTGGGCCGACGGCATTCCTGCCTGCGCCCAGTGCCATGGCCCTGGCGGCGTGGGCGTGGGAGCGGACTTCCCCGCCATCGGCCACCTGACGGCCGACTACATGCAAAGCCAGGTCGCCGCCTGGAACAAGGGCCAGCGCGAGGCCGGCCCCCTGGGTCTGATGGGCAAGATCGCCCGCAAGCTCACGCCCGAAGACATCCAGGCGGTGGCGTCCTACTACGCCCGCCTGCATGGCGCGGGCACAGCCACCGCAGCCACGGCCTCCGCGCCGGCCAAACCCTGATGGACCGGGAGCCGATCATGTCCGACACACCACGCAATCCCGCCCCCGGCAGTTCCAACACCGCCGAATACATCGTCGTTGCCTGCCTGTTCGCCGGTCTGGCGGGCACACTCGCCTATGGCATGTACGTCAGCCGTCCTGCCCGGCCCGACGTGCCGGTCAACGTGGCCGCCGCACCCGCTGCTGTCCCCGCAAAGCCCGATGCCCAGCCCGTTCAGGGGGCTGCCGACGGCGCAGCCTTCACGCCGCCCGGTGCCCGCGACATTCCGGACACCCCCATGGGCGAGTGGATCCGCCGTGGCGAGGCCATCTTCCTGCGCACGCCGGCCAACGCCGTGGGCTTTTCGGGCAACACCCTCAACTGCGTGAACTGCCACCTGGACGCAGGCCGGCTCAAGGGCGCCGCACCCATGTGGGGTGCCTACCCGCTGTACCCGGCCTACCGCAAGAAGACCAACCACGTGGACACCTTCGCCGAGCGCGTGCGCGGCTGCTTCATGTACAGCATGAACGGCAAGGCCCCCGACGACGGCCACGACATCCTCGTGGCGCTGGAGGCCTATGCCTACTGGATGGCGCAGAAGGCGCCCACGGGCGAGAAGCTGCCCGGCGCGGGCTTCACCAAGGTGGGCAAGGCCGTGCAGGAGCCCAGCTTCGAGCGCGGCGCCAAGGTGTACGAGGCCAAGTGCGCGCTGTGCCACGGCCCTCAGGGCCAGGGCCAGGAAGTAGGCGGCGTGACCGTGTTCCCGCCGCTGTGGGGCAAGCAGTCCTACAACTGGGGCGCGGGCACGCACGAAGTGGACAAGGCCGCCAGCTTCATCAAGGGCAACATGCCCTACGGCAACCCCACGCTGGATGACCAGGAGGCCTGGGACGTGGCCACCTACATCAACAGCATGGAGCGCCCCCAGGACCCGCGCTTCACCGGCAACGTGGCCGACACGCGCAAGCAGTTCCACGACAACCCGTACTCGCTGTACGGCACCGAGGTCAACGGGCGGCTGCTCAAGGGTCTTTGAGCGGATCGGACAGGCAACGGCAGGCCGGGCGCAGGCCTGCGTTGCTGCAAGGGACAGGGCGCTGACGGCCGCCCTGCAAGCGCATCTGCGCCGGTGCGGCCTTTGCACCAGACGGCGTACGGTCATCGGTTTGACGGCCGGCATTTCATGATTTAATAAGAATCATTCTCACTGATTTGCCGACGCATCCGGCTTGCACCGCAGCACACCGCCTTGCCGGCAAGCCCGGCCCGTGCCGCACGCGGCCACGCGCAAAGGCCTTCGCGCGACCGCCGCGCGATGCTCAGGTTTGCCGAGGAAACCATGACCCAGACCTTGGACGACATTCAGCAGCTGGCGCACGAGCACCAGGTGCTGCTGCGTGGCTACGGCCACGCCCAATTGCGCAGCAGCGAGCTGCTGTGCCTTCAAGCCCAGGAAATAGAGAGGCTGCAAAGGCTGGTGATCCGCCAGCGCGCGGCCTTGATGGCCAAGGAAACCCAGCTGCTGTGGGCGCGCGAGGAGCGCGAGGCGCTGGAGAAGGCCATTCCCGGCCTCTCGCGCCGCGTCACGCTGGCGCGGCGCGTGGAGTCGCTGCTGGTGCGCGTGCAGGACCTGTTGCGCGAGCGCGCACGCTGGCAGCGCCAATCGGCCGCGCCCCTGGCGCAGCCCGCCGTGCCTGCAGCGGGCGCGCATGCGCGGGAGCCCGAACAGGACGCCGAGGCCTTCGAGGCCAGCCTGCGCGAGGCCGACCTGGTGATCTGCCAGACCGGCTGCCTGAGCCACGGCGAGTACTGGCGCGTGCAGGACCATTGCCAGCGCACGGGCAAGACCTGCGTGCTGGTGGAGCAGCCCGATGCGCTGCGCATCGTCCGCATACACCGGGGCGCCGACGGCGGCGACAACCCCGCCATGACGCTGAGCCACGGAGACACGACCGCATGACACGCAGCAAGATGCCCCTGAGCCCGGGTGGCGAACCCGAACTGCGCAGCGTGGGCCTGAAGGCCACGCTGCCGCGCATGCAGGTGCTGGAAATCTTCAGGCAGAGCGCATCGCGCCACCTGCATGCCGAGGACGTGTTCCGCCTGCTGGCCGAGCGGCGTGCCGAAGTGGGCCTGGCCACCATCTACCGCGTGCTGTCCCAGCTGGAGGCGGCGGGCCTGCTGCTGCGCCAGACCTTTGAAAGCGGCAAGGCGGTGTTCGAGCTCAACGAGGGGCCGCACCATGACCACCTGATCTGCCTGCAGTGCGGACGCGTGGATGAATTCAGCAACGACCACATCGAGGCGCTGCAGCACCAGGTGGCCCAGGCCCACGGCTACCGCCTGGCCGACCACCGCCTGGCCCTGTACGGCCATTGCAGCGCGTGCTCGCGGCTGCCACCCGAATCACCGGCACAGCCCGAGCAGGCAAGACAGCCTGCGCTGCAGGACAACGAATGAGCACCAACGACAGATCCCTGACCCCCGAGCAGCGCGCCGCCCTGGACCTGCTGATGTCGCGCCAGTCGCGCTGGCCGCTGCAGGACCCGGCGCCGGGCGCAGACGTGATCGACACCGTCATCGATGCCGCACTGCGCGCCCCCGACCACGGGCAGCTGCGGCCCTGGCGCTTCGTGCTGGTGCAGGGCGATGCGCGCCATGCGCTGGGCGAGGTGTTCGTGCAGGCCGCCAGGGCGCGCGACCCGCAGGCCGACGCCGAGCGATTCCGCGCCAAGGCCTTGTCCGCCCCGCTGATCATTGCGCTGGGCGTGCACCTGCAGCCCGAGCACAAGGTGCCAGAGAGCGAGCAACTGCTGGCTGGTGGCGCTGCCGCCATGAACATGCTCAACGCCCTGCACATCCTGGGCTTTGGCGGCTTCTGGGCCAGCGGCGCCAACAGCCACGATGCGCGCGTGCGCGAGGCCCTGGGATTCGAGCCCCATGACCGGCTCGTCGGCCTGCTGTATGTGGGCACGCCCGTCTCGGCCGGCCGCGAAGCCCTGCGGCCGCCGCGCAACCGCTTTGTGCGCGAATGGCAGCCCGGGAAAGACCTGGTGCAAGGCCTGGCCCTGGCCCTGTCTTCCAGCGCGGCCGACGCAGGCTGATCCTGCTTCCTTGAAGCAAAGATGCCCGGCTTGACCGGGCATCTTTCGTTGCGGCTGCGCAATCGGCCTAAGCCGCCGTCTCGACCGACTTCAGCTGGTAGATGGCATAGAAGTGCACGCCAAAGGTCCAGCGGAATGCCGGCCCCACCAGCGAGTAGGGCGGGCCGTAGCCTTCCATCACCTGGTGCGCGGCCACCAGCTGCAGGCGGGGATGGGCTTGCGCCAGATCGGCCTCGCGGCGCAGGCCCCAATGGAACTGGGCCTGGGTGAGCCGGACCGAAGGGTGCTGGCTTGCGCGCCCGGCCGCCAGCCAGCACATGGCGTCGAACACCAGCTCCGAGCCCGGCGGGCTGCGTTGCGCAAACGTGGTCCACAGCGCCTGCATCTGCTCTGGCTGCAGGTACATGGAAACGCCCTCGGCCATCATGAACACCGCAGGCCCGGACCTGTCGGCCGGCAGTCCCAGCCGCTGCCACCAGTCGGCATCGGCCAGGTCGAATTCGCGGATCTCCTGGCGCTCCGATTGCCGGGGCAGCAGCTGCCTGCGCAGCGCGGTCACCGGTCCCAGGTCCGCATCCGTCATGTGCATCTGCCCGTTGTCCAGCCATTGGAAATAGTCGCTGAGGCCGCAGCCCAGGTTCACCACATGGCCCTGCGGCTGGCGCTGCAAGAAGTCCTGCGCCAGCGCGCGAAAGCAGTGCGTGCGCGCCAGCACGCCGTAGATGCTCTGCCGGTCCTGCAGCCACCGGCTGCCGTCGTCGCCCAGCTGGGTCAGGGTGTCCAAGGCGTGGGCGTCACTGACGGCCATGCCGGGAAACAGCCGCTCGCCCAGGGCGCGGGCGGCCAGTGGAATGCGCAAGGTCTCGCTGACATCGGACAGTTTTTCCTGGCGTGGCGAGGAGGGCTGCGCGTCGGGCAAGGCCGTTGCGGCCGTCGGGGCAAGAGATTCGGGCATGGCGGGCTCCTGTGCGTTGCCGGCCGGGGCGGGCGGCATCCACCTTCCATGAATTGCTTCAAGGGCTGATACCCATATTAGGGCCTGTTCGCACGAATGCAGGCAACCCGAAGGGAAGCTGCCTGCCATCAATCCTTGTTCACCTTGTGGTCCTCGCCCTTGGCCTGTTCCATGGCCTCTGGCTCCAGCTCCTCGGCGGAGCGGTTGAGGTGGATGAAGGCACCCCAGCCCAGCAGCAGGACACCCACGGCGCTGACCAGGGCGGCGGGATAGAGCAGGTGGGCCGGCTCTTCCTGCGTCTTGAAGGCAGCGACCAGGGCTTCGACGGCCAGGGCCACGACCAGCACCACCAGAAAGCGCGAGAGAAACCGGCGCACGCGCGTGGGGCCGCTGATATGGGCCTCGCGTATGACCTCCTCTTCGGTGATGGTCTGGGCGATCTGCAGCGCGACCACGCCCGAGGCCAGAATGCCCAGCGCCTCGACGATGCGCAGGCCCGAATCGCCATCCACGCCATGCGCCATGGCATTCCAGCCCTTGAGGCCTGCAATCCACAGCAGGGCGATGGCCGCCAGCGAAAACAGCAGGGCGATGAGCGCGTGCACGACGGTGAAAAGGGTATGGAGTGCTTTCATGGCAAAGGGCGGAGAGTGGGCCGTGGCGCATGTTTCCACGGCGCCGGCGCGCCGCTTGTAGGAAACGGCGAACAGCCGTGGACAGTGGCAGGCAGCGGTGGGCAGGCGCGGTGCCTGCCCGCGGGTGCGGCGCATGGATAAAATCCCCGGACCATGTCCAGATGGTTCATCGTGGCTTTTTCCCTGCACTTCGTCGTCAGCGTGGCCTTGTCCACGCTGGGGCTTGTGCCATGGCGGGCCCTGCCGGGGGCCGCTTGCGAGCCGGCCGGCGCCGCCTGCGCCAGCGTGCAGCGCACGGCAGCGCCGCTGGTGGACACGGCCTCCCTGCTCGATGACTTCGACCATGCGCTGATGGACGATCAGCAGGACCTCCCCGATGTCATGCATGCCGTCGATGGCGTGGATGCCCCCCGGCTGCAGGCCGATCGCCATGTCGCCAGCAGCCTTCGCGAAGGACCGTGGCGCAGCCTGGCCCCGCCCGACCGGCCTCCCCGGGCGGCCTGATCCCCTTTGCGACCTGCCGGGGCCGTTGGCTCCTCCGGGTCGGCGCATGCGGCATCCACGCCGTTCGCCGGGTCCTGTCCGGCATGCCCCGTCTGCGGGGCTGGCCTATCGCTTCCAATCTCTCCGGACCCAGCGCAGCATGGGCCCTTTTTGCCGCAGCGGCGGCTCCCGGTTCCCAGAACAAGCATCATGGAAATTGCCATTCTTTTTGCGCTGATCCTGCTCAATGGCGTCTTCGCCATGTCCGAGATCGCGCTGGTGACGGCGCGCAAGGCGCGCCTGCAAAAACTCATAGACGAGGGGGACGCCGGCGCCGCCGCAGCCGCCCAGCTGGGGGCAGACCCCACGCGTTTCCTGTCCACCATCCAGATCGGCATCACCTCCATCGGCGTGCTCAACGGTATCGTCGGCGAGGCCGCGCTGGCCGCTCCCCTGGCCGAGTGGCTGCAGCGCCTGGGCGTGCCCGCGCCCTATGGCGGCTACACGGCCACGGCGCTGGTGGTGGTGCTGATCACCTATTTCTCCATCGTCGTCGGCGAGCTGGTGCCCAAGCGCATCGGCCAGACCTACCCAGAGACCTTTGCGCGCCTGATCGCACGCCCAGTCAACTGGCTGGCCCATCTGACCAAGCCCTTCGTGGTGCTGCTGTCCGTGTCCACCCATGCGCTGCTGCGCCTGCTGGGCGTCAAGGAAAACAGCGGCAGCGCCGTCACGGAGGAAGAGATCCACGCCATGCTGGCCGAAGGCACGACGGCCGGCGTCATCGAATCGCACGAGCACACCATGGTGCGCAACGTGTTCCGCCTTGACGACCGCCAGATCGGCTCGCTGATGGTGCCGCGCAGCGACGTGGTCTGCCTGGATGCCGATGCGCCGTTCGAGGACAACCTGCGCGTGATCGAGCAGTCCGACCACGCGCGCTTTCCCGTGGTGCGCGGCGGCATGGACTCCATCATCGGCGTGCTCAACGCGCGCCAGTGGCTGTCGCGCGCGCTGCAGGGCAAGGATCAGGGCCTGACCGACCAGCCCATGCAGACCGCGCTCTATGTGCCCGAGACCATCACCGGCATGGAGCTGCTGGAGAGCTTTCGGCTGTCCGACGTGCACATGGCCTTTGTGATCGACGAGTACGGCGAGGTCCAGGGCATCGTCACCCTGCAGGACCTGGTGGAAGCCATCACGGGCGAATTCCAGCCCCGCGATCCGCGCAACTCCTGGGCGCTGCAGCGCGAGGACGGCAGCTGGCTGCTGGACGGCCACATCCCCGTGCCCGAGCTCAAGGACCGGCTGGAGCTGGCCACCGTGCCCGAGGAAGAGCGCGGCCGCTACCACACGCTGGCCGGCATGGTCATGCTGCTCACGGGCCGGCTGCCGCGTGTCACCGACACCGTGCAATGGGAAGGCTGGCGCTTCGAGGTGGTGGACATGGACGGCAAGGCCATCGACAAGGTGCTGGCCATGCGCGTTGACGTGTCGCTGCAGGTGCCCGGCGACGAAGACGCAGGAGCAGCCCATGCACCGCGTTGAACGACGGGCCCCGCGCTGCGCCTGGAAACTGCTGGCATGCGCGGCGGCCGTGGTCTTCATGGCCGCCTGCCTGGACGGCGTGCAGGGCTACCCGCAGCAGCAGGCGCCCATCATCAGCCCCTACGACATGACGCAGGAGCAGCGGCTTGCCGAAATGAACGCCATGGGCGCGGCCGGCCATGCCGACCACCGCTGGACCTACGAACTTCGCCCCGGCTGCGTGCTGCGCGTGGACCTGGACGGCCCGCAAGGCCCGCGCCCTTCCCTCGATATCGCCCTGCTGGGCAGCGTGGTGGCCGTCACGTCCCAGCGTGAACGCGGCAGTTTCCGCGTGGAGCTGCAGTCCGGCGACGGCCTGCAGTCGGCACGGTCCCTGGTGCTGGAAAGCACCAAATGGGCCGACGCCAGCTGGACCCAGCTGCTGCTGCGCCTGATGCAAAAGGGTTGCATGGAAATGCAGGGCCGCCCGCACGGCAGGACCGCCAGCCGGCACTGAGAGGCGACGCACAACGGCACGGATCGGCATGCATCGGCAGGGACCGGCAGGCCAGGCAAGCGCGGCTTGCCCGGTCCCGCAAATGTGAGGGGCGGAAACGACAAGCGGCACCGAAGTGCCGCCGGGTAGGGCGCGGGGCGCAGGGTCCCGGGCCAGGGCAGATCGCCGGCTTACTTGGCCAGCGTCAGCGTGCCCTTCATCAGCGCGGAATGGCCGGGGAAGGAGCAAAAGTAGCTGTAGGCCTCGCCCGCCTTCAGGGCGGCGGTGGAGAAGGTCACGGAGTCGGTCTCGCCGCCGCCGATCACCTTGGTGTGGGCGATCACGCGGGCGTCCTTGTCCTTCACGAAGTCCTTGGCGGCGCCGGCGGCGATGCCGTCATTGGCCACGGGCTGCAGGTCGGCCGTCTTGCTCAGTACCCAGTTGTGGCCCATGGCCGTCTTGGGCAGCTTGCCCACGTGCTTGAGCTTGACCGTGAACTGCTTGCAGCTGGCGGGCACGCTGATGGTGGGCTTGTTGAACTGCATGGCGTCATTGCCTTCGATCTCGACGGCGCAGTCGGCGGCCAGCACAGGTGCGGCGACGGCAGTCATTGCGAGGGCCAAGAGGACGGGTTTCCATTGCATTGCCATTGTTTTCTCCTTGAAAAGCGGGTGAGGTGGCTGGCATCCGGTGGCCATGGACCGGCAGGCGGTCTGTCGCCATGGATGCTTTGTATGGCTGCCTCCAGCATAGACAGGATGGGGGAGGGCGGGTTGATTTGAATCAAGTCAAAACAGTTCGAAGACCTGCGCTCCAAGCATGCGGGATGGCGTCACGCCGGCAGGGTATGCGCGGTGGCTGTCGCCGGGAATCACCTGCCGTCCGTCGTCTTTTGGCGACGGGCAACCCCACAGCTCGCATGCCTCTACTCACCTCAGTCACATTTGGGTACGATTGCGGAACATAGAGGGAGTTTATGAGAGTGATGGTTTTCATAGGCGTTGTCATTGGCGCCATCTTTCTGCTGACGGCGTTCTTCGTCGACAGCTCCCAGCAACAGACGGCGCTGGCGGGCATGGCCTGTGCCAGCGTCCTCATTCCGTACGTGCTGTTCAGGTTGCACTCGATCGCTGTCGAGCAGGACAAGCTCGATCAGATCCTGCAGCTGATGCGAAAGTCCGGCAGCCAGCCCGAAGGGGTGGCTCCGGGCGGCGAGGGGTCCCGTGAGCCGGGTGGTCCTTCGGCGCCCAGGTCCTGGATGTCCTGAGGCGCGGGGCGGCAGCCAAGGCAGGTCCGGCAGGCCAGGCAGGTCTGGCAGGCCTCAGGCGAACTGCACGACCACGCGCCGGTTGGTGCGGCTTTTCTTCTCGATCTTGGTGACGGCCACCGTGCCGATCTCGGCCGTGCTGCGCACATGCGTGCCGCCGCAGGGCTGGCGGTCCAGGCCGGGGATGTCGATGATGCGGATCGTCGCCGTGCCGCCAGGGGGCGCCGCGCCTGCGGTGCGTACCAGGTCGGGCTGGGCGGCCAATTGCTCGGGCGTGATGCGGTCCACGTTCACGGCATGGCTGTCGGCGATCAGGGCGTTCAGGCGCTCCGTCAGATCGGCCTTGTCCAGCGTGGATTCAGGCAGGTCGAAATCCAGGCGTGCCGAGTCCGGCGAGATGCTGCAGCCCGTCACGGGCACGGGCACCAGCACGCCCAGCAGGTGCAGGCAGGTGTGCAGGCGCATCAGACGGTGGCGCCTGTCCCAGTCGATGGCTACCTGCACGCGCTCGCCGACCTGGGGCGGCGCATCGGTCTGCAGCACATGCAGGATGCGCTGGCGGTCATCGGCATAGACGGTGTCGATGACCGCCAGGCTGCGTCCGTCGGCCAGGATCAGCGTGCCGGTGTCTCCGGCCTGGCCGCCGCTGCGGGCATAGCAGACCGTGGCATCCAGCTCGATGCCTTCGGGGCTGACCGCGATCACGGTGGCTTCGCAGCGGTCCAGGTAGGCGTCGTCGTCAAAGAGCTTGTGCGTCTGGGACAGGGGCATGGGCATGGGGTGTCTCCGGGGTCATGTCGCGGTCCATGGTATCGGCGGCATGGCGGGGCCGGGCAGTACGCCTGGGCGAAAAGTCCCCAGTACAGTCCATTGCCCGCAGCGGTGGCAGTCGGCTGCTTGACAGCCTGTCAAGTGCCCGGGTCCGCGACCTGACAAGATCGGCGCCCGCGCCGCGCGCGTGCCGCTGAACAATGGCGCATTCCTTGCCGACGGCGCTACAGATTTTTCCGAAGCTGACGACATACGCAGGGCATGAATCTGTGAGTTTTCCGAGGAACTGTCCGAATGGATCAATAACCTTTGCGTCCATCCCGTGCAGGCTCCACCCCCGTCTCCATCCCGGCAGGCCCCGGTTTGCGGCTGCCCACATTGTTCATCTCCTCATCTTTATGAGCACTACCGATCTTCACGCAGCTTCCCTGAGCGATCTCTATGACCGGCTGGACGAAGGCCTCAGCGAAGAGGCCTTTGCCGCCGAACTTGATGCCCGGCTTCATGACGGGCGGGCCGATGAGGTGCAGGTTTTCCTGCGTGATTGCGAGGAGCGCTGCCTTTACATGCTGGGGCGCCTGAACAGCAGCGAATCGCCCTGGACACATGACGGTGAGCGCTGGCTGGCCCTGGCACGGCTCACGGTGCCGCGCGGCCATGCGCCGGCAGGGCTCAGCGAGAAGCTGACCAATGCCAAGGTGGCCGCCGAAGTGCGCGTGATGGCCGAGCAATGGCTGGCCCATGCCCGCAGCGCGGATCTGCCGGTCTTCAAAGGCATAGGCATGGTGCTGGGCAACCTGGTGCCCTGGCTCTGCTATCCAGGCATGCCCTACGAGGAAGTGACGGCCACGCTGGACTGGACGCTGGCGCTGCGCAAGGAAGGTGAGTACAAGCCCGACACCGAGTACCACGCGCCCTGGAAGCGGCTGATCGCCCAGCTGAACGATGCCGACCTGCAGCGCTACGCCGCCGTGGGCGGCAAGCTGTTCGCCGACGTGATAGTGCACTACCGCGAAGAGCGCCAACCCAAGCAGCCCAAGGGGCAGGGCTGGAAGTCCTGGATGGGCTTCTTTGCCGCGCATCCCGAGCTGTATGACCAGACCTACATAGGCGATCCGGACCTGATAGAGCAGCGCTGGGCCAGCGCAGATGCCCCACGGCGTGAGGAACTGGCGGGCACCCTGATGGGCCAATTGGGCCATGCCCAGGGCGGGGAGCGTACCCGTGCGCTGCAGCTGCTGGACCGCCTGGTGGCCGAGGATCCCGCGCCCTTTGCCAGGCAGCTGCGTGAGAACGGCGGCTATCGGATCAGCCTGGCGCTGGCCATGCATGTCATGAAGCAGGACGATGCCGCCTTGCTGCCCCTGCTGCTGCCGGCCATTGCCCAGCACTGCGACCGCGAGGACGAGCTGCGCCGCTACCGCAGCGCGATCCGCGAACTGGTGACCCGCCGCCCGGCCGATCTGGCCGAGGTGCCTGTCAAGGACCTGGTCAATGTGCTGCCCGCGTTCGACACCGCCAGCCTGAAGGCCACGCTGCCCACCCTGACCCCGCTCATCGCAGGCAGCAGCGCCAAGGGCCTGCGCACCGCCATGGCCGGCCTGGCCGCCCATATTCCGCTGGCCAGCTTGGTGGATGCCGGCTGGCTGAACAAGCCGCCCAAGAACCTGCTGCTGACCTGCCGCGACGTGCTGCTGGCCCACCCCGACCCCGCCGTCGGTCCCTTGCTGGCGCAGTTGCTGGCCGGCGGCAAGCTGGATGCGGCCTCGGCCAGCAGCGTGCAGCAGCGGCTGCAGCAGTTGGGCCTGACAGGGCAGGGCGCCTCGGCATCGGATGAAAGCCAGGCGGATGCCGCATCGCCAGCGTCTGCCGCTGGCGGCGTGGAGCTGGAAGCCCAGATCGCCTCCATCAAGCGCCTGAGCGCGGCCATCAAGCCCTTCGATACGCCCGAGCTGCTGGCGCTGTGCGCGCCGCTGTCCGAGCACGCGGCCCGCGTGCTGCTGCACGTATCCGCCATTGCCGAAGGCGGCCTGCCGCCGCTGGCCGGCGAGCTGCTGGCGCGCATTCCGGCCGACAACCGTGCCCGCCTGGCGCTGGCCCTGGTGCAGCAATGGATTGCTTGCGAGGGCGAACCCAAGCAGCGCTGGGCGCTCAGGCTGCTGCCCGGCCATGCCGATGACCGCGTGGTCGATGCGCTGGTGGCCGCCGTCCAGGCCTGGAACCGCCCGCGCCTGCAGCGCGCGGCCGCCGCTGTCGAGCATCTGGGCGAGGTGGACAGCCTCTACGCTCTGCTGCGCGTGCAGGAGATCTCCGAATCGCGCTCGCTCAAGGACCAGGTGCAGCGCACGGCGCGCAGCGCCCTGCGTGCCGCCGCTGCCCGCCGCAAGATGAGCGTGCCCGAGCTCTTCGACGAGCTGACCCCCGACTTCGGCCTGGGCCAGGGCCTGACGGTCACGGTCGGGCCGCACAGCTACCGCGTGGAGCTGCAGGGCGATCTGAGCCTGCGCGTCATCAACGACAGGAACAAGGCCAGCAAGACCATTCCTGCGGTCAAGGACGAGGCGCTCAAGCCCGAATGGGAGGCTGCCACCGCGCAGCTCAAGACCCTGGCCACCAGCCTCAAGACCGTGGTCAAGCAGCAGGCGCCGCGCATGCTGGCGGCCCTGGTCAGCGGCAAGCGCTGGCCGCTGGATCGCTGGCAGCGGCTGTTCGTGGCCCACCCGCTGCTGCGCATCGTGGGGCGCAGCCTGATCTGGCGCGCAGAGGATGCGCCGGGCCTGGCGCGCACCAGCTTCCGCCTGGCCGAGGATTTCTCGCTGGTCGATGTGGAGGATGAAACCGTGGCCCTGCCGGCAGGCTGCAGCATCAGCCTCTGGCACCCGGCCACGGCCCAGCCCGGCGAGCGCGAGGCCTGGCAGGCCTACATGGCCGACTATGAGCTGGAGCCCCTGGTCGACCAGCTGGGCGCCTGCGCCGAGCAGCCAGCGCCCGGCCAGTTCAAGAACGGCATGCTGCTGCCGCCCGCGCCGATCACGCTGGCGCAGGAGCAGCTCGGCGCCATGCTCAAGAAGTTCGGCTACCGGCCCGGCCCCGTGGGCGATGGCCCCAGCATCAACGAGCATGTGTGGCGCCTGCCCGCGCTGGAGCTGAGCCTGGAGCTGTCGCACGGCTATTTCCCGCCCTACCTGGACCTGGGCCTGCCCGTGGCCGTGGAAGGCCTGCGCGTGCACGACCTGAGCAAGGGTTACGGGGCCAGCGCCGACCCGGCGCGGCTGCCCAAGCCGCTGCTGGCCACGCTGCAAGGCCAGTGGCTGGCCCTGGCGGCCAAGGCGGCTGCCTGAGCCCTTGTCTTTGTGAACCTTTGCTCCCTTGAAACGTTGGCCGGCCGATCGCCCATCACCGAAGACTCCACAGACCATGAGCAACAACGAGACAGCAGCGCTTCCCCTGCAGGCTTTGTACGAACTGCACACGGCCGCGCCGGCCGGGCGCGAGGGCATGCCGGCCTTTGCCGCCGAACTGGCAAAGCGCCTGGCCCAGGGGCGCGATGCCGAGGTGGCGGACTTCCTGCGCGACAGCAGCAGCCTGTGCCAGGAGCGGCTGCACCAGTTGCCCGGCGAGCATGCGCCCTGGCAGCGCGACCACGCGCTGTGGCTGGCGCTGGCGCGCATCAGCCTTCCGCTGGGACAGTTCTATGGAGGCAACCCGGGCGTGCCCCGGCGCAGTGCCGAGCTGACCGCAGAGCTGACGGCACTGGCCCGCGCCTGGCTGGATGACTGGGGCAGCCGCACCCACCAGCCCTGGAGACTGCGCGATGGCTACGACCTCGTGCTCAGGCAGGTGTTCGGCGTGCTGGGCCATGAAGGCATGTCCAGTGCCGAGATCACCGCCCTGCTGCGCTGGGCGCGGGAACTGAGCGCAAAGGCCGGCATTGCGCCCGGCGCGCAGTACTACTGCCAGTGGCAGCACCTGCTGCACCAGCTGCCCGAGCCCGAACTGCTGGCCATGGCCATCGAGGACGGCGGCGGCCAGCTCAGCCGCGACATCGTCCAACGCCAGCTGCCGCTGCAGCGCACGCGGCCTGCAGCGCAGCGCTGGGCGCTGTGGCGGGATTTTTTTGCGCAATTCCCCGCCGTGCTTGACCAGCTGCGCCTGCCCGAGCCCGTGCTGATCGCATCGCGCTGGGAGACGGCCGATGCCGCGCGCCGCGACCTGCTGGCCCAGGACCTGTTCAAGGCCTTGTGCTTTGCCTCGGACGATGACTGGCCGCATGACCGTGCCCTGGTGGAGTGCATGCTGCAGACCGACGCTGCGCCCCTGGCCGCCTGGTTCAAGCAACTGGGCCACCTGGCGATCAATCCCGCCGTGGCGCAGCGGCTGTGGGAAGCCCGGTGGCCGGCCCTGCTGCCGCTGCTATTGCCGGCCTGCGCAGACGGCTGCAAGCACGAATCCGACCGCGCCGGCTACGCCCCGGTGGCCGAGACCCTGCTGGCCGATCGCCCTGGCGACCTGGCCCGGCTGGCCGCCGGCCCGCTCACGCACCTGCTGCCCGCGCTGCGCGTGGACACGCTGCAGCGGCTGCTGCCGCAACTGGGCAAGGCCGCCTCCGGCAGTGCCTCCAAGGGTTTGCGTGCGGCGCTGGCACAGGCGCTGTCTGCCTTGCCCGTGGATGCGCCCCAGGCCGCCGGCTGGCTGGCCAAGCCCAACAAGAACTTGGTGCTGGCCTACCGCGATGTGCTGGTGGCCCATCCTGATCCGGCGTCTGGCAGCCTGCTGTCGGCACTGCTGTCCGGTGGATTGCTGGACGTGGCCGAGCAAGGCCCGGTGCAGGCGCGACTGAAGGATCTGGGTGCCGCAGCCCCGGTTGCGGACGCAGCCGGGTCACCTGGCGGCGAGGCCGTGCCTGCGGGCAGCGATGCCGGCTCCCTGGCAGAGCTTGAAGCCCAGGCCGCCAGCCTGCAGCGCCTGTCGCCCGCCATTGCCGCGCTGGACCAGCCGGCGCTGCTGGACCTGCTCGCGCCCCTGTCGGCCCAGGCCGCGCGTGCGCTGCTGCACCTGGCGGCCACCAGCCCGCAGGAGCTGCCGGCGCTGGCCCGCCAACTGCTGGCCCAGGCCGGCGCGGAAAACCGTGCGCGGCTGGCGCTGGCCCTGGTCCAGCACTGGGTGGCTGCCGATGGCGCGCCCGAATCGCGCTGGGTGCTCAAGCTGCTGCCCGGCGCGGCGGACGACCGCATCGTCGATGTGCTGTCCTCGGCCGCCCTGGCCTGGCACAAGACGCGCAAGGAGCGCGCCGTGGTCGCGCTGCAGCAGCTGGGCCGGCTCGACACGGTCTATGCCCTGTCCTGCGTGCAGGCCCTGGCCACCGGCAAGACCCTCAAGCCCAGCGTGCTGGCCGCCGCGCAGGCCGTGCTGGCCGAGGCCGCCACGCGGCGCGGCATGGCGCTGGCCGACCTCGGCGACGAGCTGACCCCGGACTTCGACCTGGGCCGGGGCGTGCAATTGCAGGTGGGCGCGCAGACCTATGACGTGCTGCTGCAGGGCGACCTGTCGCTGCGCCTGCGCACGCCGGCCGGCAAGCTGGTGCGCAGCCTGCCGGCCCTGGACGACGAGGGCCTGCGCACGGAGTGGGAGGCGGCCGCCGCGCGGCTCAAGACGCTGTCCAAGGGCATCAAGGCCGTGCTGCAGCAGCAGGCGCCGCGCCTGCAGTCCTGCCTGATGCTGGGCCGGCACTGGCCGCTGGACACCTGGCGCCGCCTCTTCCTGGAGCACCCGCTGCTGCGCGTGGTGGCACAGGGCCTGGTCTGGCGGGTGGAGCCCGCGGCCGGCCAGCCGTTCAGCCTGCGCATTGCCGAGGACCTGTCCCTGGTCGATGCCGAGAGCGACGCGGTGCAACTGCCGGCCGAGGGCCGCATCGCCCTGTGGCACCCCGCGCAGGCCACCGAGCAGGAGCGTGCGCAGTGGCGCGAATGCCTGGCCGACTACGGCCTCAAGGCCCTGGTCGAGCAGGTCGATGCGCCCGCCGACCTGCCGCTGTCCAGCCAGTGGCAGCAGGAACTGCTGCAGCCCCTGGCACCGATACGGCTCACGCAGCAGGCGCTGGACGGCCTGGCAGGGCCATGGCGCTTTCATGCCGGCCCCGTGTGCGATGGCCCCGGCATCTACCTGCACCTGCGGGACTTTGCCGTGCAGCGCTGGCGCGTGGAACTGCTGCACAGCGCGGCCATGCCGTACTACGAGCCCGGCCATGAGATCGACATCGAAGGCTTTGCCCTGCGTGACATGGCCGCCGACCGCCTGCTGCCCCCGGCCGAATGGCCGCTGCCGCTGCAGGCATCGCTGTGCGGCATGCTCCAGGCCCTGGCCTCGCGCGCTGCGGGCGCGGCTGCAGCCCAGGTTTGACTCCCTCCAGAACCCCTGAATCCATGAACTCTTCGACCCTAGAACACACCGACCAGGCCACGCTGGAGGAACTGAGCGCCTCGCTGCCACCCGCCGAACTGGTCCAGGTGCTGGCCAGCCGCATGCGCGCGGGCCGGCATGACGAAGTGGGCGCCTTCACGCGCAAGGCCTTCGACGACTATTCCAACCCCATCCGCGCCCTGGGCAACTTCGATCTGCCCTGGACCCATGACCATGACCTGTGGCTGGCCTTCGCGCGGCAGACCATCCCCTTCGGGTGCAGGATCGACGGCAGCCTGGACGGCGACATTCCACGCCATAGCCCCGAGCTTGCGGCCGAGTTCGAGCAGATGGCGCGCGCCAGCCTGGCCCGTCCACCTGCGCCGGACGGCGACAACGACTACCGTGAAATCCGCATCCTGGACATGTTCGGCTGGCTCTGGTACCCGGGCATCAGCCGTGAACGGGTGATGCAGCTGCTGGACTGGGCCGCAGAGCTGAACGTCCAGTCCGGTGGCGGGTATGACAGAGCCGACTGGAAGCTGCTGCTGGGCAGCCTGGACGACCAGGACCTGATGGAGCTGGCCGAGCGCGGTGGCGCGCTCTATGCCGACATCCGCGATGTCTACCTGACGCGGCACAGCGACGTTCCGCACCCGCAGCGCTGCGCGCCCTGGTACGACTTCTACCGCCGCCATCCCGACTGGTTCGACGACAAGCCCATCAACGAAGACCCGGGCCTGATCGCGCTGCGCTGGGACCTCGGCGCCGATGCCCAGCGGCGCCTGGAACTGGTCAACCTGCTGCTGGGCAGGGCGGACCATGAGCCGGCCGACTACTTCATCCCCATTTTCGACCGCCTGGTGCGGGAGGATTCCGCACCCTTTGTCGCCTGGATCGAAGGATGGCAGCCCAAGTACCACTTCGATGCGGTGGTCGCCCAGCAGATCTGGAAGGCACGCTACCCGGAGCTTTTGCCCCATCTGCTGCGCTGCATATTGCAGAAATCGCGGATCGAGCCCTTCATCGGCCTGCTCAACCAGATGCTGGCCGAGCAGCCCGACTATCTGCGCGAGATTCCCACCGTGCGCCTGGCCCCGCTGCTGGCGCAGCTGGACCCGGCCATGCTGCATGCCCGGCTGCCCCTGCTGGGCGAACTGCTGGCTGCCAGCAGCTCGCGGGCGCTGCGCGAAGCGGTGGCGCGCTTCATGCAGGGACTGGATGCGCAGGCCGTAGGCGCTGTCTTCGAGTCCAACGCCTGGCTGCAGCGGCGCGAGAAGGCGATGCAGCTGGCCTGCCGCGACATCCTGCTGGTCCACCCCGATCCCGGGGTCGCACCGCTGCTGCAGGCGCTGCTGCGCACGGGCCTGGACCTGGGCTCCGAAAGCATGGTCGAGGGCCGGCTGCTGGCCCTGGGTGTGCCAGTGCCGGGTGCTTTGACCGTGGCGCAGGGGGAGGGGGGCCGGGTGCCGCTTGACGCACTGGAGGCCCGCGTGGCGCGCTTCAAGCGCTTTTCCAGCAGCATCAAGGCCTATGACCAGCCAGAGACCCTGGCCCTGTTCGCGCCGCTGTCCGAGCATGCGGCCCGCACCGTGCTGCATCTGGTGGCCACGGCCGAGGAAGAGCTGCCGCCGCTGGTGGAGCAGTTGCTGGCCCATGTGCCGGCCGAAAGCCGCGCCCAGCTGTCCCTGCACCTGGTCAATGCCTGGGTGGCCCTGGAGGGCGAGCCCAAGGCGCGCTGGGCGCTGCGACTGGCCAACGGCCATGTCGACGACCGCCTGGTGCAGACCCTGGTGGCCGCCGTGAAGGCCTGGGGCTGGAGCAAGAAGCTGCGCGCCATCATCGCCGTGGAGCAGCTCGGTGCGCTGGACACGCTGTATGCGCTGTCCCAGGTCCAGACCCTGTCCACCTCGCGCAAGCTCAAGGACCTGGTGATTGCGGCAGCGCATGACGCGCTGGAGGCAGCCGCCCAGCGGCGCGGCCTGAGCCTGATCGAGCTGTATGACGAGCTGACGCCCGATTTCGGCCTGGGCGGCGAAGGCCTGGTGCTGGAGGTGGGCCCGCAGCGCTACCGCCTGCAGCTGCAGGGCGACCTGAGCCTGCGCGTGGTGGGCGACAAGGGCAAGGCCTCCAAGACCCTGCCTGCGCTCAAGGACGAATCGCTGCGCCTTCAGTGGAATGCGGCACAGGCCGAATTCAAGACCGTTGCCGCTGGCGTCAAGGCCATCGCCAAGCAGCAGGCGCCGCGCATGGGTACCGCCTTCATGACGGGACAGCGCTGGTCCGTCCCGCGCTGGCGCCGCCTGTTCCTGCAGCATCCCCTGCTGCGCATCATGGGCCGCACCCTGATCTGGCGGCTGGAGCAGGGCGCCAGCTTTCGCATTGCCGAGGACTTTTCCCTGCTCGATGCCGCAGACGATGCCGTGGAGCTGCCCGACGATGCGCAGGTGCTGCTCTGGCATCCGGTCGATGCCGCAGCGGGCGAGGTTGAGGCCTGGCGCACCTGCCTGGCCGACTACGAGCTGCAGCCGCTGATCGACCAGCTGGGCGCGGGTGCGCAACTGCCCGACGCCAGCCAGTGGAAGAACCATGCCCTGCACCCTGCCGGCCCGCTGCAGATACGCCAGGGCGCGCTGTCCGGCCTGTTGGCCAAGTGGAACTACCGCCCTGGCCCCGTGGAAGACGGCCCCGGCATCTACGAGCACAGGCTGGACCTGGCGGGCCCGCAGCTGTACATCGAGCTTCACCACGGGCGCTACATGCCGTTCATGGAACTGGACCACCGCGTGGACATCGCCCACGCCGTGGTCTATGACAGCAGCCACCGCGGCGAGGATGGCCGCTGGCCCCGGCTGCAGCCGCAGCAGTGGCCGCGCGCGCTGCAGGCCACGCTGATGGCGCAGTTCGCGGCCATCGCCGCCAAATCGGCCAGCACCAAAGAGAGCGACTGATGGCCACCAAACGCATTGCAGCGCCCACCCCGGAACCTGCCGCCCAGCGGCTGCCGGCCGAGATGGCCCACGCCCAGGAACTTGCGGCCCTGCAGGCCGCCGACCAGGGCCCGCGCCCCGACGGCTGGCGCCTGAGCCCGCGCTCCGTTCGGCGCTTCATCCTGGGCGGCCCGGCCCCGGATGGCGGCGGCCCCGAAATCGCCCGCAAGATCCACGGCAACGATGCCCTGGTCGAGCGCGCCATCGTCACCCTGGCCGGCCAGCGCGGCCTGATGCTGGTAGGCGAGCCGGGCACGGCCAAGTCCCTGCTGTCCGAGCTGCTGGCCGCCGCCATCAGCGGCGACAGCAAGCTCACCGTGCAGGGCGGTGCCGGCGTGGTGGAGGAGCAGATCCGCTATGGCTGGAATTACGCCCTGCTGCTGCGTGACGGCCCCGGCCCCGAGGCCCTGGTGCCCGGCCCGCTGCACCGCGCCATGGGCGAAGGGCGGCTGCTGCGCTTCGAGGAGATCACGCGCTGCTCCACCGAAGTGCAGGACTGCATGGTGCCCGTACTCTCCGACCGGCTGCTGCAGATTCCCGAACTCAAGCACGAGCAGCCCTGGCTGCTGGCACGGCCGGGCTTCAATGTGATTGCCACGGCCAACCTGCGCGATCGCGGCGTCAACGAGATGTCGGCCGCGCTCAAGCGCCGCTTCAACTTCGAGACCATGCGCCCGCTCGAAGGCGTGGCCGCGCAGGCCGCATTGATAGGGCAGGAGGTGGGCCGCGCACTGGCGCAGCAGCGCATCGGCACCACCGTCGCGCCCGATGTGCTGGCCCTGCTGGCCACGGCCTTCCAGGAGCTGCGCAGCGGCAGCGTGGAGGGCACGGCCGTGGAGCGGCCGGGCACCGTGCTGTCCACGGCCGAGGCCATCGACGTGGCCTTCAACGCCGCCTGCCAGTGCTGGTACTTCGGGCAGGAGCGCGTGGGTCCGGCCCACCTGGCGCGCCACCTGCTGGGCACGGTGATCAAGGACGACGACGAGGACCGCCGCCGCTTCGCCGAATACCTGCGCGTGGTGGCACGCCAGCGTGCAGGGCAGCCGGCTTGGCAGGACTTTGTCGCAGGCGGCCGTGAGCACTGACGCTGCCGCGTGGCTGGCGCCGCTGCCGCAGCTGCGCCTGGTGCCCGTGCGCCACCACAGCCCGCGCTGCGCCCATCACCTGCGCGCGCTGATGCGCGAGTTCAAGCCCACCCACGTGCTGATCGAAGGCCCGGGCGAACTCGATGCCCTGCTGCCTGCGCTGCAGCACGCCCAGGCGCGTCCGCCGCTGGCGGCCTACCTGCATGCGACCGTGGCAGGCGGCGATGGCGCACATGAAACGAATGGCTCGAATGGCGCGAATGGCGCTTTGGAGGACGACTGGCGCTGCCGCTGCTATGTGCCCTTTGCGGCCTTCTCTCCTGAATGGGTGGCCCTGCGCGAGGCGGTGCGGCTGCGCAGCCATGTGCGCTTCATCGACCTGCCCTATGCGGCGCGGCTGGCCCAGGCCACGCAGCTGGACTACTTCGCCTGCGCGCCCGAACCCCTGCTGGCCGACGAACCCTCGCGGCTCGCGCCCGACGTGCTGGCCGGCCTCATCCAGGCCGGCGGCTGCCGAGACTTCGACGAATGGTGGGACCGGCATTACGAATCGGGCAATGAGGACGCCTCGCCCCAGGCGTACTTTGCCGGCGTGCTGGCCTTCAGCCAGCTGCTGCGCGAGCGGGACGAGGCAGCGGGCGGCGCGGGCCCTGATGCCGAAGACAGGGCCCGCGAGGCCCACATGGCCGCCCAGGTCCGCGAGGCCCTGGCCGAAGGCGGGCGCTGCCTGGTGGTCTGCGGCGGCTTTCATGTGGCGGGCATCGTGGCTGGCATCACCGCTGGCCTGTCGGCGCCCGAGCGTCCGGCTGCGGCCGGTCAGCCCATCGATGTGGGCGTGCATCTCATCCCCTACACGCTGCAGCGACTGGAGCGTGCCAGCGGCTACGCGGCCGGCATGCCCATGCCCGGCTACTACCAGGGCGTTTGGCAGGCGCTGGAGCAGGGCGCCTCGCAACCCGATGCCCAGGCCTGGCCCGAGATGGCGGCACGCACCGTGAACGGCCTGCGTGCCCGGGGCCTGCCCGCCAGCCTGCCCGACGCGGCAGAGGCCGTGCGCCTGGCCCATGGCCTGGCTGCACTGCGCGCCTGCCACGGCGGCCGGGCCGAGCTGCTGGAAGCGCTGGACAGCGCCGTGTTCAAGGAGCATGCCCAGGCCCTGCGTCCGCAGCCTATGGAGCCGCAGGCCGGGCAGCAGACTGGTCAATGGCTGCTGGACGCCGACGACTACGGCCAGCTGCCACCCAATGCGCCGGCCGCCCCGCTGCTGGTCGATGTACAGGCCTTCTGCCTGCGCCACCGCCTGCCCGTGCGGCCTGCCGCACCCGTGCGCAAGGAGCTGGACATCTACCGCAGCGCCCGTCACCGCCGCCTGTCGCAGGGACTGCACCGGCTGCGCTACCTGGGCGTGCCCTATGCGCAATGCCTGGCGGGACCGGACTTTGTGGCGGGCATCGGCCTGGCGCGCGTGCGCGAGGTCTGGACGCTGGGCTGGCAGGTCGAGACCACGGTGGCACTCACCGAGGCCATGCGCCACGGCTCCAGCCTGCAAGAGGCCGCTGTCCACCGCGTGCTGGAGCGGCTGTCGCAGACCGCCGACACCGAGCCGGCGCAGCGCGTGCTGGAAGTGCTGGTCATGGGCCTGGACGGCATTGCCCAGCAGGTGCTGGACACCGTGCAGGCCTGGATGGAGCGCAGCCACGACGCCCTGGCCCTGGCCCGCGCCACCGGCTGCCTGGCCCTGGCCTACGAGGCCCGCCATGCGCTGGGCGGCGTGGGCCTGGCGCGCCTGCTGCCGCTGCTGCGGCGCTGCTTTGCCCAGGCCTGCCTGCGCCTGCCCTGGCTGGGCGAGGGCGTTGCATCCCAGCAGGCACAGGCCCTGGATGCCCTGGCCGATCTGCACGGCATGGTCTGCCGCGCCGTGCCCTGGGCCGACGCCGGCCTGTTCCACGATGCCTGTGCCGCCTTGCATGAGGCAGGAGCCGGCAGCACGCCGGCGCGCGTGCGCGGCGCCACGGCCGGCATCCTGAGCATGGCCGGCCGCTGGCAGATTGCGCAGACCGATGCCGCCCTGCGCGCCATGCTGGGCCTGGCGCAGATCGATGGCGCCGCCATGGGCGAATACCTGCAGGGCTTTGTGCGCGTGGCCAAGGGCTGGCTGCTCAGCCATCCGCCGCTGCTGCGCCTGCTCAGTGACGGCATTGCGCACTGGCCGGAAGACGCCTTCCTGGCCGGCCTGCCTGCCTTGCGGCTGGCCTTTGCCCAGCTGACCCGTGCCGAACTGCGGCAACTGGCCGGGCGGCTGGCCGGTTTGTCGGGCGCGGCCACGCCACCCGGCGCAACCACGCTGGCCTGCGTGCACCTGCCATCGGACGAGGCCCTGGCGCACAGCCGCGCCTTGGCGGCCCAGGTGGGCCGGCTGCTGCAACCTTGGGGACTGTCATGAGCCGGAAAGATCCGCCAATGCACGAACTGCCAATGCACGAGCCGCCAATGCAGGAACAGGCAATCGATGCCGCCACCCTGCGGCGCTGGCGCCTCATCCTCGGGCCCGAGGCGGCCCAGCCCCTGGCTGCGGCGCAGCCGCTCGATGACGCCGATGCGCGCCGCGACGCGGCACTGGACTATCTCTACCAGCGCGAGCACCGCCTGCGCGAGCAGCCCGACGGTGCAGGCACCGACGCCTGGCAGGGCACGGGCGGGCTGTCCGCGCGCCAGGGCGGCAGCGGCGTGCCCGAGCCGCAGGCCGTGCACTGGCTGGGCGAGGTGCGCGACCTGTTCCCGCGCAGCGCCGTGGAAACGCTGCAGCGTGATGCGCTGTCGCGCTACGGGCTGCACGGCCTGCTCGGCGACCCCCAGGTACTGGCCCAGGCCACGCCCAGCATTGAATTGGTGGCCGCGCTGATGGCCGTGCGCGCCAGCCTGCCCGTGCAGGTGCTGGACGAGGCCCGGCGGCTGGTGGCACGCGTGGTGGCGGATCTGCAGGCACGGCTTTCCTCGCGCGTGCGTTCGGCCTTCGGGCGGCGGCGCAGGCGCCGCAGTAGCCGGGGCCAGGGGCAGATGAGCGATCTGGACTGGCCGCGCACCCTGCGCCACAACCTGCGCCACTACCAGAGCGAGGAGCAGGTGCTGGTGCTGGAGCGCCTGTTCTTCAGGGAGAACGAGGCGCAGCGCCTGACCTGGGACCTGTGGCTGCTGGTGGACCAGAGCGGCTCCATGTACGAATCCGTCATCCACAGCGCCGTGATGGGCAGCATCTTCGCGCGCGTGCGCGCCTTGCGCACCCATGTGCTGCTGTTCGCCGACGAGGTGGCCGATGTCACCGGCCAGTTGCATGCGCCCGAAGAACTGCTGCTGGGCGCGCAACTGGGCGGAGGCACGAATATCGGTGCCGCCCTGGCGCATGCGGCCGGGCAGCTGGGCGCGCCGCGCCGCAGCGTGGTCGTGCTGATCACCGATCTCTACGAAGGCCATGACGAGGCCCGCGTCATCGCCGAGACCGAGCGGCTGATCGCCAGCGGTGCGCGCGTGCTGGTGCTGGCCGCCCTGGATCGCCGCGCCCATCCCGACTACGACCGGGACCTGGCTGCGCAACTGGTGGAACGCGGTGCGCAGATCGGCGCCATGACGCCCGACCATCTGGTGGACTGGCTGGCCTGTGCCATGCAGGGAGGGCGATCCTCATGATGCAGCAATGGCTGCGCACCCTGGACGATGACGCCATTGCCGACTGGGCCAACAAGGGCCTGCTCAAGCGCGGCGCAAAGGCCCTGGCGACATTGGATGCGGCGGCCTGGGAGCTGGATGCCAGCCATGCCCGGGCCGATATCGAAGGCCATGTCCAGACCCTGGCCGGCGCGGGCTTTGCCACGCTGCAATGCAGCTGCCCGGCGTATGGACCCTGCCACCATCTGTGCGCCTTGCTGCTGGGCCTGCGCGCGCGCCTGGCCAGCGGAGGGGCGGCCGATGAGGCAGCACAGGCCCCTATCGCGCCATGGCTGGAGGGCGATGCCGAGGCCGTGGCGCGGGCCTTCGGCAGCGCTGCCCAGCGCAAGGCCCTGCGCTGGATGGCACAGGGTTTCGATGCCGTGCTGGAAGAGACGCCGGCCGCGCTGGTCGGTGAACTCTCCAATCCCGACGAAGTGACCGTGCGCCTGCCGCGTGCTGGCGGCCTGGCGGCGGCCAGTTGCAGCTGCAAGGCCGCCACCTGCGCGCACCGCGCCCTGGTGGCATTGCAGGCCCGGCGCGCAGCGGGCGCACCCATGCCCGAGCTGCCTGCGCATGCGCTGGAAGCCGGCGCACTGCAGCGCCTGGCGCAGGTGAGGCTCTGGCTGACCGGCTGGGTGCTGCAGGGCCGTGCCGGCATGAGCCCGGCCTTCCTCGACCAGGGCGAGGCACTGTCCACCGAACTGCGCCAGGCCGACCTGCCGCGCCCCGCCAGCGTGCTCAACCTGCTGGTGCGCGCATTGCGCGACGAGCGCGCGGGCCGCGCCGGCGCGGCCGAGCGCGTGGCTCCACTGCTGGCCGCGCTGTGGATGCTGCTGCGCGGCCTGTCCCAGCAACCCCTGCCTCGGCCCCTGCAGGAACTGGCTGGCGTGCATAGGCGCAGCTACCGGCGCGTGCAAGGCCTGTGCCTGCATGCCGTGGCGGCCGAGCTGTGGCTGGCGCGCGGAGGGCAGCGCGGTTTTTCGGTGCACTTGCAGGATGCGGCCAGCGGCCGGTTCCTGACCTGGTCGGCATCGCGCGCTGAGGGCTTTGATCCGCAATGGGAGCCTGCCCAGGCGCTGGAATCGGAAACCCTGGGCGGCCTCACGGCAAGGCAGCTGCTGCAAGGTCCTCATGTGCTGGTGGACGGCTGGGTCAGCGACGACGGCCGCCTTTCGGCGCGGGATGCCACCCGGCTGGTGGCGGCCCAGGCGGCCGGCCCCTTGCCGGGGGCCGACGACCCCCAGGTCCTGCTGCGTCGCCATCTGCAGGAGCTGCATGCCGACCCCTGGCGCCAGCAGCCGCCCCTTTGGGCGCGATGGAAGGTGAGCGGCAGCGGCCTGCCGCAGACTGACCTGCTGCTGCAGCGCTGGACGATGGAGCTGCAACCGCAGCTGCCAACCTCCGGCCCCGTCATATGCCTGGCCGGCGATCTGCACGGCATGCACGGCAGGGCGGGCGAGGCCCTGCGCCGGGAGCTGGCGTGCGGCCGGGTGCTGCAGGAGGTCTTTGGCCGCGTGGAATTCGTGGCCGGGCGATTGCAGATGGCCGTGGCATCGGTGCGCTGGCGGGACAGTACGGACTGGCACCATCCCAGCACGGCCTGGAAGCCGCCGCCAGCGCAGGGCAGCAGGGAGAAACAGCCATGAGCACGGCACCGAACGAAAACGCCGAGGCGCCGCTGCGCCATTGGCTGGCACAGGGCCAGGTCTGGCTGGCCGATATGCAGGCCGCAGGCCTGGTGGGTGCCGGCGCACCGCTGCTGGCCGCAGGCCGGGCCTGGGCCGATCAGGCCGCACTGCTGGGCTGGTCCGCCCTGGCACGGCAGATGGACAGCGTGCTGGACCCGCAGCTCGCGCCGGTGGAGCGCGCGGCCGCCCTGCTCGATATCGCGGTCTGGGTCATGACCGCGCAGCGGCTGCAGGCCGCTGCGGATCAGTCCTTGCCCTGAAAAAAGCCATTGAGCTCGGCGCCCGGCGTGGCCTGGGCGAACGCGTCGAAGCGCCCCGTCTCGGCAATGGAGCGCGCCGCATGCAGAAAGCCGCCCCAGGCTGCGCGCGCCAGTGCGCCGCCCACGCTGATGCGGCGCACGCCCATGGCGCTATGCCATCCACATCGAGCGCTTCGCCACCGACGGCATGCGCCCCCAATCGGCCGCAGACCGCAGTACGGCCCACATGAAACTGTCGCGCCAGCAAGGAGATGACCAATGGCTGCTGCAGTACCAGGAGCAGCGCGCCAGCGCCCAGGACCCGCTGGGCCTGACGCGCGCCGAGTTCGAGGCCGACCCCGGCCAGACCACGGCCAGCGCGCTGCGCTTCAATACGCGCAAAAGCGTGCGCCAGCGCCAGCTGGGCGCCGCCTGGCAGCACCAGTTCGGCGCGGGCCAGCGCCTGGAACTCATGGCCTATGCGGGTACGCGCTCCGTGCCCTCGATGGACAGCCCTGCCACGCCGGTGTCCAAGGCCATGCGAACGCTCTCTGCCACCTCCTGCGGACCCAGGCCGAAGCCGCTTTCAAAGTCCGCGTTCACGGGCAGGTCGGTGGCCGCGACCAGGGTGCGCAGATGCGCCAGGGTCATGTCGCGCGAGATGGCGCCATCGGGCCGGCCCAGCGACCATGCATGGCCCGAGCTGGTGCTGGCCAGCGCCTTGAAGCCCAGGCCCTGCAGCATGCGGGCGCTGCCGGCGTCCCATAGATTGGGCAGTACAAAGCAGCCCTGGCGGTGCAGGGCCCGGAAGCTGGCACGTTTTTGTTCGGTGGTAGGGGTCATGGAACACTCCGTTTTGACTCTTGAGAAACTCAAGCATCGATTCTCCAAGGCCTGTGAACGCTATCCACCGCCACAGGCTGAATGGCTGCTGGACCTGCCGAGGCACCAACTTCTGCGCATCTTCCTGCATCACTGCCTGGGTTGCATCTTGACGGGCTACCGTTCGTCAGTTCGATTCGCCCCAGCACACATTGCGTTACGATGCCGCGGCTCTCAAATGAAAGCCGTCCTGGGCGAGTGTGTCGCAACGCCTTGGCTGCTATCGGAGGGACGGCTTCACCACGGCATTCTTTTGCCCAGATCATTCGACATGCAGACTCCGACCTCAGCCCTGCCGAGCACCACCTTCACCACCGAGCAGTGCCTGGAGGCGGACAGGTTCGACGCTTGGCGCAGCGGCATCTCTGTACTGTTCGATGTGACCCCGCTGGAACGCGGTACGGTGCGCGGTGGCTTCCACGCCTCGGTAGATGCAGTCCACTTGGGACAATTGCTTTTGGGAGACCTGCGCTTCGGTGCACAGCGCTTCTCGCGCGGACATGCACGCGCGGCCCATGACGGGCTGGACCACTATCTGGTGCAGTGGTACCGGGGAGGCGGCTTCACAGGGCGCTGTGACGATGGTCACGAGCTGACGGTGCAAGCAGGTGATGTGGTCTTCTTCGACATGGCTCGCTGCCAGCATACCGTTGCGGACGACTCCCATGTGCTCTCGTTGATCGTGCCCCGCAGCCTTGGCGACCAGGCAATGGGTGCATCGAGTTCAGGCTTGCACGGAACCGTGTTGACCCGCAGCAGCATCTTCGCCGGGCTATTGGCAGATCATCTTTGCGCTCTGCAGCGACGCCTGCCTTCCATCGGCCTGGAGCAGGCTGACGACATAGTGCATGCCACTACCCAGATGCTGGCAGCCTGCCTGCGCCCCAGTCTACGGACGGTGGCCGAGGCTCGGACTGAATTGCAGGCAGCAATGCTGGACCGTATCAAGCGCCATATCGCGCGAAACCTGGCTGCTCCCCTCTCGCCCGAGCTGCTTTGCCGGTGCTTCGGCATCTCACGTCACCGGCTCTACCACCTTTTCGAACCTTTGGGGGGTGTGATGCGCTATGTACAGCAGCGACGGTTGCAAGAGGCCTTCCATGCCCTGTCAAACCCTGCCTACCGACGCCTGCGTGTCGCCGAGGTGGCCGCGCGCCTGGGCTTTGCCAGTGAGGCCCACTTCAGCCGCGCATTCCGGGCCAAATTCGGCCACACACCCAGCGACATACGCGCCATGGCGAATTCCACACGCGCGGCATGCATCAAGCCTCCTTCCGGGACCACTCCCGCCACCGTGGAGTATGCGGACTGGCTGCTTGGGCTCATGGCCTGAGTGCCGGATGGATGGTCTTGCCCCAGGCTGACGCTCAGTCGAAAACGTCAGGGGCTTCTGCATGCAGGATGATCTGTGTGCAACTGCACCTGGTCTCCCTGGCCTCTGAAAGCCTTTTCATGCTTGCATCAGGAGGAAAGATTTCCGTGTCCCTAGTCTTCAGGGTGGACACCCGGCCTATGCACGAGCAGGTGCACGCAGGCGAACCCTGAAGCCTTCAGCGATGCTGTAGCGAGGGATGCCCTGACCCTCGTACTGCCGCATCAGGCAAAGAAAGCGGTGCTTGAGCTGCATGGCCGCGCTGAACTCTTCCCAGGCGATCAACGCGCAGGGTGAATCACCATAGGTGCTGCAGATTCGTACCTGGCGTCGGTCCGGCTCCATCTGCGCCCAGCCGTCCTCCCGCAGGCTGACGGGGCACACCTGCGGATTGCGCAAATCCAGCAGATCGGTGAGATAGGGCAGCTCCAGGTCGTTGAGCCAGTAGCAGTTGAAGAAGTGGTGCATGACGCCCAGTGCGTCGGGCGAGCCACAGGCTTCGAGATTCATGTGCATGCGTACGTAGGAATCGCAGAGGCGCATGCTTTGCACGCGCAAGCCGCTCAGCCGGATTTCTGCGTTGGTGCTCTCGCAAGAGACGGTGTCTTGCATGCTGTCTGCCGAGGTTGGATGGAACGTTGCTTGCGACTGTAGCCCGCTTGGCTCGGATTTGTCGCACAAATCGCCGCGCCCACGCCCGTAGCCAGCCCGAAGACCACCGCCGCGGCGACGCCCTGCCGGCTGCCGATGTCGTCCCCCTGGGCAGCGTGGGCACCCCGAAGTACCGAGGCAGACCTCGAACTGGATCGACGGCAAGGACAGAGAGCAATTTCTGATCGAAACAGCCAAAAGTTAGGCAACGGACTGCCGATACACCAAGCAGGCAGGTGCGCGCCAAGTCTAGGCGGCACCTCAAGCCCTTGGGCGCGCACGCGCCAGGGGCTTTTTTCTTTCAGCACGGTACTGTGGGCCTGGGATCAAGGAATCGGGTCAATTCGGCTTCGTATAGAAGCTGTGACCATTTTCAAGACAGGCCTTTGCGTCAAGCGGCTCCAGATTGGAGCGGCAGATGCCGACCACGGTGCGCGTATTGCTCAGCGTATTTCCCGCAGTGTCCCACCCGGACCAGTTGAAGCGCCCAGTCAAGACCCCATACTCGTCTACTTGCAGGTTCTCAACCTTGTAGGAATGGACATTCGGTCGAGTAGACGGGTCCTTGCAGGTCACGGACCCGGCGGAGTTGACAGACTGCCCCGAGACTTCGAGTCCACCTTCGTAAAAGCATGAACCGCCGTTGACCAACTCTTCTTCCATCCGAAAGATGCCATCCTTTGCGTAGATGTGGATCGTCCCAGGGGTCACCTTTCTGACCATTTCCTCCGCGGTGGAATAGCTGAAAGATTTTGTGTGAAGGCGGCTCAAGTGGTCTTCAAAGCGAAATCTCTTCATCAGTTGAGTGGCTTCGCCGGGGAGCGTGATGGACGCCGATGTCTCAGTGTCGAAGACGATGCGAACAGGGCCCACGACTTGTGCAACTTCGCCGTTCTGCGCCGGACCTCCCAGCACGCGACCGCCCTGGTATTCGGTCAGCTCCCCCTCGAAGATCTTCTCGTCCTTCAACTGGCCTGCCGCTTGCAGGAAGAGTGCCGACCCGTCCGTCCTATAGCCGTAATAGGTGACGATGACGTTCAGCCCGCTTTGCCTGTCGATCTGAATGCCGCGTCCTGGCTTGCCGTTCAGCTCCCCGTCAATCGTCCACATACCTGAATCAGGCAGGGCCGCCATTGCCGGCGTAGCCAGGCAGGATACGAGCGCAGAGAACACAGCACTACGGGCAAAACGATTCATAACGACTCCATTGATGTTTGAACTGCAAAAAACGATTAACTATAACTGGCAATCATGTGACTGCGATATTCCAATTCAAGTCAAGTTTGGGATTCAATTTGGGTAATCTATTTGCTCACTAACTCTTGCATCAAGAGGCCGGCAACCCGCCCCGAAGCCCGAACGGTGCAGGCAACTCGGGCTTTTGATGTTCTGAATTCCCAATCCATGGCGACAAAGCACGTCATTTCCGTATCTGGCGGCAAGGACAGCACAGCCGTGCTGCTGCTCGCCATGGAGCGCTGCCCATCCTGCAGCATGGTCCCGGTCTTCTGCGACACCGACAACGAGCATCAAGCTGTCTATGACGACTTGGCCTGTCCGGAACACGGCGAGGGCAAGGACGGCAACAAGCGCTGGAGCCACGGCGCCAAATACATCAAGGGCTCCTTGGGCCCCGCGACGGCCAGCGGCGGCGGCCAAAACCTCGCCTCTGCTTTCATGGTCCAGGCCAACGGCGGGTTCAACAGCACGCCGGCCCGCGACCTGCGCGACCCCATGAACACGACCACCACGCGCGACCGCCTGGCGTTCGCGACCGTGTGGCTCAAGGGCGAGCCTTGGGAGGATCGTGGCTATCACGTTGCGCATGCTGGTGCCGCGCGAACTCCATAACGCCCAAGACTTTCCTCCTGGCTACCTCATCGACCGTACCGTCCCCTGGCAAGCCCCTGACGAAGACCGCCCAGGTTCGTATGCTCGACCACTCCGTGAGTCCCGTGCCCACGCAGCAAGCTGCTTGAAAGAACGCGGACCGAATAGCACTAGAATCTCTTCCAGAGTCATGGCGTAGGTTTTATTGCCAACGGCGTAGGGAGCAAAAACCTACGCCAGAACCTACGCCAAGTTCGTAAGTGAAGATGGATTCGCTGGGTGCCAAGTTGAGGTTCTGCGGCAAGCGCGCCGTGAAATTTCCAAGAAATGCAAGCCCTTGGCGAAGAAATGCATGATTCGACAATGGCTTGGCCAAGGCGGGCGTCGTTCAATGGCAGGACCTGAGCTTCCCAAGCTCAAGACGTGGGTTCGATTCCCATCGCCCGCTCCAGATAGACATCCCTACTGACGTCGGTTCTGGTGCACATACAGAATGCGGCTCGAGAGTGGCCAATCTGGCTAAAGCGATTGAGCAAGCCGACGTGGACATGCAGTTCCACAAGCTGGCAGTCGAACATGCGTACGGTCACCATTTCGCCCAGCCGCTTAAAGCAAGTTCTTCTTCGTCTCCACAACGCTGCGCCGTTGGCAGTAGCGCCATTTCTTCCATATCGTTCGACCCGAGCGCTTGCGCATCGCCTCTTTGATGTCGCCCCCGTATTCCCGACCCCACCCTATTCGCAATAAAGCAGCTGGTCAGCCCCTGCAGCGTGTTGCCGCCTGAACTCCCGAGGCGACCGCATTTTCAGCGAAGAATGCGGATGCACCTCGTTGAAGTGCTCGAAGGCCGCTGGCAGTTGCGCCAGTACCGTCTGCGCGTCACTCAGGTCCATGCGCGCCACATAGTCGCGCTTGAAGGTGTTGACGAAGCTCTCGGCCATGCCGTTGCTCTGCGGGCTGCAGACGGGAGTGTTAATGGGCTTCAGGCCCAGAGCGCGTGCCA
>NZ_WUMG01000079.1:0-9498 GCF_009827015.1 Delftia sp. CH05 | reverse complement strand
GGTATTTGTTGCCGTTGATGAGGTGGATGGGGTTGCCTGCGCCCTGGTGGGTGCTGCTGGAGTTGCCCTGGGTGGCGGGGCCGGCGCCGCCGCAGGGGCTGCCGCCGGGCGTGGGGGTGCAGGTGCCGCCGCCCGAGCCGCCACCGCCACCGCCGAGGTCGATGCCGCCGCCCGTGCCGGGGGCGCAGCTTTGCACGGTGGGGTCGCATTTGCCGGAGCCGCCGCCCAGGTTGGGGGCGGCAGTCGCCAGGGTGGGCGTGGCCTGGGCCAGCAGTGCGGCGAGGCATAGCAAGGCGCTGCGCAGCAGCGTGTGCCGTGGGTGCATGTGAGTTTCTCCCTCGGGATTTTTAGGAATCTCGGGCAGGAGGCGGCCATGCGTCTGGCGGGGAGCTGGTGGAGGCAAGCCTGTGTCCGGGTTGCCGGTCAATCTAGGCAGCTGCGGCGTGCTTGTCTCTAGGAATAGTCTGTTTCTGCGGCCCAAAGGGAGGAATGGGGCGGAAAAGGGGCCGGCGTGGGGCTGTGGCGCAACGGAATGCGGCCGCCCGCATGCCCCACAATCCCCGCCAAAGGAGTGCACGGGCAATGGACAGATGGCAGGCCATGCGGGTGTTTTGCGGCGTAGTGGATGCGCAGGGCTTCACGGCGGCGCAGGACAGGCTGGGCATGACGCATTCGACCGCCTCGCGCCATGTCAAATGGCTGGAGTCGGAACTGGGCACGCAGCTGCTGCAGCGCAATTCGCGCGGGCTGAGCCTGACCGAGGCGGGGCGCAGCTACTACCTCAGCTGCGTGCAGTTGCTGGAGCAGCTCGATGCGGCCGAGGCCGCGCTGGCCGTGCGCCGCGCACGCGTGGCGGGCGTGCTGCGCATCACGCTGCCGCTGGCCGTGGGCGCCATCGAGCTGGGCGACTGGCTGCCCGAGTTCGAGCAGCAATTCCCGGATCTGGAGCTGCAACTGCTGTGCACCGACCGGCTGGTGGACCTGGTGGCCGAGGGCGTGGATGCAGCCGTGCGCATCAGCCGGCAATTGCCGGACAGTGGACTGCAGGCGCGGCTGCTCACGCATTCGCCTCTGGTGCTGGTGGCTTCGCCCGCCTATCTGATGCGCCACGGGGTGGTGCAGGTGCCAGAGCAACTGGCCGCGCACCGCGCCCTGGCCTTTGCTGCGGGTCCGGCCCAGCTGCGCTGGAGCGTGGTGTCCGGGCAGGGCGCTGTCACCGAGGTCCAGCCGCTTGCGGCATTGCGCACCGATTCGGTGGCCACCATCTTCGAGGCCGCACGCGCGGGGCGGGGCATTGCGGCGCTGACCTGGCATACCGTGCGCTCGGCCATCGAGCGCGGCCAGCTGGTGCGGGTGCTGCCCTGTTTTCATCTGGGGCAGTACAGCTACCACGCGCTGTATCCGCGCACGCGGCATCTGCGCCCGGCCGTGCGTGCCTTCGTGGATTTCATGGCACGGCGCTATCGGCAGGGGCCGGGGGACTGAGCATGGTGTTCTGGAGCCGGCCGCTCGATGCGCAGGAACAGGCCTTTGTGCGCACGCACTTCGGTGCCTCGCTGGATGCGCTGCTGCCGCGCATGCGCCTTTATCTGCGCCGCCTGGGCGACACGCGCAGGGCGCTGTCCATGAATGGCGGGCGCATCTTCATGCCGCGTGCCTTCTTCACGCAGTCCGATCCGCGCCAGCCGCTGCGCCTGTCGCATCCGCAGATCGCAGGCATCTTTGCCCATGAGCTGCTGCACCAGTGGCAGCGCCTGCAGGGCATGCCCGTCACGCGGCAGGCGGCCTGGCTGCAGTTCAAGGCGCTGTGCACGCGCGGTGATCCCTATGCCTACGAGCGCTGCGACGATCCCCGGCGCATGCTGCAGCGCTTTGTCCATGCCCAGGTGGAGCAGCAGGGCCAGATGTGGGAGGACCATGTACGCGCCTGCGTGGCGGGGCAGGGCGATGCGGTGGGCGCCCTGATCGCGGCCCACGTGCGGGGCACGTGAGTCAGCTGGGCTGGATGCTCAGTGCTTCGATCAGGTCATGGGCCGACACATCGCGCGCCGCGCCAAAGCCCGCCACGTGCCGGGCGATGGATGGCGTGATGCAGACAATGCGGAAGTCGCCCAGATCGGTCATGAACGCGGCTTCGGGGAAGCGCAGCACATAGCTGTCGCGCGCGCCATCGGCCAGCACGCTGCCGGGCGGAGGTGTGCTGGCCACGCCTTCAATGGCCACGCGCTCCAGTGCATGCACGCCCTCGCCGTCCACTTCGGCCGCGCACACCAGCAGGCTGACGGCCGGGTGCAGTTCCATGGCCCGCGTGTGCGCTGCCAGCGCGCTGACGTGCAGCACAAAGCAGCCAAACTGCGCATTCCAGGCCCAGGGCACCATGGACAGACGGGGAGCGGGCAGTGCATCGCCAGCCCCGGGGGCAGGGGAGTCGGCGGGCTGGGTGGCCAGGGCCGCGCTGCGGCGGCGGGCCAGCAGATCGCGCAGCGACAGCTGCAGGCGGGACAGGTGGGGCATGGCGGGCGTGGAGGGCATGGCGCCATCGTACCCGTGGCGTACTTGTGGCGTTCCCGTGGCCGGCTTGCGAAAGCACAAGGCGAGTTGCGGTGGCATCGGTATGCCATGGGCGCTCAAGCGTCACTTTGGCGACGATTCCCTGGGGCCTTCCCCAATGCCGGGAACCGGGTGTGCGCCTAGCCTCGCTGGCAAGGCGGATTGCCGCCGTCCGATCCACTCACCGACCATTCAACGCCCATCCGTCCATGTCGACCCTGCCCGCGCACCACGCCTTCTGGCCCAGCCGTCTGCCCCATTCCATCACCGTGCCCGCCACCAGCGTATGGGAGAACCTGGCCGTCAACGCGCGCCGCTATCCCGACAAGCCGGCCATCCGCTACTTCGGCAGCTCCATCAGCTACCGCGAGCTGTGCGAGGGCACGGAGCGCATGGCGGCCTACCTGCACAGCCTGGGCGTGCAGCGCGGCGACCGCGTGATCCTGCTGATGCAGAACACGCCTCAGCTCATCCTGGCGCACTACGCCATCTTCCGCGCCAATGCCGTGGTGGTGCCGGTCAATCCCATGAACATGGCCGAGGAGCTCAAGCACTACATCACCGACGCCGACGCCAAGGTCGCCATCACCACGGCCGACCTGGCCCCCGAGCTGGCCAAGGCCAGCAACGCGCTGGCGCCGGGCCAGCGGCTCGATCACCTGATCGTCACCCAGTTCACCGATGCCTTCGATGCCGGTGTGCAGGGCGACGATGCGCCGCCTGCGCAGTGGCACGACTGGCTGCTCACCCGGCGCGAGCCGGCTGTGCTGGATGGCGGCAGCGTCCACACCTGGCAGCAGGCCCTGGCCTGCACCGACGCTGCGCCGCCCCATGTGGTGGGCCGCGACGACATGGCCGTGCTGCCCTACACCAGCGGCACCACGGGCCAGCCCAAGGGCTGCATGCACCCGCACCGCTCCATCAACCACAACGCGGTGGCGGGAAGCTACTGGGGCAGCGGCACCAGCGAGGCGGTCGTGCTGGCGGTGGTGCCCATGTTCCACATCACGGGCATGGTGTCGGTGCTGCACACGGCCATCTTCATGGGTGCCACCGTGGTGGTCATGCCGCGCTGGGACCGCGAGCTGGCCGGGCGGCTGATCTCGCGCTACCAGGTCACCAGCTGGACCAACATCCCCACCATGGTCATCGACCTGCTGGGCAGCCCCAACTTCGCGCAGTTCGACCTCACCAGCCTCAAGTACATCGGCGGAGGCGGCGCGGCCATGCCCCAGGCCGTGGCCCAGCGCCTGCTGGAGCAATACGGCCTGCGCTTTTGCGAGGGCTACGGCCTGACCGAGACCGCTGCGCCCACGCACAGCAACCCGTCCGAGCACCCCAAGCAGCAGTGCCTGGGCATTCCCTTCATGAGCACGGAGGCGCGCGTCATCGATCCTGACACCGGTGCCGAAGTGCCCCAGGGCGAGCAGGGCGAGATCGTGGTCCACGGGCCCGAGGTCTTCGACGGCTACTGGAAGCGCCCCGACGCCACGGCCCAGGTCTTCATGGAGATCGACGGCAAGCGGTTCTTTCGCACCGGCGACCTGGGCCACGTGGATGAGGACGGCTACTACTTCATCACCGACCGCCTCAAGCGCATGATCAACGCCAGCGGCTTCAAGGTCTGGCCGGCCGAGGTCGAGTCGCTGATGTTCCGCCACCCCGCCATCCAGGAAGCCTGCGTGATCTCCACGCGCGACGCCTACCGGGGCGAGTCGGTCAAGGCCGTCGTCGTGCTGCGTGCCGGCAAGGAAGACACCACGGCCGAGGACATCATCCAGTGGTGCCGCGAGAACATGGCCGTCTACAAGGCGCCCAAGGTGGTGGAGTTCGTCAAGGCCCTGCCCAAGAGCGGCAGCGGCAAGGTGATGTGGCGGCAGTTGCAGGAGGCGCAGGCGTAGCCCCGCGGGCAGTTCCCATCCATGGGCAAGTCCCACACGCGCTTGCCCAGGGCGCCGTGGGGCTGTTTGCTGCAGGGGCTCTGCAAAGGCTGCGCGCGCATCTATGATCGCGCGCCAGATACGAACACCGCAGCGCACAGCACATGCATAGATTTCCTGGAACCGCTGCCACGGCCGTGGCAGCTTTTTTTTGGGTTTCCGTTCCCGTCCCCGTTGTCGCGCACGAACTGTGCACCCTCGTCGCCGACGCCGACACGGGCCAGTCCCTGGTGCACAGCGGCCCGGCCTGCGCCGAGCGGGTCACGCCGGCCTCCACCTTCAAGATCGCCATCAGCCTGATGGGCTATGACGCCGGCATCCTGCAGGACGAGTCCCGGCCCGCGTGGCCGTACCAACCGGAGTATCCGGACTGGGGTGGGGATGCCTGGCGGCGCGATATCACGCCCCAGGCGTGGATGAAAGACTCGGTGTTCTGGTACTCGCAGCAGGTGGTGATGCGTCTGGGCCAGCAGCGCTTTGACGCCTACGTGAAGGCCTTCCGCTATGGCAACGAGGATGTCTCTGCCGTGCCAGTGGCCGACCCGGGCCACAACGGCGTGTGGGTGGTGTCTTCGCTGCGCATCTCGGCGGCCGAGCAGGTGGCCTTCATGCGCAGGATCGTGCGCCGGGAACTGCCCGTGATCAGTCAGGCCATCGACATGACCGCGCGCATCACCCGGCATCCAGTGGCCGTGGGCGGCTGGACCGTGCATGGCAAGACGGGCACGGGCTCGCCGGGCAGCGACAACCGCTACGACGCCAGCCGGGCCTATGGCTGGTACGTGGGCTGGGCCACCAAGGACCAGCGCAGGCTGGTGTTCGCCACGCTGATCCAGGACGAGCAGGCGCAAAAGCCCAATGCCGGCCTGCGCGCCCGCGATGCCCTGCTGCAGCGACTGCCTGCCGTGGACCGCTGACAATGCACGGGCCGTTCCTTTTCCGTACACCTTCCGCACACGAGCGACAGACCGACACCCGATGAAGACCATTGACGAAATGCTGAACCTGGACCTGCTCACCCCCGAGCAGCACGTTGAGATCAGCGACTGGATCGCCCGCGCGAACTCCCCCGAGGAAATACTGCAGATGCCGGCCCCCCTGTGGCAGGCCGTGGAGCGGGCCAGCGAGGCCATGGGCGTCAATGCCGATCTTCTGCGGCCGCCCGCGCTGGATGCGGGCGGCGCGGTCTTCGGATAAAGCGTGCCACGCCTCGTCCCGGACCCCTTTCCCGGCTTTCGCGGGCACATCAAAGTGCATAGCACGCTCTAGGGCGGGCGCCGCAGTTCACCATCCCATCATCGACCGGTGCGCGCCAATGCCGGCCATGGCGCCATCGCTCACGGCCATGGCCACGTTGCCGGCCGCGCGGGCCGCGTCGCCACAGGCGAACACGTTGGGGACGCTGGTGGCCTGGCCTTCCGCGACCTTGATGAAGGGACCCATGGGGCCTTCTTCCAGTGCGCAGCCCAGCTGTTCGGCCACGGGGCTGGCGATGCGGGTGCGCGGCTGGGTGAACAGGCCATCCATGACCAGGCGGCGGCCGTCCTGCAGCAGCACGTCGGCCCGGCCTTCCAGGCGTGCGATGGGGGTGGCCTCCACCTGCGTGCCGCGGCGTGCGAAGGCGGCCAGCTCATCGGCACTTGGCGCGTAGGCGCCGTTGAGCAGCAGGGTGGTCTGGCCCCAGTCGGGCAGCATGACGGCGTGGTGATGGGCCAGGGCCGAGCTGGCAATGATGCCGATGCGGCCCGCATTCATCTCGTAGCCGTGGCAGTACGGGCAGTGAAAGACGCTGCGGCCCCAGCGCTCGGCCAGTCCCGGCACGGGCGGCAGGCTGTCATGCACGCCCAGCGCCAGGACGAGGCGGGCGGCGCTGATGGCGGTGCCCGCTGCACGGAACTCCAGCCGGCCATCGGGCGCCACGCGGGCGTCCTCGGCCGTGCCGTCCAGCCACTGCACGGTGGGGTAGGCCATCAGCTGCTGCCGGGCCTGGGCGGCGATCTGGGCGGGGGCGACGCCATCCTGGGTGAGAAAGCCGTGCGATGTTTCGCCGGCCTGGTCCACGAAGCGGTTGCGCCGCAGCCCGGCATCGACCACCAGCACCTGGCGGCGCGCACGCGCCAGTTGCAGGGCGGCGGACAGGCCGGCATAGCTGCCGCCGATGATGGCGAAATCAATGTGTTTCATGCTGGTGCTCCTGCAGTTGATACCAGCCCTGGCCGCCCGCTGCGCGGTGGCGCGCCAGGCGGGCATGGAAGTCCTGGGACAGGGCAGCCAGCGTCACCGAGCCCAGCCGCGCGAGCAGGGCGGCCTCGGCCTGCTGCACCGCGTTGCTCAGCGCTTCGTTCACGGCCTGGGCGACCAGGCATTCGGGCCGGTCTTCCCTGAAGCCCAGCGACACCAGATCAGGGGCGCCCAAGGCTTCATGCACGTCGCGCAGCGTGGTGCGGTCCAGCTCGCAAGACAGCACCCAGCCCCCGCCATGGCCTTTGGCGGAGGTGACAAGGCCTGCATCGCGCAGGCCCGACATCAGCCGGCGCAGTACGACCGGGTTGGTCTGCAGCGCGGCGGCGAGCATGTCGGAGGTGGCAGGTCCATCGCCCTCGGCCATGTGCAGCAGCACATGCAGGACGTCCGAGAATTG
This sequence comes from Delftia sp. CH05, assembly GCF_009827015.1. NCBI lineage: Bacteria > Pseudomonadati > Pseudomonadota > Betaproteobacteria > Burkholderiales > Comamonadaceae > Delftia > Delftia sp. CH05. Next base: position 2,367 of record NZ_WUMG01000079.1, on the reverse strand, counting down.
GCTGTTCTGTTTCATGCAACATTATTTGTTGCATGAGTGTGGCCTTGTTTCGCGAAGGGATATGGACCTGCCGTCCGGGTGCGCCATCAGGACTCGCCCGTGAACCCGATCTGCTTGACCAGCGAACTCCAGCGCTCGAACTCGGCCTGCTGGTCGGCGGCCATCTCCTGCTGCGTGCTGCCGCGCGCCAGCAGGCCCAGGGCCGCCAGCCCGTCGATCACGGCCTTGTCCTTGAGCGCGGCGGTGATGGCCGCGTTGGCGTTGGCAATGGTGGCGGCCGGTGTCTTGGCGGGCGCGTAGAACCCGAACCATTCCTCCACCGTGACATCGGGAAAGCCCAGCTCGGTGAAGGTGGGCACCTCGGGCAGGAAGGGCGAGCGCTGCCTGCCCGAGGTGGCCAGCACGCGCAGGCGGCCGGCCTTCAGGTACTGCAGGTAGTCGCCGCTGGGGTTCATGGTGGCCGCGATCTGGCCGCCCACCAAGTCGGTGATGCTGGGCACGGTGCCGCGATAGGGCGCGTGCTTGAGCTCCACGCCCGAGCGCAGGCCCAGCAGCGCGCCCAGCAGGTGCGGCATGGAGCCCGCGCCCGGCGAGCCGAAGCTGGCGCGGTCGGGGTTGGCCTTGGCCCAGGCCAGGAAGTCCTTGAGCGTCTTGACCTCGGCCGGCACGGCGGGGCCCACGGCCAGGCCGTGGTAGATCACGGCGCCAATCGATACGGGCGTTGCGTCTTCGGGCCTGTAGGTCAGCTTGGGGTAGATGTGGGGATAGACCGAGAAGGCCGATACGGGGGCCAGTGCCAGCACGGAACCGTTGGGCGGGGAGTTCTTCAAGGCTTCCACCGCGATGCGGCCTCCGGCGCCGGGCTTGTTCTCCACAAAGCCCGGGCCCTTGCTGTAGGGCGTGCCGCCCAGCCGCTCGGCCACGCGGCGGGCCACGCTGTCGCCCGAGCTGCCGGCCGGAAAGCCGTACATGATCTTGACCTGGTCCAGTGCCTGGGCCAGGGCTTGCAGCGGTGACAGCGAGCCCAGGGCGGCGGCGCTGCCCAGGGCCTGGACGAAATGACGGCGATGCATCTGCATGGGATGTCTCCTGGTGAATATGGGAAAGGCAGGCGGATGGAAGCGGCTCAGAACATGTGGCGGATGCCCACGTTGATGCCGGTCTGCGAGCGTCCCGGCGCGGTGTTGCTGCCCGGCGCGCCGCCGCTGACCGAGACGGTGGCCAGGCGGTCGTTGCGGATGTGGCCGAGCTGCGTGTAGACGGCCGTGCGCTTGGACAGGTTGTAGATGGCGCGTGCCACCAGCAGGTCGGAGTCGTAGCCCGACACGCCGCGGTAGCGCAGCGTGAGCCACTGGGTTTCGAGCACCAGGGCCTCGGTGACCGGGTAGGAGGCGCCCACGTACCACAGGTTGCTGCGTGGCTTGACGGCGTCGCCGTCGTTGTCGCGGCGCAGCAGGCCGCCGCCGATCTTCACGCCGGCCAGCTTGAAGTAGCCGCCCAGGTGCAGGCGCTCGTCATGCTTGGCGCTGGAGTTCATGCCGCCGAACACCGGGTCGGTGGACGAGGCCGGCGTGCGGCCATTTTGCTGCTCGTAGCCCAGCGCCACGCCCCAGGCCGGTGTGTCGTACTTGGCGTACAGCGACCATTGGCGGCAGGCCTGCGTGTCCGATCCGCTCTCGCCCGGGCAGTTGGTGCCTGCCGGGCTGGGGCCGGCATTGACGGTGTCACGCCCGAAGCTGTAGCCCGCGCCCAGTGCCAGCCCGCCGAAGTTGCCGCGCCAGGCCAGCATGTTGTCGGCGCGCGAGTTGGGAATGTAGGCGTCCAGCGAGCCCATGGCGAAGACGGCCGGGCCGATGATGTCCGAGTCCAGCAGCGACCAGAACAGCATGGAGTTCTGGCGGCCCATGGTCAGGCTGCCCCAGTTGCCGCCCAGGCCCACCCAGCTTTGGCGGCCAAAGCCGCGCCCGCCCTGGTTGAAGGTGCCCTGGTCGGGCGCAAAGCCCGACTCCAGCGTGTAGATGGCCTTGAGGCCGCCGCCCAGGTCCTCGCTGCCGCGCAGGCCCCAGCGCGAGGGCACCATGCTGGTGGTCGATGGCATGCGGCTGAGACCGCCGCCCGCCGCCACATTGTTCAGGTGCTCCACGCCCACATCGACGATGCCGTAGAGCGTGACGCTGGAGGTGCCTTGCGCGAAGGCGCCGAAGCTGGCGCCGGAGCCGGCCAGGGCCAGCACGGCGGTGGCCGCCAGGGTCCGCGGGGATGGGGTGGTTTTCATGGTGATGTCTCCTCTGGTTTGAAAAATCGTTGCCGTCTTGGCGTGGGTGTCCGCGCGCCTTTTCTCAGGCGCAGCGGGGCCCGGCCCCGCTG
>NZ_WUMG01000078.1:0-10914 GCF_009827015.1 Delftia sp. CH05 | reverse complement strand
AGCCCCGCCTGCACCGCCGCCACCCCACCCCCTTTCCCGCAACCTGCGGAGCCTGCATGAAGGCCCTGCGGGATGCGCTCACCCTGAAACGACCTGGACAGACCATGAAGCTCGGCGACCTGCGCCTTTCCGATCTGATGCGACTGCTGCGGGCAGACGATGCGCCCGCGCCCGAATACCGGCCCGTGGACCCGCCCGCACTGCCCGAGGCCTACCAGCGCCTGAGCGTCAGGGACTGCCGCATCCGCCTGCGCGAGCTGCAGCGCGAAGCCGCGCAGCGCGCCTCCAACGGCCGCTCGGGCAGCGCCGAAAGCCGCGAATGGGCGGGCCTGGCCAGCCACTACCGCATGGCCCTGGTGCTGCTGTCGGGCATAGACGGCGAGATCGAGGAGCTGGCCCTGCGCGACTGGCGCGAAATGCCGCCGCCCGAGCGCGACGCCATCCGCCGCCAGATCCGAGCGTTGCGCACCTGCCTGCTGCCGCTGCGCGCGCTGGCCCTGAGGACCTGAGCCCATGTCCGTCCTGCTCGCCGCCAAATCCACCGGCCGCAGGCTGCGCACCGCCAGCCTGCAGCAATGGGACCAGCACAAGCCGCGCCCCCACATGGTCCAGCGCGCCATGCAGGCGCTGGAAAAAGCCTTGCCCCCGCAGTGGCTGCAGCCCATGAAGCTGCTGGGCCTGGGCGACTGGCAAAAGGGCGCGCAACACGCCAACGGCCATCCCGAATGGGCTGCCTGCCACGACGCGCTGGCCGCCATTGACGACTTTGCCAGCCGCCACGGCCGTGCGGCCGAGTGGAATCTGGACGACTACGAGATCTGCCAGATGGCCAGGCGCCTGAGCGACGAAGTCGGTGAGCTCGACGCCGGCGCCCAGGCCCAGAACATGGACCTGGCCGCACGCGTGGACCTGGTGCGGCTGATGCTGCGCATGCTGGGCCTGCAGGAAAGCACGCCGCTGGCCGGCGAGCCCGCCATCCGCCGCGCGCTGGACGCGGCCTGGTGGCGCCGCATGCTGCGCCGCCACGTCACGCGCACCGTGGAGGCCGGCGCCGTCAAGCTGGGCATCGTCAACCGCAGCGCCGGCGGCTATGCCAGCAATGCCACCGTGCGCCGGCGCACCGCGCAGATCGAGCGCAACGCCCGCGCGCTGGAGCGCAGCCTCTACCGAAACGAGGCCGGCCAGGTCTTCACCCTGGCCGAGCTGGCCGCGCTGTCGCCGGCCAACCCCGTGATCCGTGGCGGCGAGCTGATGACGCGCATCCGCGGCGCAGAGGAATATGCCGACGCGCGCAGCCACGTCGGCCTCTTTCTCACGCTGACGGCGCCCAGCCGCTTTCACGCCGTCACGCTGGGCAGCGGCGGCCGGCCGCGTCCCAATCCCCATTACGACGGCCACAGCACGCCGCGCGATGCCCAGCTGTGGCTGCGCACCATGTGGGCGCGCGTGCGCTCGCACCTGGGCCGCCAGCGCATCGCCATGTACGGCATCCGCGTGGTCGAGCCGCACCATGACGCCACGCCGCACTGGCACGCCCTGGTCTGGGCCGAGTGCGAGGAGCACGCCCAGCACATCGAGGCCGCCATCCGCAAATGGTGGCTCAGCGAAGATGGCGACGAGCGCGGTGCCCAGCTCAACCGCGTCAACGTCAAGCGCATGACCGGCGGCGGCGCTGCCGGCTATGTGGCCAAGTACATCGCCAAGAGCGTGGGCCATGCGGCCCTGGCCGACCACCTCGACGTGGTGCAGGGCCGCCTGTGGGATGTGGAGCAGGGCGGCATGCCCGGCCACCGCCGCGTGGACGCCTGGGCCGCCTGCTGGGGCATTCGCCAGTTCCAGGCCGTGGGCATGCCCAGCGTCTGCGTCTGGCGCGAGCTGCGCCGTGTCAGCAAGGACCAGGTCGAACAGATCCGCATCGACGGCGACAAGGCCAGCTGGAAGGCCTGGGGCGCCAGCCACCGCCACGGGCCCGACATCCCCGCCGACTGGCGCCGCTACATGGAAGCCATGGGCGGCCACTGCCTGGCCCGCGACCGCTGGCACCTGCGCATGGCACGCCGCCCCGTGCCCGCCGGCGCCGTCAACCAATACGGTGAGGCCATCGCGCCCGGCTGCGGCCGCGTGGTAGGCCTGGAAACCCGGCGCGGCCAGTGGCTGGTCTCGCGCCGCATCGCCTGGCGCAGCGTGGCGCGCGCCACGCTGGAGTTCCAGGAAACCCAAGGTGCAGAAAACGCCGATATCGCCGAGGGTGCCGAGGTCGCCGACGTGGCCCCGCCCGCCCTGCCCGCCCGCGCGCCGCTGGCGCGCGCTTGGACTGGTTTCAATAACTGTACGGCCCGGCTCACGGGCCACACGCTGCGCGCCCTCATCGGCCGCGGCGGGCACCAGCGCGAGGACCGGGCCAACCCGGCCGGGCCCGATTCGGGTGCCGATTCAGTGCTGCACCGCCCCACATCCGGCGCCACGCCATCCAACCCCCCTTTCTTTTCCAGCTGATCCACCCCAGGAGGACCCACCATGCACCACAACATCATCGCCCTGCGCAGCTACCGCGCCACCCTCATCCCCCACGGCGTGGACGCCGCGCAGCTGGATCAATTGGCCGACGCCCGCCTGCTGCCCGTGCTGCGCCTGAAAGCGGCCAGCGCCAGCCACGCCCAGGCCTGCGCCCTGCTGGCCAGCGGCCGGCCCGTTCTGCGAGTGGAGCGAGTGGAGCGAGTTGAGCGTGTGGAGCGCAAGAAGGCAGGCAAGTCCATCACGCCGCGCCAGGCCTGATCAAGCCCCGGACACGACATCGGAGAACACCGCAATGACGCAACAGAACATGGAACTCTTTCACAGCGCCCCGCGCCTGGACACCCAGGGCATCGCCAACTACCTGGGCCTGAGCCGCGAGCACGTCACCGCGCGCCTGACCAAGCGCCCTGACTTTCCCAAGCCCTTCATCAACGCCAGCCGCCGCATCCGCTACTGGCGCATGGCCGACGTCAAGGCCTGGGCCGAGGGGCGCCGGTGAGCCGGCACCAGGCCATCGCCGTGCGCTCAGTGATCGCTGCCCGCAAGAAAACGGCGTGCCTGGTCGCGCGCCCCGTCGAAGATCTGCTGGGCCATGTGCTGCGGCACGCTGGCCGGCAGGCGCGGCTGCAGCCGGGCTATGGCGCCGTCCAGCGCCTCGACCATCTCCACCATGCTTTCCCACAGGCCTGCGATGCGCGTGGTCTCGGCCAAGGCCTTCCAGTGGCGGCGCTGGATCTCGGCCAGGCGGTAGTGGCGGCTGCGCCCCGGCAGGGCCATGGCCATCCTGGCGCGCTGGCGGGCGATCTTGCCGTGGCCGTGACCGATGATGGGCCAGGCCGACAGCACGTCGTACAGCGGCGTCATCTCATAGCCGCCGCCCGGCTGCAGAAACACAGAGAAATTCTTGGCATGCCCGTCCGTGGCCGCCAGAAGCCAGAACGCCAGCTGGGCCATCACGAAGCGGGCGCAATCCTGGGCAGGCTCGCTGCCATGCTGCAACACCTGCAGGCACTGCAGCATGCCGGGCCCGCCGTGGGTCTCGTACTTGTTGGCGCTGGCAACGCCGCGCACCTGGCAGAAATCTTCCTGGGGCAGGCGCGCAATCCAGCCCTGCGCCGTCCAGGCGCGGTCAAAGCGCTCCACGCACAGCACCTGCTGCCCGCCAAAGGTCTCGATGCTGCTGTCGGCCACGGCAAAGCCCAGCTCGGCCAGCAGGCGGGCGCACAGCCACTCATTGGCCACTGACTCGCTCAGGTCGTAGTGCCAGTGCGGCACCACGCCGATGGCCGGCTTCAGGATATGCGTGGTCGGCGTCGCGCCCAGCGGGCGGCACCACTGGCCGCCATGGCGCAGCACCGCCGTCTTCTCCTGCGCACCGGCGATGGACAGCCGGAACTCCTGGTCCACCTCCAGCGCGCCAAACCCGCCACCCAGGCTGGCCAGGTGCTCTGCAATCTGCGCCTCGCTCAGCGGCTCGAAGCGCACCTGGTCAAAACCGTCGGGCACGGCCCCCTCGGGCAGCAGCTGCACGGCACCCACGCAATCGCGGCCAATGGCCTCCAACAGCGAGAACGCATCGGCCCCGCGCAGCCCGAAGCGCTGGTGAATGCGCCGGCGAATGCCCTCGCCGTCCGGCAGCAGGTTGTCGAAATAGTGGGCCACCACCTCGCCCGCCACCGTCAGGTCGCGGGTGAAGGGCATGGACAGTGACAGCGGCCGCGCATGCGCACTCTGCGGCCAGGCCGGGTCATAGGCGAACACATGGCGGCCCGTGCGCGTGACCTCCCAGGTGCCCACCCGCTCCCCATTCATCCAGACGCCCAGCGCCGCCATCACCAGGACCCTTTCGGCTTGCGGTCCTGCCAGTGCGGCGGCAGCGCCTGCGGCTTGAAGGCCACGGGGCGGTCGGCGGGCTTGCGGGGCACGTTGTCACCCGCGTACGGTTGTGGAGCTGGCTCGGCCACCCTCAACGCAGCAGGCACAGGTGCAGGTGCAGACGCAGGAGAAACCACCGCATCCGCCCTGGGCCGCATGAGCAGATCGGCATCCAGCAGCTGCAGGATCTCCATCAGCTGGCGCACGCTGATGGCGGCCGGGTCACGCTCTATCGCCGCCACACGCGACTGGGACACGCCCAGCCGCTGTGCCAGTTCAGCTTGGCTCACGCCAGCGGCCTTGCGCAGCGACTTCAGGTGCAGCGCAAGCTGAGCGGGCAGTTGCAACAGGTGGTCCATGGTGTTCTCCTGGCCAGGGCATTCAAAATATCATCTCAAGATGATGGATTGAAATTATCACTCCAGAATAATATTGTCAACATATCATATTGGAGTGATATTTCTGGCAGCCACCCTGCCTACAACCGTGCCGCGATGTCCTCGGCCGTCTCCCGGTAATAGGTATTGAACAGCTCGTTGATATCCACATGGCCGCTGATGCGGGCCAGCGTCATCACATCCACGCGCTTGCTCAGCCAGGTCAGCGCCGTGGCGCGCAGGTCATGGAAGCGCAGGCCCTCCACCATCACCCGGTCGCGCAGCTTGCGGTAGAGCGTGTCGCGGCTGGCGTCGCTGATGGTCCAGTAGGCGTCGCGCCCGGCAGCCTCGGCGGCGGCGTCCAGCACGCGCAGCAGGCGCACGGCACGGCGCGTCAGCGGCACATGGCGCTCGCCCACCTTGGCCTCGGTCTTGTGGTGCGGCAGGTGGTAGACCCGGCGCTTGAGATCCACATTGCTGCGGCCCATGCGCAGGATCTCGCCGCTGCGCATGGCCGTGTGCAGGGCCACCAGCATGGTCCAGGCCGTCTGCTCCATGGCGGTGACAGGCGCCAGGCGCGGCGAGACATTGGCCGAGCGCAGCATGCGCCGCACCTCGCTCCACTGCCCCGTGCGCCGGCGCGCATGGGACTTGGCCGGCAGCTTGATCTCGGGCCAGGGGCTCTTGCCCACCCATTTCCACTGCTTGACCGCCAGCGTCCAGATGGGACGGAACTGCTGCGCCTCGCGCAGCACGCTGGCGCCGGAGACCTGCTGCAGCCGCGCATCGCGCCAGCGCGCCAGGTCGTCGCCCGTGATCTCGTGGAAGACCTTGGAGGCCAGCTCGGGGAACTCGCGCAGCCAGGCATCAAAGCGCAAATGGTCGGCCCGCGCCGTGCTGGCCGTCTTTTTGTCGGTGACCTCGCGCCGATAGCGCTCCACCGCCTCGGCCAGCGTGCGCCGCGGAAACTCCCCGCGCGCACCGGCCAGAATGGCCGCCTCCTCGGCCACGGCCCATCCCTGCGCCTCGGCCTTGGTCGCCCGCGTGGCGGTGCGCCGAATACCCGCACGCTCCACCTCGGCCCGCCAGCCGTTCTTCACCTTCCGGAAATACGCCATCCCACCTCCTGCAGCCCGCGCGGGATCACAAGCGGGATCTGCGCGGGATTGTGATGTGATTTTGCGCTGTTTTGTGCCGGTTTCAACCTGCTCCGCTTTGCAGCGAAGACCCAGAAAAAAAGCCCGCCTCCTCTACAGGAAGCGGGCTTGGGCAGTGTTCGCCGCAGTTGAGCGGCGTTGGTGCGTGGTGCGCGGGGGGGGACTCGAACCCCCACACCATTGCTGGCGTCAGGACCTAAACCTGGTGCGTCTACCAATTTCGCCACCCGCGCTGGTTCTTGGGGAGCCGCCTGCGCGGCGGCTCCTAGGTCAGGGCGCAGATTCTAGCCGCAATTGCGGGGTGCATTGCCATACCCCGGATTTGAGCGGCGGCCTCCGCGTTTTCGCCGCATCAATGCGTGGGCTCGCGGCGCACGCGGAACACGGCGGCGTACATGGCCGGCAGCGCCAGCAGTGTCAGCACGGTGGCCACGATCAGCCCGCCCATGATGGCCACGGCCATGGGGCCCCAGAACACGCTGCGCGACAGCGGGATCATGGCCAGCACAGCGGCGGCGGCCGTCAGCACGATGGGGCGCAGGCGGCGCACGGCGGCTTCGATGATGGCGTCCCAGGCCGGCACGCCGCGCGCGCGGTCGGTCTCGATCTGGTCGATCAGGATCACCGAGTTGCGCTGGATCATGCCCATCAGCGCCACCACGCCCAGCAGCGCCACGAAGCCGAAGGGCCGGCCCAGCAGCAGCAGCGCCGCCGCCACGCCGGGAATGCCCAGCGGCCCGGTGATGAACACCAGCAGTGAACGGCTGACACTGCGCAGTTGCAGCATGAGCAGCGTGAAGGTGAGGAACAGCATCACGGGCACACCAGCGACGATGGCGTCCGAGCCCTTGGAGCTTTCCTCCACGGCGCCGGCCACATCGATGCGGTAGGCCGTGTCGCCCGCGGCATGCCAGCGCGCCTCGATCTCGCGCAGGCCCGGCAGCAGCGCATGGGTCAGCGTTGCGCCCTGCAGGCCCTCGCGCACATCGCCCTGCACGGTGATGGCGAACATGCGCTTTTCTCGCCACATCACGCCGGGCTCCCAGACCATCACGGGCTTGGCGATCTGCGTGAGCGGGATCGACTTGCCCGATGCCGTGGGCAGGTAGGCGTTGGCGATGTCGGTGATGGCGTCGCGCTCCGAATACGGCGTGCGCAGCACGATGTCGATGAGCTTGTCACCCTCGCGGAACTGGCCCACGGTGGAGCCGCTGAGCATGACGCGGGCCGCCTGGGCGATGGCCTGGCTGCTCACGCCCAGGGCGCGCGCCTTGTCCTGGTCCACCTCCAGGCGCACGGCCTTGACGGACTCGTTCCAGTTGTCGTTGACGCCGCGCATGTCGGCGTTGGCGATCATGGCCTGCTTGACCTCGTCGGCATAGGCCCGCAGCTTTTGCGGATCGGTGCCGGAGACGCGGAACTGCACCGGATAGGGCACCGGAGGCCCGTTGGGCAGCAGCTTGACGCGGCCACGCACCTCGGGGAACTCCTGGGCCAGCAGCGCCGGCAGCGCCTTGCGCAGACGCTCGCGTGTGGGCAGGTCCTGGGCCACCAGGATGAACTGCGAGACGTTGTTCTGCGGGAACACCTGGTCCAGCGGCAGGTAGAAACGCGGCACGCCCGAGCCTACCCATTCGCTGACCGTGCGCACGCCGTCGAGCTTCATGAAGCGCTCTTCCACGCGGCGCGTGACGGCCTCGTTGGCGGCCAGCGACGTGCCTTCGGGGAACCAGATGTCCACCAGCACCTCTGGCCGGCTGGAATCCGGGAAGAACTGCTGCTGCACGCGCGACATGCCCACCAGGCCCAGCGCGAAGACCAGCACCGTGATGGCGATGGTCAGCCAGCGGTGCGTCACGCACCAGTTCACGGCGCGCCTAAAGCGGTTGTAGAACGGGCTGTCGAAGACCTCATGCTCGGCTGAGGACGCATTGAGGTTGGTCTCCTCGATGGGCACCTCGCCCGAGGCCACCTCGGGCGGCAGCGTGGCCGCGTGCGGCGGGCGCTTGAGCAGCAGCATGCCCAGGTAGGGCACGAAGTACACCGAGGCGAACCAGCTGAGCACCAGCGCAATCACCGTCACCGCGAAGATGGCGAAGGTGTACTCGCCCGTCATGGATTTGGCCATGCCGATGGGCAGGAAACCTGCCGCCGTGATCAGCGTGCCGGTCAGCATGGGCTTGGCCGTGATCTCGTAGGCAAAGGTGGCGGCGCGGTACTTCTCGTAGCCCTCCTCCATCTTGCGCACCATCATCTCGACGGCAATGATGGCGTCGTCCACCAGCAGGCCCAGCGCGATGATCAGCGAGCCCAGCGACACCTTGTGCAGGCCGATGTTCCAGTACCACATGGCCAGGAAGGTCGCGGCCAGCACCAGCGGAATGGTGATGGCCACCACCAGACCCGGGCGCGGATCGATGTACCAGCGCTTCCACAGCGGCTGGTGGCCCTCGCGCTTGTGCAGGCCCAGGCTGATGAAGCTCACGGCCAGCACCACCACCACGGCCTCGATCAGCACCTGCAGGAACTCGTTGACCGAATCGGCCACGGCCTTGGGCTGGTCCTGCATGTTGGCCAGCTCCACGCCGGCCGGCAGCGTGCGCGCGATGTCGCCCACGGCGCCGCGCAGGGACTTGCCCAGGCGGATGATGTCGCCGCCCTTGGTCATGGACACGCCCAGGGCAATCGTCTCGCGGCCCTGGTGGCGCACCTTCACATTGGCCGGATCGGCATAGCCCCGGCGGATCTCGGCGATATCGCCCAGGCGCAACTGCGCGCCCGATGCGCCGCGGATGGGCATGGCGCGCAACTCGTCCACCGCCAGGAACTGGCCGGCCACGCGCACCTGCACGTCCTCGCGCGGCGTCTGCAGCACGCCTGCGCCCTCGATGGCGTTTTGCTGGCCCAGCTGGCCGAGCACCTGGTTCATGTCCAGGCCCAGCTGCGACAGGCGGCGCTGCGACAGCTCGATGTAGACCTTCTCGTCCTGCACGCCGAACAGCTCGACCTTGGCCACATCGGGCACGCGCAGCAGCTGCTGGCGCACGTCGTCGGCCATGGTCTTGAGCTCGGCGTAGCTGAAGCCGTCGGCCTGCAGGGCGTAGATCACGCCATAGACATCGCCGAACTCGTCATTGAAGAACGGCCCCTGCACGCCCTGCGGCAGGGTGTAGCGCATGTCGCCGATCTTCTTGCGCACCGTGTACCACAGCTGCTGGACATCGCCGGGGCGCGAATTGTCCTTGAGCTGGAAGATGATCAGCGACTCGCCGGGCTTGGAGTAGCTGCTGATCTTGTCGGCGTAGGGCACCTCCTGCAGCGTACGCTCGATCTTGTCGGTGACCTGCTCGGCCATCTGCTGCGCCGTGGCGCCCGGCCAGTTGGTGCGCACCACCATGGCGCGGAAGGTGAAGGGCGGGTCTTCGTCCTGCCCCAGCTGGAAGTACGAGGCAAAGCCCAGCAGCAGCAGCACGACCATGAAATAGCGCGTCAGCGCCACATGGTCCAGCGCCCAGCGCGAAAGATTGAAGTGCCCGCCCTGCGGCGCCTTGTGCTTGGGCCCGCTCATTGGGCCGCTCCGCTGGACGCAGCACCTGCGGAAGCTGCGGCACCTGCGGCGGCAGGCGCCTGTGCCGGCTGCTGCGTCTTGTCATACCGGTCCTGATAGACCGTGACCTTCTGCCCGGGCGTGAGCACATGCACGCCGGCGGCCACCACCTGCATGCCGGGCGTCAGGCCGGCGGCAATCACGGCCTCGTTGCCATCGGCCGTGGCCAGTTGCACGGGCTGCAGCTTGACCGTGCTGCTGGCGGCATCGAACACCCACACGGCCGTGCCCTGGCCGCCGCCGCCTTCCTGGCGCAGCGCCGTGGTGGGCAGCTTGATCACGGGCTGGCCCGTGGGGCCCATGCCCTCGGGCAGCGCATGGACCGTCGCGCCCAGCGGCGGCACGGCGGCCGCATCCGACGCGGGCAGTGCCACCTTCACCTGGTAGGTGCGCGTGACGGGATCGGCACTGGCCGCCACCTCGCGCACCTGGCCCTGCAGCGGCTGCATGCCGGCCGACCACGGGCGCACATTCACTTTCTGGCCCACGCGGATGGCGCCGCGCTTGTCTTCGGGCACCACGAACACCACGTCGCGCGGACCGTCCTGGGCAATGCGCACCACGGGCGAGCCGGCCGACACCACCTGGCCCGGCTCGGCGTCTATGCCGGTCACCACGCCGGGCACATCGGCCAGCAGTTGGGCATAGGCCTCCTGGTTGCTCTGCGATGCCAGCTGCGCCTTGGCCTGGTCCAGCGTGGCCTGGGCGGACTTGAGCGTGGCCTCTCGCCGCTCCAGCTCCGCACCGCTGATGAAATTCTGCGCCTTCAGCTGCGAGTAACGCCTCACATCGGCGGCGGCAAGATCGCGCTGCGTGGTCGCGGCCGCCACCTGGGCGCGCGCGGCGTCAGCTCCCAGCCGGTAGTCGCTGGCATCGAGCCGCGCCAGCAACTGACCTGCCTGCACGTGCTGGCCCAGCTCCACCTCGCGGCGAACGAGCTTGCCGGCCACGCGAAAGCCCAGGCGCGACTCTATGCGCGCGCGCACCTCGCCCGCGTATTCCAGTTGCGTGTCCAGCGCTCCCACGCCTACAGTGAGCAGCTTGACGGCGCGCACCGGCTCGGGCGGCGGCTCGGCCTTGGAGCAGGCGCCCAGCGCCAGCGCGGCGGCCAGGCACAGAGGGGCAAGAAGAAGATGGCGCGGCAAAGCGCGCGCGGCAGGGTTCGATGGCAAGTCGGGCATGTGGATCCGGGAGGGCTGGTGCGAAAAGCGGCTGCGGGCTGCAAGATCCGGGCAACATGCCGCGGCAGCTGGCTGGCGCCGTTTACTGACTGACGGGTTAGTAATTTAGGAGAAGCCCTTGAGCCCGTCAAGTGAAATGCATGGCCTTGCGCGCAGCATCGACAATCGGCCACCGTGAAGTCCACCGCTCCCACCCTGCC
>NZ_WUMG01000077.1:0-11106 GCF_009827015.1 Delftia sp. CH05 | reverse complement strand
GCCCCCGCAAAAGACCATCGAAGTTGCACGCCGACAAGGGCTATGACTACAAGCGTTGCCGTGCGCACTTGAGACAACGGGGCATCGCCAGCCGCATTGCCAGGCGAGGCGTTGAGAGTAGCGAGCGACTGGGCAAGCATCGCTGGGTGGTGGAGCGGACTCATGGATGGTTTGCAGGCTTTGGCAAGTTGCGAATCCGCTTTGAACGACGGCTGGATATCCACGAAGCGCTGCTAAAACTGGCAGCGGCGATCATCTGTGCACGCTTCGTGGATCGGTGGTGTTAGCCACTCTAAGAGTACCTCCTGATTGCAGTGCGGATGGCGAAGGCTCGCTTCGACGATGTGGCCCATGAGCTCCGCAAACGCCTTGAACTGAGTGGGGTGTTGCGCTTGAAGCTCGAGGAACTCGAACGCAACAGAAACAGCCGACACAAGCTCAGTGGAACCGGAGGCCAAGTAGTCCTTGAATCGCTGAAGCCCCTCGGTTAGCGCGTAGCCTCCTTGCAAGCACATGAACACCAAGTCGTACGAGCCTAGCGAGACGAAGCTGCGATTCCGCAGAAACATCCGAACGACAGCGTAGGTGTATTGCTGGGGCGTCAGTTCCCCTCGTTCTCCGGCGTACCGGAGAACCTCCTGCGGCCACACCGACTTGAGCTTCGCCGATGCAAGACCAAACTGAGCGAGTCGCCCGTCAACGGTGAACAGGGTTGCGTTCTTTTCCGATGTCAGTAGCAGTGCAGCGAGTTCCTCGTCTTCGAGAACGTCCTGCGCTCGCTCCAGGTCTGCCGGAATCTCTTCCGGGCCATAAGCAGGAGCCATCACACAGTGCAGTCGGACGGCGTCAACCATGGTTTGAATGAACGCGGTCTGCCGTTCCCTGTCCTGGGTCGTGTACTCGACAAACCGCATCGTGCCGTTGTCATCAAACATCTGCCCGTCGGAGCGTTCGACCTTCGCCTCTTCGAGTCGAGCTTCGAGAGTCTCAACGGACTTCGTAGAGATATAGACGCGAGGTAACGCCGCCAGGGCGGCAAGACAGTCAAGTGACGCCAGTTCAGCAATGGTTGCAGCGTCAACAACATACTCGACGTCATGCCGTTGGAGCAGTTCAACAGCAGCCTCCCGTTGCTCCTTGGTGCCATCGCACACGAACAAGGGCGGCGCGTCAGACGGCCAACCAGCGACCATGTCTATCACGCTTCGGCCGAGCAGCTTGCCCAAAATTCCCAGCGTGATGGGGCTGTCCGCGTAGCCTTGAAGCGCGCGGCGTGAGTGCTCGGACTGCCGCTTCAGCATGGCGTGCACGTGGCTGAAATCGACCCCTTTGTCTGTTTTCGGGACAGGAACGGACATCAACGGCAGGTTTGAAGCAACAGGCGAGTTGACCCGTGCCTGCGCGATGTGAAGCAGCCGCCGGAAGGTACTTGTCACCCCTTCGACAACGAAGCGCAGTTCGGTTCCGAAGGGTCCGGGCAGAGAGACTTGCTGGCCCACGGCCGCGCCCAGTAGGCTGCGGGCTAGATCATCGGACGGAGCGACCATGCCTTCGCGAGCTGGGAGGCCCGGCAAACCCGCCGGGTCCAGAGACAGTGTCACCGTCTCGCCCAATTCGTTCTTGAGCGTCACGGCAACCCCAGGCTGAACTTCCGTCAGTTCCTCTTCCATGAATGGAAGCTCTTGAGGTGCGGCAACTAGGGCGATGAAGTAGGCTGAGGCTGCATCTACATCGTCGAGGTTGCGACGAAACATGCCATACAGCCGCAGCATGCCGGTCTCTTTGCGGCCGAAGCGGAGTTCAAGTGACGCAACCTGAGAAAGGAGTCTTGGTGGCCCTGACAAGTCGGCCGGAACCGACTCAAGCGCATGGTGGAATCGGGCCATCTTGCGCATCTTGAGGTCGAGCGCGAGACGTAGCAACCAGCCGCCGGCCTCCTGCGGCCGCCGCTCGCAATGCAACTCAGCAAGGGGAACCAGAAACTCCCAGTCTGATGCCTGCTGTCCTAGGTCAATTGCGAGACTCAAAGTTCGTTCGTCGCTTGTCCAGGTGTCTGGAAACGACAAGATCAGTTCCTTCGCCTTGCGGAGTGCGCCCGTGCGCACATAGCAGCGAAGCAGCCGGTTGTGGAGCTCGGAGTGCTTGCCGCGTGGGGCGAGTAGCTCGTACTGACGAGCGGCAAACTCCAGCTTGTCCGTGGCGAAGAGCAGGTCCGCGAGCAAGAGTCGCTCTGCCGAAGCAGTGTCCTTTGACACCAGGGTGCAGGCCTTTTCAATCGCGGCATCGGCTGTCACTTCGTCTTTATGCGCATGCAGTATCCGGGCGCCGCCACATATCACGGCGAGGCTGTTTGAGTTCGCAACATCCGCTGCCTTGACCTCCGTCAGCGCTTGCAGCTTGCCGGTGCCCGAGCGCCAAAGAGCGACCCACCGCATAGCGAGCAGCAAGTGCGGCACCTCTGCCTGCTGGTAGCCCTTTTGCGTCACCAAGGCTTGCACGGCCTCGACCAGCTGAACATCGCCCACATCAGCGGCATGCTCCGCGACCAGAATCAACGCCTCTTCCTCCAGATCTTCCAGCCACTCCCGACCAAGTTGGTCCAATTCGTCTGAGCGGCCCAGTCTACGATAGGCTTCTAGTGCGACGCGTTTCAGCCGAGGGGGCAGCACGCCGGCGTGTCGGGCCTCCTCGATAAGAGCCAAAGTCTCACCAGGCGCACCCAGCACAAGGTAGCTGTAGCCAAGGTGCACCAGCGTTTCTTCGACTGAGCCCGGCGATTGCACCGCCCAAACCTGGTCTTTTCGCGGGGTGAGCGCTTCGACTGCCTGCCTAAGCGCGGCGATTGCTGCTTCGCCCACCAGACCATGTGCGACCTTTACGGGGTCGCAGGCAGCTGCCTCGAGTGCCAACACCAGCGCCGTGTTCCTGACAAAGAACGCAGCGTTCGGCTTGGCCAATGCTTTGGCGCTAAGCTCGACGGCGCCAGCTAGGTCTCCGGCCTTCTTCCGCGCCCAAGCAAGGAGCTGCAGCACATCGCAGTCGTCGCGCATCGCGGCCGGTGCATCAGCGAGCGCCAGGGTGTGACCCTTGACCATCCTGGCATTGGCATGGGCAATCCAGACGTGGACTGATACGGGATACCTTGCCAGTGCCTCATGTCCTGCGGCCAGTGCCTCGTCGACCTTGTCAGTGAAGAGGAGGCCTCTCACCTTCGCAGCTGCGATTTTCTCGTCGTCGGGATACAGCTCGGAGGCGCGAAGGAAGTCAGGGGCAGCAGCAGCGCCGCTCTCCAGATGCCACGTGCAGACGCCCCGCTGCACGTACCAGCGTGCCTGCTGGTGAGCATCGAAAAGCGACATGTCCGCGCCGATACGCTGCAAGTCTTCAAAGGCATCCTTGAACCTTGAGGCTCGAAGCACATCGTTGACGGCGTCAAGTTGCGAAGTAAGGAACTTATTGACCGAGTCGGCACGGCCGCTGGGCAGGCCAGTCAGAACTTCCAGTTTGGAGTTGATGCTGAGCAGGTTCGCCTCAATCCCTGAGTTCTGTTCATCCAAGCGGTGAAAGACGGCGCCAGGTGCATTGGGAGCGTAGTCGTTCTGGAGCCTCGAACTGCCGCGAATGTGCCGGCAGAGGTCCTGCCAGAACTCAATCTTGACTGGATACTTCCCCTTAGCCACCCTGGCATCGGACAGGTCCTGCACTTCCCGCAGAAGCACCGCATCACTTGTGGCAGTGGTAGAGACGATGAGGCGTACGATTGGGGTGTTCGCCTTGTCTGCTTCTGAGACCTCATGCTCTACGTGCTTGAGCTTCAGGGCACCGTCTGCGTACCTCTTGCATTGAACGCCTAGCCGGCCTTCTGGTGCATCGATGAACACATCGATGCCGCCTTGTTTCTGACCCCGGCGCCCGTTCGTCTGCGGCAATGGATCATTGAAGACAGTCCCGTAGATGCGGGCACACATGTCTTCGAAGGCCCCATCTTCGGTGGGTTTCGAAATCTCGAACTGCACGTTGTGCATCTTCCTCCCCGCGGGTGTGAAAACGGATCCAGCCAGGCCCGGGCAGCCAACGGCTGGTGGGAATCATACGTGCGCAAGTCGCCTGGAGCCCCCGAGTTGTTCGAGTCTGCCAACGGCGACACTCCTTGAGTGTGAGACGGTTTGGCAGACTTCCTTGATGCGTTCTTTGGTAGGCGTCCGCTCTTGGCCGACTGGCGACGGCCTGCACCAGTTGAATGCCTCTCCTTAACCGGACGCTCAAGGTGCAGCCTCGAAGGTCAGCTTTGCGGTGCTGTACTCACCATTAGCTAGGCCCGGCTTCGGCCAACAGCAGACGGTCGCCCAAACAGCAGAAGTAGGTATTCGTGAAAGTTATCTCCGTTGAAATCACACGTCTCGTCGACGACAGCGCGTATCCGCCCCTGGTGGAATGCATCCTGGTCGACGCACAAGGTCGGACGCATCGGTTCGTGGAGAAGGATGCCATCGTGAGTTCCGCCCCCTTACCTGTCGACCAGTTGCCGGTGCCAGGCGTTATCGCTTGCGAGGTCGAATCAGAGTGGATTGACGCGGCGGGCCGGTCATTGGTCAGTGCTTCGACGACGAAGCCTTCGGGAGTCGAATCCACGGCTGGCACCAGCAACTTTGTCGTGCTTGCCGGGCAACTGCGGGAAGCCTGAGCATCGGACAGAATCCGGCCAGGGGCGGACAGCCGCAGTGCGCTACCGAACGACGACTGCAAGCTGACTACTGACTTTGAGATTTCAGAACTGAGCGACCGTCGCCTGCGAAAGAGGCCACTGACTCTCGACAGGCGCGGCGGTACGCTGTGCACCCGGAACAGGTCAATCAGAGACGACTCAACGCTAAATCGTGCAACCGGCTGCTCGCGCAGTTGGCGAGTTAGCGCTTTGCGCCGAAAGTGGCTCGTCCGCGTTACCCGGAATCAGCCGCTTATGCCGGAGCTTATCGGCGCTGTAGGCGATCGGCTGCTGTGGCAAGCGCGGATCTGAGCCTTGAAGATGAGGCAGCGCACGACCTCTGGCGTGGCCTTCGGCTTGCGCGAAGTCGCTCATCACTTCTCTGGCGCATGGCTCAAATCGGCATCGGCGCCATCAATTGCCCAATGACGTGCAGATGCCGTACTATCCGCAGCACTGCTCACAAAGCATTTGCCGCCGAGAAACTACTGCAAATGTATGCGCCGTTGCTGGCGGCACATCGTCGGCTCGTGTTTTGCACACCAGCGTTTGGCATCAAGCTACTCCTTTTCGGAGGTTTTAGATGAATCCATCGTGGTTTCGGACGCTGGCAACGGCTGCCGCGCTGCTCACTCCTACGTTGGCGCCAGCCCAATTCAGTGGCGATTTGGTGCTCTGGCCGAAGGGATGCGAGGCCGCTGGGGAATGCATCATCAAGGAGGCTCTGCGTTTCAAAGATGCATCTGGAACGGTCTGGGAGGCGAAGGCGGGGCTCAAGACGGACGGTGCCTCAATCCCGGGAGTCTTCCAGCCGTTCATCGGGAGTCCCTTTGAGACAAGGTTCATCAAGGCAGCTGTGATCCACGATCACTACTGCGACCGTCACGTCCGCTCGTGGAGGATGACGCATCGGGTGTTCTACGATGCACTGCTGGACCAGGGTGTTTCCCAAGCGAAGGCCAAGACCATGTACTTGGCGGTGTTGGTTGGCGGGCCCAAATGGATCAGGCTCATCGCCGGCAACGCCTGTGGGAAGAACTGCATCAACGCGATGAAGTCGGTCACAGGCGACACGGGGTTTCGGACCCGGCCTGCCGACTACAGCTTGCCGGCATTGGCTCCAGCCATGCAAGAGGTCTTAACCCAGCTGGAAGCCAACCCAAACGCGCTGACGCTCGAACAGATCGAAGAACGAGCGCAGCAGCTAATGCCAGGGGACTTCTACTTTGCCAACGGTGACACCTTAGTGGTGACCGGGGAGGACGCCATCCAGTGACCGTACGGACCAATGAGGCGCCAACGCGCTACTGGTCTCTCCGCGACTACTCTGGGAAAAAGGAACTGCCATGGCAATTTTGAGTGCACTGAAGAGCGGCTCCAAGGGGCCTGCGGTCGAGAACATTCAGAAGCAGCTTTTAGCGCTCGGCTATGCTCTGCCTCGTTTCGGCGCTGATGCAGATCTTGGGGATGAAACGCTGACTGCGTATGCCGCTTTCATGATCGAAGCAGGGTTGCTTGCACCAACCGATGATCTCCCCAAATCGGTCACCGTGGCCGGAGCAGCCGCACTGGACAAGGCCTTCAACTCCTTGAGCACGAGTCCGGCTCCCAGCGAGATCATTAACGAAGAACTCAAGCACCCACACTCAGGGCGTTCCAAGTCCAATCCGTTCAGGCCTTGGTCCGCGATCACCGCGATCGTGCTGCACCAGACGGCCGCCAAGATCGGGGAAACGGCAGAAGCCTGGCACAACGTGCCCATTCATTTCGGCGTCACGCGCGGGGGAAAGATCTACCAGCTATATGCGCTGACTGAGGTTTGCAACCATGCAGGAAACCTCAACAAGATCAGCGTCGGCATCGAGATCGACGGCTGGTTTGCTGGGATAGAGGGGAAGCCGGAGACACTCTGGCAACCTAGCGGCTCGAACCCCAAGCGCTTGCCCATGAATCTCCCGAAAGCGCAGACGATAGCTGTCCAGACGACGATCAGGTGGATCATCGATTCGGTCGCGGCCCAGAATGGCGCCATCAAGACGGTCCACCCTCATCGGCAGTCGAGTAAGGATCGCCAATCCGATCCAGGGTCGTTGATCTGGCAAACGCTGGGCCTGTGGGCAAAGAGCACGTTCGGGCTCCAGGATGGTGGCAAGAACTTCACCGTGGGCGACGGCCTGGTGATTCCCGAAGCCTGGGATTCAACGTACGTGGGCAACAAATACTGAACACCTTAATAGCGCGGACTCCCCACGCCTTCACAACTACGGAAGGCGCGTGCAGCGACGGTTGAAGCCATTCCGACGAGGACACAGCATGGCAACAGAAGAAACAACAGTCACTCTGATAGTCCGTCCTGGCATTGATCTTCAGAGATCCGAAGGATTGAAGACGAGGTTGAATGTCGTCTGCGGCAGCGTAGGCGGCACCATCTTCACTGCGGTCATGGATGGCAATGGGAAGGCCGACATCCGTATTTCATGTCTCAAGATGGCCATGGATACACAGGACGGCGTGGAAGCCATCATGGATCATTTTGAGATCCTGGCCACGAAAAGCCAACGACCCTTCATATGGGTGTTGCTGTCTGAATTTCTCAAAGGCAGGTAAGGTCGTAGCAACGCAGGAAGAGTTGCCGTGTAGCCGCGATGCGATTGCCAAAGCACGGTCACCCATAGTTGCGGCGATCGCGACGCACTCCAACATTGGATTCGACGCGGGGCCGATCTCCGCCACTGTTTCGCGTTCAACACGATTTGGAGAGCGACCTTGCGCGAAGTCGATCCCTTGCTGCCCGAGACAGCCCTCGAACGACGAAGACGGGATTGTCCGTAGGCCCTTCCAGCGAGTCGTTCGATCCACGGAGGCTTAAGCGACAGCAAACTGGCGCAGACCGTTCGCTCGCCGTTTTGGTATCAGCGCCGGCAACCGCTGCAAAGCCGACACCTGACGGCTAAGGCCGAACGACTGCAGCGGGTAGCGGTTCAATCGCCCAACCCAAAGCCGTCGTCAAACCTCACCCAGCTTGAGCCGCTTTACAGCGCCCGCACCGGAATGCAGATGTCGCAGCAGAACTCGCCGGTTTCGGCATCCATTGCGGTGACCGCAGAAAACATCTCAAAGCAAGGCCGGTCGTCGCATTGCATGCCGCTGGACGGCATCCATTCGCGCGTCAGCCACATCCAGGCGTTGGCCAAGCCCTCGGGTTTTCCTTTGAACCTTGCCACGGCGTAGCGGCCGCCCGGCAGGGATTGGGTGTCCACCTGGCCGCTGGCGACGAAATGCGCGGGGACTTCCACGCAGGCGTCATAGCGGCATTTGTTGGCGGGTGTGAGAGAGGGGTCGTCATAGCCTATGCCGTAGCACGTTTTATCGCTGAGGCCATTGGAATGCATCCACGGCGCAATGGTGCCTCTCCAGAATTGGCCTATGGCTGGCCCATAGGGGCCGATCAAGCGTTGATAGGCGACATGTGCTTTGGGTAGATCAATGATGCGGACGTCCATGGCGATTTCTTCCTTCAGGTGACAAGAGCCCTGAGGTTCGCCGAACGCGCATGGGTCTTCCTGATGGAGATTGCCGAAGACCTGATCAGGATTGCTCTGCTGTCTGCCTGGCGGCTGCCCGATGGCGGCCGCCTGGGTTTTCAGCCGCTCAAGCGTGGTGGAGCGCCAGGCCGATGGCGTGCAGCCAAACTTGAGCTTGAAGGCGCGCGCAAATGCTTCGCCCGATTGGAAGCCGGTGGCCAAGGCAGTTTCAAGCACGGTTTCCTTGCTGCCGCAGGACAGCCGGAACGCCGCTTTCTCGAGCCGTCGGCGCTGCGCATAGCTGCCCAGCGTTTCTCCCATCCATGCGGCAAAAATTCGGTGAAAGTGGAAGCGCGAGAAATTGGCGATGTCGGCCATATGTGCGCCATCCAGAGGCTGATCCAGGTGGGCATCGATGTAGTTGAGCACGCGATTGATCCGTCGCGCGTACTCGGCGCGGGATGCCTGCTCGGAAGGCTTGTTCGTCATGGTCGTTGTTCTTCAAATCACCGTGCATGCGGCGGTGGGGCCTGCCTGTCAGCAGGGGGCGGATGGAGACAACCAGCCGGCGCAGCTCTCGTCAGGCCGGCGCCTTGCCTTTCACCCACAACCCAAACTCCTTCATCACTTCCACCACGGGCTTGAGCCGCTCCCCATCCTGGGTCAGTTCGTACTCCACCTTGATCGGCGCCGTGGGGTAGACGGTGCGCTTGACCAGGCCCGCTTCCTCCAACGCGCGAAGGTCCAGGGTGAGGGAGCGTTGGGAGATGCCGGGCATGTCGCGGCGCAGGTCGTTGAAGCGCCGGGGGCCGTCGATGAGGTAGGAGGCGATGAGCAGCCTCCAGCGGCCGCCCAGCAGGCGCATGGCTTCTTCCACGGAGCAGCCGGAGATGTTGGATTTCATAGCACATTCATCATAGGCAGGCGGTAGGTATATTTTTTTAACCTATGGGCAGTTTTATTGCCTTCTTCCAGATTGTTCCCTGGTGCATGACATTGGCCAGGGGCTGCGCCTGAATGCGCAGGCCCCTTGTTCCATCACCAGAGAAATTCCATGAAGCTGTATTACCTGCCGGGCGCCTGTTCGCTGGCGCCGCACATTGTCCTGAACGAGCTGGAGCTTGATTACAAGCTGGTCAGGGTGGACCACAAGACCCACCAGATGGAAGACGGCAGGGACTTCCGTGCGCTCAGCCCGTTCGGCTATGTCCCCTTGCTGGAGTTGGACGACGGCAGCCTGCTGCGGGAAGGGCCTGCCGTCCTGCAGTATCTGGCGGACCTGCGGCCTGCATCGCTTCTGGCGCCAGCCCATGGCAGCCTGGAGCGCTATCGGCTGCTGGAGTGGCTGGCCTTTCTGAATTCGGAGATCCACAAGGGCTTCATCCCGCTGCTGTATGCGGTGGCGGCGGGAAAGTACGGCGTGGAGACGGCCAAGCCCAAGCTGGAGCAGCGGTATGCCTGGGTGAACGCGCAACTGGCCGGCAAGCGCTACCTGATGGGCGATGGCTTCACCGTGGCCGATGCCTATCTGTACGCGCTCACGCAGTGGGGGCAGGCGCCGTGGCTGGAGTCGGTCTACAAGACGAGCATTCGCTTCGATGGCCTGGAGCATCTTGCCGGCTGGTACGCGCGGATGCGGGAGCGGCCTGCCGTGCGCCGGTCGCTGCAGGCGGAAGGTTTGCGATAGGGCCGGTGGCCGCCACGCATGCGGCCACCACGCACTTTGCTGCGTCATGGCAAGCAGCCCGCGCCTTGCGGCCTTGAGGGTGCCCAATGCAAATTGTCTGACGTGAAGTGACGTGGTGTGGACGTGACGGATCACGCCAAGGTTTCAAGGCTCACGGCCACGATGACGGGGGCAGGATCGGTGTTCACGAGGCGCAAGGCCTGGTTTGGCTGTCCGTCTCCGCGTGCGCGCTGAACCGTCACACCCATGGCCTGCACGGTGTCAGCCTCATCCAGCGTCTGGCGCAGCGAGGCGGGGATCGGCGCTGCGGCAGTGAAGTCGAAGCGGGGTTTCAACGCGACGTAGAAAGTTGACACACGGCACGCCATCAGGCCGCCAGGCCCGAAGAATACGCCTGCATCCGGCACCAGGCCGCGACCCAGCGCCACCATCGAGGCGTCGTACCAGCTGCCGGGGTAGATCGGCACTTGGTCCCAGCATTCAGAGGTGATCGTCACCGTCTCCAGCGAAGCTGCGGGTAGCGCGAGGACGCGGCCGGAAGCGTCCAGGGCCTGCAGGGAAGCCGGAGCCTGCGGCCCTGCGCCGGATGGGTCGTTGAGATTCAAGCGCAAGGTGCCGGGGTTTGCGATCGTGCCGACAGCCACTGCTGCGCTCCACTCCGACGAACTCTTGGGCAGTGTCCAGATCGGTTTCCACTGGAGGTAGCCGGTCTCGTACACCTTGGTCCATCCCACCGGAGTGGGCGAGTATGCAGGTTCGCCCGCAGGCGTTGCCATCTTCTGCATGGCGCCTGCAAGCATCGACTGATAGGGAAATTTGCAGGCTTCGAGTACCTGCAGAAAGGTCTTGTATCCCTGCGAAAAGCTGCGCCCCGACGCTTGGTACAGCGCGCCATTGGCAGCGGACTGGGGCACCGTATCTGCAAAGAGAAACTGCGCGTCGGCCATGGTGCCGGTCACTGGATCCGGCCAGTTCCACGCGGTCACCGGCATCAGCATCTGCCCCCGCACCAGCGGCGCCGAAATGGATGCCGAGCGCTTGAACACCATGCCGGTTTTCGGCCCGCTCGATACGCTTGGGGCCCTTGGGGGCGGAGGCACCAGATCAGCCAGGCCGCCGAGGAACTGATGGATCACGTTCATGAACGCTGTCTCCGGTGGGATGGACCAAGGTGTACGAGACCGGCTACC
>NZ_WUMG01000076.1:0-11220 GCF_009827015.1 Delftia sp. CH05 | reverse complement strand
GCCGCGCACGCCTGGCCCGGCAACCTGCGCGAGCTGCACAACGCGCTGCGCTACGCCGCAGCCCTGTGCGGCCACGATGGCGACGGCACCATCGAGCCCGACCACCTGCCTGACCACCTGCACGATGCGCTGCACCGCGCACCAGCGCGCACCGCCTTGGCTGGCAATGCCGGCGAGCCCGCCGCACAGGCGCTGGAACAGCTGCTTGCGCAATGCCAGGGCAATGTCTCCGAGGCGGCGCGCCAGCTCGGCGTCAGCCGCTCCACCATCCACCGGCGCATCCAGCAGCTGCAGCTGGGTGTGCGGCATGCCCATTGGCGCGGGACATAGCACGGCCTTCGCCCCAGGACCCATGCGATGTCCATGGCGGCTGGCCGCGGCGATCGGCCCGTCGGTCGCCGCGCCAGGTCAGTCGCAGTGCAATTTCAGTCGCAGCGGGCGGTCATGCCGCCGTCCACGACAAGCTCGGTTCCCGTCACGAAGCGGGCCTCGTCGCTGGCCAGGTACAGGGCGGCACTGGCGGTATCGCGGCCATCGCCCATGAAGCCCAGCGGGATGCGCCTGACCCGCGAGGCCAGCAGCGTCTCCACATCGCCGCCTGTGCGCTGCCTGGCCAGCCGCGCTTGCACCATGGGGGTGTGCAACTGGCCCGGCACCACCGTGTTCACGCGAATGCCGTCAGGCGCATGCTGCACGGCCACCACGCGGGACAGGTGGATCACGCCGGCCTTGCTGGCCGCATAGGCGACCTGCGCGCTGCCGGTCCAGCGCAGGCCCGAGGTGGACGCCACGTTGACGATGGCGCCGCTGCCGCGTTCGACCATGTGCGGGAGCACATGCTTGCAGGTCAGAAAGACGCTCTTGAGGTTGATGTCGATCTGGCTGTCCCAGTCCTGCTCGCTCAGCTCAATGGGGCCGCCGGCTGCGGAGCCGCCCACGTTGTTGATCAGGATGTCCGGGACGCCCCAGGCCTGCAGGCAGGTCTGGACCATGGCCTTGACGCTGGACGAGTCGGTGACATCGCAGATGCAGGTCGTGATGGACGCTGCCGCCTCGCCGGCCAGGGACAGCGTTTCGTCAAGCCGCGCCTGGTCACGGTCCACCGCCAGCACCTTCGCGCCTTCCTCCGCCAGGCGCACGGCCATGGCCCTGCCGTTGCCCCAGCCTGCTGCCACGCATCCGGCCCCCGTAACGATGGCTATCCTGGACTTGAACCTGCTCATTGGCTTTCCTCATGTGACACGGTGGAGCCGCTGTGGCAAGCGGCGATGCAGGCCAGTTTGCGATCGATGCCGGCAAAGTTAAACTGGATGGCGCCTATACCAGCTATGTTGAATACCTATGGATCTGCGCCAACTGGAGTACTTCGTCGCCGTGGTGGAGCACGGCAGCATCAGCCGCGCGGCCGTGGCGCTGAATTTGGCGCAGCCGAGCGTGAGCCGCCAGATCGCACTGCTGGAAGAGGAGCTGGGGCAGCGGCTGCTGGACAGGACAGGGCGCGGCGTGGCAGCAACCGCGGCCGGGGAGACACTGCTGTCGCATGCACGCACGATGCTCAACTCGGCCAGCCAGGCGCTGTCCGATCTCAAGGAAATGCATGCCGAGCCCGTCGGCAGCGTGGTCGTGGGCCTGCCCCACCGGGTGGCGGCAAGCCTGGCCGTGCCGCTGATACGGGAGTTCCGGCGCCGGCTGCCGCATGCACTGCTTTCGGTGGTGGAGGGGCTGAGCCTGTCCTTGCGTGAGGGAATGATTGCGGGCCGCATCGACCTGGGTCTGATGTTCGACCCTGCTCCGACGCCCCTGCTGTCCTACGAACCCCTGATGCGCGAGTCCATGCTGCTGGTGGCTCCCAAGGGCTACCGGTTGCCGTCGCGCATCGGCCTTTCGGCCCTGGCGGACTTTCCGCTGGTGCTGCCGGGCACCCATAACCCGATACGCAGCCTCGTGGACGCCGTCTTGCTGCCGCGCAAGATCCGGCTGAACGTGGTGGCCGAGGTGGGGGCCGTGCACACGGCGCTGTCCGTGGTGGAGGAGGGACTGGCTTGCTCCATTCTTCCGGACAGTGCGTTGAATCTGGCCGGTGCCCGCACTGGCATACAGTCTGCGCCCATCGGCCCGCCGGCCATACGCAACCAGCTCGTGCTGGCCATGCCCAGGGCGCGTCCCGCGAACCGGCTGATCGCGGAAACCGCCAAGTTGCTGCGCGAGCTTGACTTTCGCAAGGGCGCCCGCGCCGTGTAGGGCATGCCTCCCGGATCGGAAGCGGCAGGTCAGTCGATGCGGATGCCCGCTTCCCTGACGGCCTTGCCGATCTTGTTCAGGTCGTCAGCGATCAATTTCCGGAACTGCGCAGGACTGGACTTCGCGGGGACAAAGGACAGTTCGGCGAACCTGGATTTCAGCGACGGCGCCTCCACGGCCTTTGAAATTTCGGTGTTCAACCTGTGGGTGATGTCTGCGGGCAGGCCGGCCGGGCCCCAGATTCCGTACCAGGACAGGAGCTCGAACCCGGCAATGGTGTCCTCCGCCAGCGTCGGCACATCGGGCAGCGACGGGACGCGGGTCTTGCTGGTGACGGCAAGGGGCCGCAGACGGCCGGCCTGCACGAAGGGCATGACACCCGGCATGGGCGAGATGGCCGCGGAGACATGGCCGCCGATCACGTCCGTCAATTGGGGAACGGCACCCTTGTAGGCGACGATGTCCATCTGCAGGCCAAGGGCCCGGTTCAGCATCTCTTCGCTCAGGTGGCTGGTGGTACCCAGGCCGGAAGTCGCCCAGGTGTACTTGCCTGGATGGGCCCTGGCCAGTTGCACGAACTCTGCCACGGTCCTGACGGGCAACTCGTTGGTGACCGCCACGATCAGCGGCACGTATCCGATTTGCCCCACGGGCGTGAAGTCACGCTCGGCGTCATAGGTTTTCTTGGAACTGACCAGCGGCAGGTAGGCATGGCTGGAGGCATTGAAGATGAGCGTGTATCCGTCAGGCTTGGCCTTCTTGACCTGCAGGGTTCCCAACAGGCCGGAAGCCCCCGGAACGTTCTCGATCACGATGGCCTAGCCCAGCTGCCTTTGCAGTTGGTCGGCCACCAGGCGGCCCACGGTGTCGATCGAGCCACCCGGCGTGTACGGAATCACCATGCGGATCGGCTTGCCCGGATAGTCTTGCGCGCCCACCAGGGTGCAGGTGGCCCAGGCCGCACAGGTCATGGCGAACTTCCAGGCTTTCCTGATGGCGGCTGCGGGCGTGTGGATGGTCATCTTTGTCTCCTGAGCACTGTTTCTGTCCGGCGCATCCCCGAAGGTGCCGGGTGTCTTGCGGGCAAGGGCTGGCCTAGGCGGCGTACACGCGGCGCGTGAATGCCGCAATGGCGTCTGCCATGGCAAGGGGCTGCTCGGGCGCCAGGGCGTGGCCCGCGTCGGCAATCACCTGTTCCGTCACCCGCTCGCCCAGGCAGGACTTCATCACATGGGGGATCACGACCGCGTCATGCTCGGCCCGAAGGTCCAGTATGGGAACGGTCGTTCCTGCGCTGAAGTAGTCATCGACGGGCGTGACGCGCCGTGCATGGCCTTGCGCTTCATGGGTCTGGGCGTTCCACCCGTCCAGCCAGGCGCTGGGGTCATGTCCCGGGGCAAAGAAGGCGCGGCGCAGGCAGTCCAGGCGCTGCTCCCTGGACAGCCGTGCATCGCCGGCGCCGTCGATTGCGTCCCGCAGGCGGCCATACGGCATTTCGTCCGATCCCGGCGGCAGCTTGCCTGCCGAGGCGGCGGCCATGACGACGCCGCGCACCAGGTCCGGCCTGTCGGCCGCCAGCATGCGCGCCGGCTGGCTGCCCCAGGCATGACCCACGACCACGACAGGGCCGGTGGCTTCGTGGTCGATGACGGCCGCGACGTCGGCTGCGAAGTCATGCAGCGTCAGCCCCTGCATGGGGCCACGGCTTTGGCCTATGCCCCGAGGCTCGGGGCGCAGTACCCGCAGCCCTTGCGCCTGCAGATGGCGGGCAACGACGTCGTAGTCCCGGCCGGAACGGGCCAGCGATGGCAGCATGCAGACGACCGGCCCTGCGCCCTGGTCCGCATACTCGATTTGAATCTCGTCCTTCGCAGCCTGCGGGCGGTAGCGCACGAGCCGGCGAGTGACGCCGGTTGTCTCCAGATGGGTGTTTGTCATGCCGCCAGTCTGGGTTTCGGGCGCCATTGCGATAAGGCAATGCAGCCTATATCAGCTATGTTTTTTCCCTATGCAAAGCGGGCCGCCCGCAGGTGCGCGGAACGGCGGCCAAACCTCACCGTTTCTCCAGCAGGCTCTGAATCTGGCGGCCCAGCTGCAGCAACGCCGGGTGCAGCTCCTGCACGATGGCTGGCACAGGCTCCGTCGTGGACACGCTGCAGTTCAGGACATAGATGGCATCGGGTGTCACCAGCGGCGTGGCCAGTGCAACCACTTCCGGCTGCCACGATGCAGCGCAGAAGCCTTGGCTTTTCACGGACCTGATGGCCGCCTGGATCTGTTTTTCCAGGTCGCGCCATTGGGCGCCTCTCTTGAGCCTGAAGCTGTCGAACAGTGCCTTGCGCCTGGCAGGCGGCGCCACGGCAAGGTAGGCACGGCCCAGCGACGTCAGCTCCATGGGCACACGCTGACCCGACACCACATGCCTGAGCACAATCCGGCGGTTGTAGCGGATCGATTCCAGATAGACCATCTCGTCCCTGTCGGGACAGGCCAGGCCCACGTTGATCCTGCGTGTCTCTGCGAGGGTGCGCATCAGGGGGGCCGCCATCGACAGCACCGTCGATCCGGTACGCATGGCGTGCGCCAGGCTCAGGACAGCGGGAGCCAGGCGAAAGGCGCGGCTTTGGTGATCGACCTGCAGCATGCCGCAGCCCACCAGGGTCTGCGTCAGCCGGCTCACGGTGGCCTTGGACAGTCCGGTGCGTTCCACCAGGTCGCCGTTGCCCAGCAGTTCCGACCCGGGCCTGAACGCACGGAGTATTTCGATGCCTCTTTCCAGGGAGCGGTTGCTCGGGGACTGACCGGGCTTGTCATGGAGTATGGGGGATCGCCTGTGGGTCATGTTGCTGCCGCCTGCGGGAGGACCGGTTCATCCTCGGTTGAAAGCCTGGTTCTTGCTGCACAGGCGCGGGCGCCTGATGGCGTGGAGTATTCCACCGAAAGGATGGCAGATGAAAACGCAAGTCCTGGCGCGCTCGCTGTGCGGTTTCACTGGTTGGAACATGGGGGATCACAACTGCGGCGCGTTTCCCTAAGCTTTCACCAATCCGTCGCCAGCGTCATCGCAACGCTTGCGCATGGACCGGACCTCTGCCCATAGAACCAGGAGACACACCATGCTTCGTTTCGCCGCCCGCCGTTGCGCCAGGGCCATTGCGCTCATTGCCGTGCTCGCGACTGCCTGCAACGCAGTCTTTGCAGCCTTCCCCGAAAAGCCCGTGCGCCTCGTCGTGCCCTTCGCGCCCGGTGGCGGAACCGACCTGATCGCACGCACGCTGGGGGCCGAGATGGCCAAGGACCTGGGCCAGCCCGTCATCGTGGACAACAAGCCCGGTGCCGGCACGATCATCGGCACCGACAACGTTGCCAAGAGCGCGCCGGACGGCTACTCCGTGGTCGTGGCTTCCTTCGCGCACGCCGTCAATCCGGCGCTGCAGGCCAAGCTGCCGTACGGGAGCAACAAGGCCTTCGCGCCGGTGATCCTGATCGGCCGCGGCCCCAACGTGCTGGTGGTGCCCGCCGCCAGCCCGTACAAGACGGTGGCGGACGTGATGGCCGCCGCCAAGGCCAGTCCCGACAAGCTGACCTATGCCTCGCAGGGCGCAGGAACGTCGGCGCATCTGGCGGGTGAGCTGTTTGCCAACCTGGCCAAGGTCAGGATCACCCATGTGCCCTACCGTGGCGCAGGCCCGGCACTCACCGATCTGATGGGTGGCCAGGTGGACATGATGTTTGCCACCGCGGCGGCGGTCTCCACCTTCATCGACAACGGCAAGCTGCGCGTGCTGGGTGTGACCACGGCCGAGCCGTCTGCGGCCTTCAAGGATGCGCCGCCCATCGCCGTCACCGTCCCGGGCTACCGCGTCGAGAGCTGGTACGGCCTGTACGTGCCGGCCGCCACGCCCGCTGCCGTGATCGAGCGCCTGAACACTGCGGCCCGCAAGGCGGCCCGTTCGCCGGACTTTGTTCGCAAGCTGGAACACGAAGGCCTGGTGGTCAATGCCGGGCCGGCGGCGGAACTGGACACCTATGTGCAGGCCGAGGAAAAGCGCTGGGCCCAGATCGTCAGGCAAAACAACATCCATCCCGATTGATCGCATTGCCCGCGATCGCCTTGAGAGCACGCCATGAACTACGAACTGATCCAACTGAATGTCGCCGATGCGGTGGCGACCGTGACCCTGAACCGCCCCGACAAGCGCAACGCCATGAGCGATGACATGCGCACCGAGTTCATCGATGCCCTGGAGCGCGTGGCGGCGGACAAGGCCATCAAGGCCCTGGTGCTGACAGGCGCGGGCAAGGGCTTTTGCGCAGGCGGGGACATTGCCGGAATGCAAAGGCGCATGAACGCGCCTGCGGGCGAGGTGGGCTTCAACGGCTGGCAGCGCCAGCAGCGCGTGCACCACGTCCAGGCCCTGTTGCACACCATGCCCAAGCCCGTGATCGCCGCCGTCAACGGCGCAGCGTCGGGCCTGGGCGCGGACACGGCGCTGGCCTGTGATTTCGTCATCGCCAGCGAGTGGGCCAGCTTCGCCTGGAGCTATGTGCTGCGCGGCATCATCCCGGACGGTGGCGGCATGTACTTCCTGCCGCGCCGCGTGGGCCTGGCCAAGGCCAAGGAGCTGATCTTCACGGGCCGCCAGGTCAAGCTGCCGGAAGCCCTGGCCCTGGGCATCGTGGACCGCCAGGCCAGTGCCGAGACCTTGGTGGCAGACGCCCAGGCCTGGGCGCGCGAGCTGTCCTCGGCTTCTTCCACCGCGCTGGCGTTGACCAAGACCATCCTGAACCAGAGCTTCGAGCTGTCTTCGCACGATGTCTTCGCACAGGGAAGCCAGGCCCAGGGCATCTGCTACACCAGCAGTGAACACCGCGCATCGGTGGAGGCCTTCCTGGCCAAGACGGCCGCCAAGGAGTGATGCCATGAGCCAAGCCATTGCCAAGCTGCTGTCGCCGCGCAGTGTCGCCGTCATAGGCGCCTCTGCCGACCTGAAAAAGACCACGGGCCGCCCGGTGGCCTACCTGCAAAAGCACGGGTTTGCCGGCCGCATTCTTCCCGTCAATCCGCGCGTGGAGCGCATCGGCGATTTGCCTTGCTATCCCGATGTGGCCTCGTTGCCTGAAGTGCCCGATGTGGCCGTGGTGCTGCTGGGCGCCGAGCGTGCGCACCAGGCCGTCAGGGAACTGTCGGCGCTGGGCTGCGCGGCAGCCATCGTGCTGGCCAGCGGCTATACGGAAACGGGCGAGGACGGGGCGCACCGCCAGCGGCAGCTGATCGAGGCGGCCGGCAGCATGCGCCTGCTGGGACCCAACACCATCGGGCTGGTCAACCTGACCGACCGGATCGTGCTGTCGCCCTCGGGCGCGCTGGAGATGGACGAGTTCCCCGCGGGCGGCATTGGCGTCGTCTCGCAAAGCGGCGGCATCCTGGGCTCGCTGCTGTCGCGCGCGGCCGCGCGTGGCATCGGGCTGTCCAAGCTCATTTCCACCAGCAATGAAGTGGATCTGGAACTGGCCGACTTCATCGATCACCTGGCCGATGACCCGGCCACCAAGGTGATCGCGCTGTATGTGGAGACGGTGCGCCATCCCGCCAGGTTCCGTGCCGCCTGCCTGAAGGCCGCGCGTGCCGGCAAGCCCGTGGTGGCCTTCAAGATCGGCCGCTCCGAGGCCGGCGCCAAGGCCGCCGTATCGCACACGGGCGCCATGGCCGGAGCCGATCGCATGTACGACGCGCTGTTCCGCCAGGTCGGCGTGATCCGTGCGCACAGCTTTGCCGACCTGCTGGACGTGCCCGCTGCGCTGGCCACGGGCCGCAGGCTGCGCGGCAGGCGCATCGCCATCCTGACTTCCACCGGCGGTGCGGGCACCCTGGTGTCGGACGATCTGGGCGTGGCCGGATTCGACACTCCGGCCCCTGACCAGGCGACCGCCGATGCACTGCGCGCGCTGCAGACCGGCAGCGAGGCCGTGCTGGACCGCAACCCCATCGACGTGACCCTGGCGGGCCTGCGTCCCGACCTGCTGCGCGGCGCCATCCATGCCCTGCTGGCAAGCCCCAGCTACGACGCGCTGGTCATCATCGTCGGCTCCTCCAGCCTGGCCATGCCCGAGCTGCTGGCCGGCGCCATCCAGGAGTGCCTGCCCCATTCCGACAAGCCGGTGCTGGCCTACGTCAGCCCGCATGCGCCGGAAATCGGCGCGCTGCTCACGCAACGCGGCGTGCCGGCCTTCGCTGCGGCGGAAAGCTGCACGGCCGCGCTGGCGGGCATGCTGCGCGTCAACGGCTTCCAGGGTGCGCTTGCCGGGCCAGCCGTCGGCAAGCACACCCTGCAGGAACCGGACCTGCCCGTCGGCTGCCTCGATGAAGCGCAGGCCAAGGCCGTTTTCCGCCGTTTCGGCGTGCCATGCGCGGCCGAGCGCGTGGTGCATACCGCCGAAGAGGCCGAAGCCGCCGCGCGCGAACTGGGCGGCCGGGTGGTGCTCAAGATCCTTTCGTCCCGGATCACGCACAAGAGCGATGTGGGAGGTGTCGCCGTCGGCCTGACGGCGCAGACCATCGGTGCGCGGCTGGCAGCGATGGTGGCCGACGTGCAGGCCAGGGCGGGTGTGCGCCCGGACCGGTTCCTGGTGCAGCAGATGGTGACCGGCGGCACCGAGCTGATCCTGGGCCTGCACAAGGATGCGCTGGGCACCGCCGTGATGCTGGGCATGGGGGGCGTTGCGGCCGAATTGTTCCAGGACACCACGCTGCGCCTGCTGCCAGACGATGGGACACAGTTGGGTGTGCTGAGCCGCTCAGAAGCGCTGGACATGGCCAGGGAGCTCAAGACCTGGCCGCTGCTGGACGGCTTTCGCGGCCGCCCCAAGGCGGATGTCGATGCCCTGGCCGATGCCATCGTCGCGTTCTCTGCGATGGCCGCCCAACTGGGCGACCGCGTGATCGAGGCGGAGATCAACCCGGTGTTCGTGCTGCCGCAGGGCCAGGGCGTGTGCGCTGCGGATGGTGTGCTGGTTCTGGCTTGAGGGGCCGGCCACTGCACATTTGTGCCAAAAAAGTGAGACTGCCCCGGCCAGTGTTCATCCAGGAGACCACGCATGCATGCGACCGAAGTGTTCGGACAATTTGCCTCTCGATACCAACGCACCGAGCTTCCCGACACCGTCATCCACCACGCCAAGCGGGCCGTGATCGACTGGTATGCCTCCCTGTTCCCGGGCCTGGGCTGCGCGCCTCTTGCACAGTTGGAACAGGTGCTTGCCGAGGATCTGGACCGCGGGTCCTGCCGGCTTGGAAACGGCCGCATGGCCACGGCGCGGGCGGCGGCACTGTTCAACGGCTCGGCGGCCCATGCCGCCGAGGTGGACGACAGCTTCCGCGATGCCATGTACCACCCCGGGGCCGCAACCATTGCAGCGGCGTTGGCGGCAAGCCAGCAGGCAGGGGCCAGTGGCCTGGAATTCCTGCGTGCCGTGGTGCTGGGCTATGAGGTCTCCACCCGCATCGGAGTGACCCTGGGCCGGGCCCACTACCGCTTCTGGCACAACACCGGCACCGTGGGCGTCTTCGGGGCAGCGGCGGCCGCAGGGTATGCGCTGCGGCTGGATGCAGGGCCATTCGCCCATGCACTGGCCACGGCGGCCACCTTCTCTGCGGGTCTGCAGCAGGCATTTCGCATGGATTCGATGTCCAAGCCCCTGCATGCCGGGCGCGCAGCGGAGGCCGGCCTGCTGGCTGCGCAACTCGCGCACAGGGGGGTGACGGGATCGCTGGATGTGCTGGAGGGGGAGTCGGGCCTGGGCCGCGCTGTCAGCGACGGACCGGACTGGTCAGGCATCGGGGACACGCTGGGCAGGGACTTCCACATCACCCGGCTCACCTTCAAGAACCATGTCGGCTGCGGCCATACCTTTGCGGCCATCGACGCCGCGCTGGCTCTGCGCAGCCAGCATGCCCTGCGGGCGGACGACATCTGCAGCGTGGCCGTGGCCACCTATGGCCCGGCCCTGGATATCGCCTGCTACACCGATCCCGTGACCGAAAACGAAGCGCGCTTCAGTCTCCGGTTCGTGGTGGCGACGGCCTTGGTCCATGGCAGCGTGCGAATGTCCGCTTACACCCCCGAGCGCCTGGCCGATCCCGCCGTGCGCGCGATGCTCGAGCGCGTCCAGGTCTCGGTGGACCCGCAAATCGATAGGGCCTTCCCGGGAAAGAGATCGGCGCGCCTGGAAATCGTTGCCAGGGATGGACGCCGCCATGTCTGGTTGCAGCCCGATCGCAAGGGCGATCCCGAACTGCCGTTGTCGGATGGGGAGCTGGAGGACAAGTTCATGGAGCTTGCCGCTCCCGTCGCCGGCGCGGGACGTGCCCGGCAGCTGCTGTCAAACATCTGGGGGCTTGAGCGGGCGAGCTGCCTGCGGGGTCTTGCGGTCTGACAAGGCGGCAGGCGTTCAGGCGCTGTGCTGGGCCTTCATCCTCGTCCAGGCCTTGAAGAGGATGGACTGCAGGCTGGCACGCTCGCCCTCGTCCAGGTAGTCGACCAGCGACTCGCACATGCGCCAGAAGGCCGGCAGCGCGCGGGCCAGCACCTCGCGGCCCTGGTCGGTGAGCGCCAGGTCGAAGCTGCGGCGGTCTTCCTGGCTGAGGCTGCGCGCCAGCAGCGAGCGCTTTTCCAGCCAGTCCAGCAGGCCCGTCACCGACGAGCGCGTCACGCCGACGTAGCTGGCGATATAGGACGGCGTGACCACCGTGTCGCCCAGCAGCCCGCGCTCGGCCAGGCCGAAGATCATGAGCACGTCGAGCTTGCTCTCGGACAGGCCGAACGCCTGCAGCGATGCGTTGGCGCGCTGCTCCACATCGTCGGCCAGCCACAGCAGCAGCAGGCCCAGGCCGGCGGCCGGCGTGTCGGTGCCGGGCTGCGCGGTCTGGGCCATCAGGGCCAGGTGCGGGCGCAGCGCTTCGGGGGCTTTGGCGAGGGG
>NZ_WUMG01000075.1:0-11736 GCF_009827015.1 Delftia sp. CH05 | reverse complement strand
CCGCTCCTTGACCTGGGATCGCGGCTCGGAAATGGCGGGGCACAAGCGCTTCACGTTGGCGACCGACATCCAGGTCTACTTCTGCGACCCGCACCATCCATGGCAACGGGGCACCAACGAGAACACGAACGGGTTACTCAGGCAGTACCTTCCCAAAGGCCTGGATCTGTCGGGCTACTCACAGGAGAGCTTGGATGCGATTGCAAGGCAGTTGAACCAGCGTCCCAGGAAGACGCTGGGGTTCAGAACACCTGCTGAAATGTTTGATGAGTGTGTTGCGTTGACCGGTTGAATCCACCCGTCAATATGGACTTTCCGTTTTCGTGCTGCAGAAGTCTTGGGCGAGCAAGCCATATTGGGAGCTGTCAGCGCAATTCGTCCACTGGTGGCCTCGCATCGTCGCTCAGGCATGCGCCACAGAAAAAGCGGCGATGGAAGTTCCCTGGAGCATCAGCGGACGTTTCCAGCAGATCTGAAATTTCCAGCGCCAGGGCAACTCCCCAGTGAATGGTCACTGAAGGCATTGGCGGGTCGCCACAACCGACTCTACAGCTCGGCATCCGCCAGCAGCGGCTGCTTGAGATCCTTGTCCGACAGCGAAATCTCCACATCGAGCTGCGGCCACGGCACGCCGATGGCCGGGTCGTCCCAGGCAATGCCGCGATCGGCCTGGGGCGCGTAGAAGGCCGTGGCCTTGTAGAGGAAGTCGGCGCTGTCGCTGAGCACCACGAAGCCGTGGGCAAAGCCTGGGGGCACCCACAGCTGGCGGTGGTTGTCTTCCGTCAGTTCGGTTCCCACCCATTGGCCGAAGGTCGGCGAGCCCTTGCGGATGTCCACGGCCACATCGAACACGGCGCCGCGCACCACGCGCACCAGCTTGCCCTGGGCATGGGGAGGCAGCTGGTAGTGCAGGCCGCGCAGCACGCCCTTCTTGCTGCGGCTGTGGTTGTCCTGCACGAACTGGTGGTCCGTGCCCGTGGCCTGGTTGAAGGCCTGCTGGTTGAAGCTTTCGAGGAAGAAGCCGCGATCGTCACCAAACACCTTGGGCTCGATCAGCATCACCTCGGGAATGGCCAGGGGTGTTGCCTTCATGCGTGCACCTTTTCCTTGAGGATCTGCAGCAGGTACTGGCCGTAGCCATTCTTGGCCAGGGCCTGGCCCAGCGTCTCGAGCTGGGCACGGTCTATCCAGCCCTGGCGGAAGGCGATCTCCTCGGGGCAGGAGACCTTCAGGCCCTGGCGCTGCTGCAGCGTGGCGATGAACTGGCCGGCTTCCAGCAGGCTGTCATGCGTGCCCGTGTCCAGCCAGGCATAGCCACGGCCCATGAGCTCCACATTGAGCTGGCCCTTGTCCAGGTACAGGCGGTTGAGGTCGGTGATTTCCAGCTCTCCGCGCGCCGAGGGCTTGATGGACTTTGCCAGCTCAACGACCTGGCTGTCGTAGAAATACAGGCCCGTGACCGCGTAGTTGCTCCTGGGCTGCCTGGGTTTTTCCTCCAGGGAAAGCACGCGGCCCTGGGCGTCGAACTCGGCCACGCCATAGCGCTCGGGGTCCTGCACGTGGTAGGCAAACACGGTGGCGCCCTCGCTGCGCGCGTCAGCGCGTTCGAGCAGACGGGGGAAGTCGTGTCCGTAGTAGATGTTGTCACCCAGCACCAGGGCGCTGGGGGCGCCGGCCAGGAAGTCCTCGGCGATCAAAAAGGCCTGGGCCAGTCCATCCGGGCTGGGCTGGACGGCGTACTCCAGCTTCAGGCCCCACTGCGAGCCGTCGCCCAGCAATTGCTCGAAGCGCGGCGTGTCCTGCGGGGTGCTGATCACGAGGATCTCGCGGATGCCCGCGAGCATGAGGGCGCTCAGCGGGTAGTAGATCATGGGCTTGTCGTAGACCGGCAGCAGCTGCTTGCTGATGGCCAGCGTGGCAGGGTGAAGGCGGGTGCCGGAGCCGCCAGCGAGGATGATGCCTTTGCGTTGCGCGTTCATGGGTTGGGTCCTGTCGTTCGTGCTGAGTCGCGAGACCGCGCTCAGATGATTTCCTGCAGCATGCGGTCCACGCCGGCCTGCCAGTGCGGCAGGCGCAGGCCGAAGGTCTGCTGCAGCCGCTCGGTGTTCAGGCGGGAATTGTGCGGACGCTGCGCCGGGGTGGGAAAGGCGCTGGTGGGCACGGCAGCTATGCGCTGCACCTTCCAGGGCCGGTCGGGCGCGAGTTCGCGGGCGCGGGCGATCACGTGGCTGGCATAGGCATGCCAGGTGGTCTCGCCACCGGCCACCAGATGGTGCAGGCCTTCGCCGCCGGACTGGCGCCGCACCTGGCGGATGGCATGGGCCGTCACGTCGGCGATCAGGTCTGCCCCCGTCGGCGCACCCCATTGGTCGTCGATCACGCTCAGCACCTCGCGCTCCTGGGCCAGGCGCAGCATGGTCTTGGCGAAGTTGCCGCCGCGCGCCGCATAGACCCAGCTGGTGCGAAAGATCAGGTGGCGGCAGCCCGAAGCCTGGATCAGCTGCTCGCCTTCGAGCTTGCTGCCGCCATAGACGGACAGCGGCGCCGTGGCCTCGGTCTCCGTGCGCGCAGCGCTGCCGCTGCCGTCGAAGACGTAGTCCGTGCTGTAGTGCACCAGCAGCGCGCCGGTCTGCGCCGCCTCGCGGGCCAGCACCTGGGGAGCCAGCGCATTGAGCAGCCGCGCCTGTTCCGGCTCGCTTTCGGCCTTGTCCACGGCCGTGTGGGCGGCGGCATTGACGATGACATCGGGACGCAGAGCGCGCACGGTCCGTGCGAGTTCATCGAGGCGAGAGAGATCGCCGCACAGGCCCTGGCCACCGGCGTCGCCCTGGCGCTCCAGCGCAAACAACTCGCCCAGCGGCGCCAGGCTGCGCTGCAGCTCCCAGCCCACCTGTCCATTGCGGCCCAGCAGCAGCAGCTTCATGCGCCGGCTCCCTCCGTGTACTGGCGGCTGACCCATTCGCGGTAGGCGCCGGACTGCACATCGGCCACCCACTCGGGATTGTCCAGGTACCACTGCACGGTCTTGCGGATGCCGGTCTCGAAGGTCTCCGCGGGCTTCCAGCCCAGTTCGCGCTCGAGCTTGCGCGCGTCGATGGCATAGCGCCGGTCGTGACCGGGGCGGTCCTTCACATAGGTGATCTGGGCAGCGTAGCTGGTGCCATCGGCCTTGGGGCGCAGCTCGTCGAGCAGCGCGCAGACGGTGTTCACGATCTCGACGTTGGGCTTTTCGTTCCAGCCGCCCACGTTGTAGGTCTCGCCCAGCTTGCCGGCCTCCAGCACGCGGCGGATGGCGCTGCAATGGTCGCGCACATAGAGCCAGTCGCGCACCTGCATGCCATCGCCATAGATGGGCAAAGGCTTGCCGGCCAGGGCGTTGACGATCATCAGGGGGATCAGCTTCTCGGGGAAATGCAGCGGGCCGTAGTTGTTGCTGCAGTTGGTGGTCAGCACGGGCAGGCCGTAGGTGTGATGCCAGGCGCGCACCAGGTGGTCGCTGGCGGCCTTGCTGGCCGAGTACGGGCTGTTGGGTTCGTAGTTATGGTCTTCGGTGAAGGCCGGTGCCGCTGGCGCCAGGCTGCCATAGACCTCGTCGGTGGAGACATGCAGGAAGCGGAAGGCCGCCCTGGCCTCGGCATCCAGCGCGCTCCAGTAGCCGCGCACGGCCTCGAGCAGGCGGAAGGTGCCGACCACGTTGGTCTGGATGAAGTCCTCTGGGCCGTGGATGGAACGGTCCACATGGCTTTCGGCCGCGAAGTTGACCACGGCGCGCGGCTGGTGCTCGGCCAGCAGGCGGGCCAGGACTTCGCCATCGCCGATGTCGGCCTGCACGAAGACATGGCGCGCATCGCCCTGTAGGCTCTCCAGGCTCTTGAGGTTGCCCGCGTAGGTGAGCTTGTCCACGTTGAGCACCGGCTCATCGCCGGCAGCCAGCCAGTCCAGCACGAAATTGGCGCCGATGAAGCCGGCGCCGCCTGTGACAAGAATCATGGTTCAACCTTGCAAAATTTCATTGTTCTTGGTTCGGGGTTCAGGCAGCAGCCTGCAGTGCTGCTTCCCGCGCGACCTGGGCATTGTCGGCGTTCACCAGTGAAAAAGCCCGCAGGAGGCGGGCTTTTTCCTTCAGGACACGCCTTTTACACACCAGGGCGTATTCACTGGCCCTGCCAGCGGCGCAGCACCAGCGAGGCGTTCGTGCCACCGAAGCCGAAGCTGTTGGACAGCACGGTGTTCAACTGGGCATCGCGTGTGCGCGTGACCAGGGGCATGTCGTTCAGCGCGGGATCGGGCGTGTCCACGTTGACCGAACCCGCGATGAAGCCCTTGTTCATCATGATCATGCAGTAGATGGCTTCCTGCACGCCGGTGGCGCCCAGCGAGTGGCCGGTCAGCGACTTGGTGGAAGAGAACGGCGGCACCTGGTCGCCGAACAGCGCGCGCATGGCGCGCACTTCCTGCATGTCGCCCACGGGCGTGGAGGTGCCGTGGGTGTTGATGTAGTCCACGCCGCCTTCGAGGCCTTCAAGGGCCTGCTGCATGCAGGCGATGGCGCCGTCGCCCGAGGGCGCGACCATGTCCTCGCCATCGCTGGTGGCGCCAAAGCCCACGACTTCGGCCAGGATGTTCGCACCCCGGGCCTGGGCGTGCTCCAGGCTTTCCAGCACCACCGCGCCGCCGCCACCTGCGATCACGAAACCGTCGCGGTGGGCGTCATAGGCGCGCGAAGCCTTTTCGGGCTGGTCGTTGTACTTGCTGGACATGGCCCCCATGCCGTCGAACAGCAGTGCCATGCCCCAGGACAGCTCTTCGCCGCCGCCGGCAAACATCACGTCCTGCATGCCCCAGGCGATCTGCTGCGCCGCTGCGCCGATGCAGTGCGCCGAGGTGGAGCAGGCCGAGGTGATGGAGTAGTTGATGCCCTTGACCTTGAAGTTGGTCGCCAGGCAGGCGGACACCGTGGAACTCATGCAGCGCGTGACCTGGTAGGGCCCGACGCGGCGAATGCCCTTTTCGCGCAGCGTGTCGGCCGCCTCGATCTGGTTGGCCGGCGACCCGCCGCCCGAGCCCATGATCAGGCCGGTACGCGGATGGCTGACCTGCTCGGGAGCCAGGCCGGCCTGGGCGATGGCATCTTCCAGCGCGATCTGCGCATAGGCAGCGGCATCGCCCATGAAGCGCAGCTGCTTGCGATCGATACGTGCCTCGACGTCGATCTCCGGCACACCGGCCACCTGGCTGCGCATGCCCAGTTCGGTGAACTTCGGCATGGCCTTGATGCCCGTGCGCCCCTCGCGCAGCGAGGTCTCCACGGTATCGAGGTCGTTGCCGATGCACGAGACAATGCCCGCGCCGGTGATGACTACGCGACGTTTGGTCATGCTGCCGTTCCCTGGCCTTCACCCTCGCGCAGGAACAGGCCCACGCGCAGGTCATTGGCGACGTAGATTTCCTTGCCGTCGGCCAGCAGGCGTGCATCGCCGATGGCCATGTTGAGCTTGCGCTTGATCACGCGCTTGATGTCGATTTCGTAGGTCACGAGCTTGACGTCAGGACCCACTTCGCCCGTGAACTTGACTTCGCCGGCGCCCAGCGCACGGCCCCGGCCGGGAAGGCGCAGCCAGGTCAGGTAAAAGCCGATCAGTTGCCACATGGCGTCCAGACCCAGGCAGCCGGGCATGACGGGATCGCCCCGGAAATGGCAGTCGAAGAACCAGAGATCAGGCTTGATGTCGAGTTCGGCGACGATCTTGCCCAGGCCGTGGGCGCCACCATCCGTGTCGATGTGCGTGATGCGGTCGAACATCAGCATGGGAGGCAGTGGCAGACGCCCGCTGTCTGCGGAAAACAGCTTGCCTTCGCCCGAAGCGATCAGTTGCTCATACGAAAAAGAATCGGCCATTGTCTAACTTGCTCCACGGCGGCACTGACGCCACCTCTATCTCTGAATGGGTGCGGCCCGCAGCGGACCATGCAGCCGCGCATTATCGGGGCTGAACGTTGCCAGACTGCAACAAAACCCCGAGGCCGCATCAAAACTCTGCCACAAAAGCCACGCCGACCCAGGTCGCGGGACTTGGCTACAGCCCCTGAACAGAGGCCCTGCGGCGGCCGATCCAGGCCACCAGCAGCACCGCCGCAGCAGCGGCGCACAGCGGGACCAGGCCTGCGGCATTCACCCAGCGCGCAAACGGTGTCAAGGCCTCGCGGCCCTGCACACTGGCCTCAAGCACCGCGCGCTCGTAAGGCACCAGCGCGTGCGTCACGACGCCCCGGTGGTCGATGGCCACCGTGGCGCCGGTATTGGTGGCGCGCAGCATGGGGCGCTCGAACTCCAGCGCCCGCATGCGGCTGATGGCCAGATGCTGGTCGATCGCCACGCTGTCGCCAAACCAGCCGATGTTGCTGAAATTCACCAGCACCGTGGGCGCCGTCGCTGCATTGCCGAAATGTGCACCCAGCTCTTCGCCAAACAAATCCTCGTAGCAGATGTTGGGTGACAGCCGCTCGCCAGCCCAGGCCATGGAAGGCTGGCCCAGCGCGCCGCGGTTGAAGTCGCCCAGCGGTATGTTCATCATCTGCGTGAACCAGCGAAACAGCGGCGGGATGAACTCCCCGAAGGGCACCAGATGGTGCTTGTCGTATTGGTAGTCCTGGATCTGGCCAGGCTGCCAGCCCACGACCGAGTTCGTATAGCCGGCCTCTTCCGAGCCCAGCGGAATGCCCAGCAGCGCCGCCTGCCGGCCTCCCTTCTTCAGATACGGTTCGCGCAGCAGGTCCAGGTATTCCTCGGGCAACTGCTGGGGCAGCAGGGGCACGGCCGTCTCGGGTGCGACCACCAGCTGCGCCGTGGCCGCGCGCAGCTCCCGCCCGTACCAGCCCAGGGCCAGCGGAATGCCGCTGCCGGCCTCGAACTTCTCATCCTGCGGGATATTGCCCTGCAGCATGGCCACGCTCAGCGCTGGCCGTTCGGCCGATGGTGCATTGATGGCGGCATCGCGAAGCCACCACAGCCCGCCCCAGGCCAGAACCAGGGCCGCCACAGTGGCCGCGCACCGTGCAGGCCGAAGGGCTTGTCCGCCCCGCGAACCGGCCGCCAAGGCGGCCAGCCAATATGCCAGCCAGGACGCCACCGCCCCCGTGCCGTAGACGCCGATCCAGCGCGGCAGCACCGACAGGGGCCCTTCGACGTGGGCATAGCCCCCCGCGCCCCAGGGAAAGCCGGTCCACAGCCAGCCACGCGCCAATTCGGCCAGCAGCCAGACGGCGGCGAACAGCAAGGCGCCGCCCGCCGTGCTGGTGGGGCGCAGCTTGTGCCAGCCCCAGGCGGCCACCGCGTAGTAGCTGCCCAGGAAGGCCGCAAGCGCCAGCACGGCGGCAACGGCCAGCGGCGCAGGCAGGCCGCCATAGACATGCATGGAGATGAACAGCCACCAGAAGGTGGCCACCAGCCAGGCGGTGGCATAGAGCATGGCCCGCCCCGCCGCCTGGGCCGGGCGCTGTGCCGTCTGCAGGGCGCGTGCCAGCACGGCCAGCGACAGAATCTGCAGCCACCACAGCGGGCGGCCATAGCCGCCGACCAGGCTCAGCGGCCCGTCGCCCTGGCCGCGCGCCCAGGGCCAGGCCAGCGACAGGGCCTGGGCTGCACCCGCAAGCAGCAGCAGCACGCCCACGGCGAGCCGGCCCATGCGCCGGCCGTCTTGCGAAAAAGCGGAAGAACTGGACAGGGGCATCGGCCAGGTACGGGAGAGATGTCGGTGGGGATAGAAAGGGGCAGCCTCAGCTGCGCAGCAGACTGTCGGCTGCGGGATCGCGCACCACCTTGAACCAGCGCACGGCGCCGCCCTTGGTGTGCAGCACGGTGAATTCCAGGCCGGCCAGATGGATCTGCTCGCCGCGCTTGGGCACATGGCCCATTTCGTGGGCGATCAGGCCTCCGATGGTGTCGAACTCATCTTCGGGATCGCGGGCATGCAGGGCGACCTCGAAGGCTTCGTTCACATGCTCGATGGTGGTGTCGCCCGCCACGCGGTAGCTGTTGTCGGCCAGGGCGAAGATGTCGCCCTCGTCCTCGGGGATGTCGAACTCGTCCTCGATCTCGCCGACGATTTCCTCCAGCACATCCTCGATGGTCACCAGGCCTGCCACGCGGCCGAACTCGTCGATGACCACGGCCAGATGGTTGCGGTTGCCCCGGAACTCGCGCAGCAGATCATTCAGGCCCTTGCTCTCCGGCACGAAGGCGGCGGGGCGCAGCAGGGCGCGGATGTTCAGGTCCGGTGAACGCTGCAGCTTGAGCAGGTCCTTGGCCAGAAGGATGCCGATGATGTTCTCGCGCTCGCCCTGGTAGACCGGGAAACGCGAATGTGCAGTGGTGATGACCTGGTGCAGCAGTTCATCGAACGGAGCGTCGATGTTGACCAGGTCCATGCGAGGGGCTGCGACCATGACGTCGCCGGCCGTCATGTCGGCCATGCGTATCACGCGTTCGAGCATGACGCGGGACTCGGGGCCGATGACCTGGTTGTCCTCGGCGTCGGCCAGGGTCTCGATCAGCTCGTCAGGAGAATCAGGGGCCGGGTGGATGAACTCGGCCACCTTTTGCAGGAAGCTTCGCTTGCTTTCCTTCTCGGAAGAGCGCGCAGGATGGGGGTCGGACACTGTCTTGGAGTGCAGGACGTGCGGTAGTGAAACAAGCCGCAAGGATAGCGGATTGCTCCGTCACCCCTGCATGCGCTGCGCCAATTCCCTTTGCGGCGTTTTGCGCCTATTCGCCGGCCTGGTGGCGGCCATCCTGCACGCCACGGCGGATTTCCTGCACGTCGGCCAGGAAATCCCAGAACTGCTTGGCCTGCTTCTTGAGCTGGTAGTCCACCTCGCCGATGTGCTCGGTCATCAGCGACGCCATGTGCGTGTCGATGCCGGCGGGCGGCAGCTGCAGGTAGGCCTCGGACTCGGAGCCATCGCGCTTGATGGTGGCGCCGGCCTTGCGCGCAATCTTGAGCATGGCCGTGTTCTCCGACAGCGCGTGGATGAACATCATGGACACGCCCTTGGTGCGTGCATGGATCACCGCGCGGTTGAACAGGCGCCCGCCGTAGCCGCGGCCGCGTGCCTGCTTGAGCACGGAAACGCCGAATTCGGCGCAGCTCTTGTGCTCGGGATGCGAGGCAAAGGCCAGATGCGCCATGGCGATCAGCTCGAGCCGGCGGTTGTAGATGCCGAAGATGTCGTC
The DNA here is from genome assembly GCF_009827015.1 of Delftia sp. CH05. Lineage (NCBI taxonomy): Bacteria > Pseudomonadati > Pseudomonadota > Betaproteobacteria > Burkholderiales > Comamonadaceae > Delftia > Delftia sp. CH05. The sequence continues at coordinate 2,504 of NZ_WUMG01000075.1, read as the reverse complement.
GCGCTCGAAATCAAGCTGCATCGCATAGCGGCGAACCTGCTCGTCGCTGGCGGCATAGCCAAAGCGCAGGTAGCGGTCGCCTTCATCGAGCTTGAGCAAATGCGCCACCACGCGTTCGCGGTGGGACGGGCCCAGCGAACGAATGGGCACCATGGACGCGGAGCGCCCATCGGGACGGTGCGGCTGGCCTGCGCTCGCACGCAACATGTCCCGGCCGGCCTGCCAGGACGCCTTCAACCAGTCTTTGGATGCATTCATGGCTCAAATATAGGTAAAAACCCGAGGTCGAGCAACGAAGATATTGCAATGCAACAAAACCGTAAGGTTTTGGCATGCAAACCAATTTCCCCTCCCTGCAACACCCGACGGCCTGGCACCTGTCGAGCCCGAAGGCTACAAAGGCACGGCCGTGGTCACCTTGACGCGGTCCATCACGAAGCTGGTCTTGCAATCCTGCACGCTGGGATGCTTGAGCAAGGTGTCCATGACGAAGCGCGTGTAGTGCTGCATGTCGGCCACGACCACACGCATCAGATAGTCCATCTCCCCGGTCAGCGACACGCACTCCACCACTTCGGGCCAAGTCTGCACGCTGGCGCGGAACACGTCCATGGGGTTGCGCTTGCTGGTCTCGGTGTACTTCTCCAGGCGCACGTTGAGATAGGCGGTCAGCCCCAGGCCCACGGTCTCCGGCTGGACCAGGGCCACATAGCGGTCGATCACGCCGCTGTCTTCCAGGCGCTTGACCCGGCGCAGCACGGCACTGGGAGACAGGCCGACCTGCTCCCCGATGACGTCATAGGTTTCCCGGCCGTTGGCCTGCAGGCGGCGCAAAATGGCCCGATCCAGTTTGTCGATGGTGTGCGTGGCGCTCATGGCGGTGGACTCGTAAATAAGTACGGATTTCTTCAGGGTTAACCCGAATTAACCAGTTAAATTGCGATAAACAAAAGAATTCCGCAATTTTCATGCATTCCGCATTTTCCCACCAAGGGCAAACGGCAAAAAGCTGAAGCCCCTCCCGCCTACAGTGACAGCACTGATCGCAAGCCCGCAGGCCATGCCTGGGGCGCCCGAAACACTGTCCTGCACAAAAAGGCCGGAGACCCCCATGAAAGCCCCGCTGAACCTGGCCCAGTTCCCCGCCCGCGCACAGACGGCCCGGCGCGCGCAGGACATGGGCGCGTGCGGCCTCAGCGGCAGTCGGCGCTGCCTATACTGCGGGGATCGCCTCCATTTCGCTTCACGCCATGACGCCCCGCCACGACGCCACCCGCGCCATGCCACGCCATGCCCGTGCATCTGCGCCAGTACGTGCACCTGCGGCAGCCGGCCCGCAGCCGTCGGCCCGGATGGCGCGGCGCAGCCTGCTGGCGGCCCTGGCCGCCCTGCCTTGGCTGCCGGCTTCGGCACAGCCCCAGCCGCCCCAGCCGCCCCCGACAGCCTCGACAGCCTTGACAGCCCCGGCGCGCGACGCGAAATCCGACGCCCTGACCCTGATCGTTCCCTATGCAGCCGGCGGCCCCCTGGACCGCACGGCGCGTCCTCTGGTCGAGGCCAGCTCCGCGAAGCTGGGGGCCATCCACATTCTTTACGTGCCAGGCGAAGGCGGCGCCAAGGGCTCGAACATGGTGGCCCAGGCCACGGCCCAGGACCGCTTGCTGCTGATGGGCGCGGCCGCCACGCACGCCGTGCTGCCCTGGCTGCAGCCCCAGCTGGGCTACGACCCGCTGCGCGACTTCCAGCCGCTGGTGCTGGTGGCGCGCATGCCCAATGTGCTGGTGATGCGCAGCGATCTGGCGCGCCAGTGGCGCATACGCACGGCGCTGGACCTGCAGCGCTTTCTTGCCAAGCACCGCCAGCCGCTGCGCTATGCCTCGGGCGGGCCGGGCAGCAGCGGGCACCTGTCGGGCGAGATGTACCAGATGCTCACGCGGCTGCCGCTGCTGCATCTGCCGTTTGGCGGAACGCAGCCGGCGCTGTCGGCCCTGCTCGACGGATCGGCCGATCTGCTGTTCGACAGCCTGGCGTCCTCGCTGCCGCACATCCGTGCAGGCCGGCTGCAGGCCCTGGCCGTGACCACGCTGGAACGCGTGCCGCTGCTGCCCGAGGTGCCCAGCCTCAACGACACGGTACCGGGCTTCAACCTCGCCAACTGGTTCGGCCTGTTCGCGCCTGCCGGCTGGCCCGCCGACCTGGCCCAGCGCCATGCCGCCGTGTTCTCGAAGGCCATGCGCAGCAGTCCGGTGCAGGAAACGCTGACCGCCATGGGCGTGCTGCCCGAAGACCTTCAACTGCAGGAGTTCGCGCGCTTTGTGCGCTCCGAGCACAGCAAATACGGCCTGCTGGTACAGGCCGCCCGAATCCGCCAGCTCTGAGCCGCGCAGGTGCCTTGCCTGCCCCCGGCCCGGGGCAGCAATGACAAGATCCCTGGAGAGCACCATGATGAGCACCGCAGCGACCCCCACCTCGTCCCACGCCCCCGCCCACGCCCCCGGTGTGGC
>NZ_WUMG01000074.1:0-11926 GCF_009827015.1 Delftia sp. CH05 | reverse complement strand
GCCCAACGGCCGCCCCTACCGCCCCGTGGTCACGCTCAACGGCTGGACCACCCCCTGGCGCATGAACGCAGGCGTCAAGGAATTCCACCTGGTGGCCGAGCCCGTGGTGCGCGAGGTGGCGCCGGGCTTCTTCGTCAACATGTGGGGCTACAACGGCCAGAGCCCGGGACCGACCATCGAGGTGGTGGAAGGCGACCAGGTCCGCATCTTCGTGACCAACCGCCTGCCCGAGCACACCACCGTGCACTGGCACGGCCAGCGCCTGCCCAACGGCATGGACGGCGTGGGCGGCCTGACCCAGCCGCACATCCCGCCCGGCAAGACCTTTGTCTACGAGTTCACGGCGCGCCGTCCCGGCACCTTCATGTACCACCCGCATGCCGACGAGATGGTGCAGATGGCCATGGGAATGATGGGCCTATGGATCACGCACCCGAAGGCCGCGCACCCGCAGATTGCCGAGGTCCAGCGCGACTACGCCTTCCTGCTGTCGGCCTACGACGTGGAGCCCGGCTCCATGACGCCACGCGTGGCCGAGATGACGGACTTCAACATCTGGACCTTCAACAGCCGGGTGTTTCCCGCCATCAGCCCCGTCGTCGCCCGGCGCGGCGACCGCGTGCGCCTGCGCGTGGGCAACCTGACCATGACCAACCACCCCATCCACGTGCATGGCCACGAGTTCGAGGTCACGGGCACGGACGGCGGCCCCGTGCCCCGGTCCGCACGCTGGCCCGAGGTGACCACGGACGTGGCCGTGGGCCAGATGCGGCAGGTGGAGTTCATCGCCGACGAGCTGGGCGACTGGGCCCTGCACTGCCACAAGAGCCACCACACCATGGGCGCCATGGGCCACGACACGCCGACCATGATCGGCGTGGACCACCGGGGCCTGGTCGGCAAGATCCAGAAGATCGTGCCCGACTACATGGTCATGGGCGAGCGCGGCATGGGCGACATGGCCGCCATGGAGATGCCGCTGCCCGACAACACCTTCCCGATGATGACGGGCACGGGCCCCTTCGGCCCCCTCGAGATGGGCGGCATGTTCACCACCCTCAAGGTGCGCGAGCAGCTGGGCGCCAACGACTACGGCGACCCGGGCTGGTTCACCCACCCCGAGGGCCGCGTGGCCTATGAATGGAAGGGGCCGGCGGCCGAGGCCTCCGCACCGCGCCAGACCACGCCCGGCCAGTCTCCCGGCGCACCCAGCGTGCGCAAGCCCGGTGCGGGCCATGAGCACCACTGATGCCATCCAAGGAGCACCTCATGAACACCTTTGCCCTCCTCCTTGCCACCGCACTGCTTGCCGGCCCCGCTGCCGTCTTCGCCCATGGCAGCGAAACCCACGATGACGCTCCCAAGGCCGCCGCGGTCAAGGAGCAAAAGCCCTGGGGCATTGCCGGCGATGCCTCGGCCGCCCGGCGCACCATCACCCTGGACATGAGCGACAACATGCGCTTCACGCCAGAGCGCATCAGCGTCAGGCGCGGCGAGACGGTGCGCCTGCGCGTGGCCAACAAGGGCCAGGTCATGCACGAGATCGTGCTGGGCACGCCGGCCTCGCTGGACGAGCACGCGCAGATGATGCTCAAGTTCCCCACCATGGAGCACGGCGAGCCCTACATGGCCCATGTCTCGCCCGGCCAATCCGGCGACCTGGTCTGGAATTTCAACCGCGAAGGCAGCTTCGACTTTGCCTGCCTCATCCCCGGCCACTACCAGGCCGGCATGCGCGGAACCATCACGGTGACGCAATGAGCGCGCCACTTCTTCCCCCCTTCAGGAGCACCCCATGAAACATGAACGCATGGCATCCGCCCACCCGCGCCGCAGTGCGCTGCGCCGCATGGCCCTGGCCTGCACGGCATTCGCCGCCCCTTCGCTGTGGGCGGCCGCACCCACGGCCCGCATCCCGGTCGAGGTCTGGAAGGACCCCAACTGCGGCTGCTGCCAGGACTGGGTGGTGCACATGGAGCACAACGGCTTTGCCGTCACCGTGCACGACACCGGCAACAGCACCGTGCGCGCCAGGCTGGGCATTCCGGCGCGCCTGGGCTCCTGCCACACGGCCCTGGTCGAAGGCTATGCGCTCGAAGGCCATGTGCCTGCGGCCGACGTGCACAAGCTGCTCAGGCAAAAGCCCAAGGCGGTAGGCATTGCCGTGCCCGGCATGCCCGTGGGCAGCCCCGGCATGGACGGCCCCGAGTACGGCGGCCGCAAGGACCCCTACGAGGTGCTGCTGATCACCAAGAACCTCATGAACAGCGACGTTTCCACCCGCACCTTCACCAGCTACCGCTGACCCCCGGAGCACACCATGCACAACACAGTCCTCCTTGTTTCCCGTACGTCCCGTACGTCCCGTACCGCCCTTGCCGTGCGCCTGGCACTTGCCGCCGCGCTGATCCCGGCCTGGGCCTGTGCCCAGGCCACGGCCCACGACCATGCGGCGCATGGCGCGCAATCTGCCGAAACCGCACCCGCCGCCGCCAGCCAGGACCTCAGCGAAGGCGAGGTCACGCGCTGGGATGCACGCACCAGCAAGGTCACGCTGCGCCACGGCGAACTCAAGAACCTGGGCATGCCGCCCATGACCATGGTCTTCCAGCTGCGCGTGGCAGCACCCGAGCCCGCCCTCAAGGCTGGCGACAAGGTGCGCTTTCGCGCCGAGCAGGACCAGGGCGCCTTCGTGGTCACGCAGCTGGAAGTGCTGCGCTGAAGACCGGGTGCAGGGCTGCCGTTTCGGCTAAGGTGAAGGCCTGTCCATCACAGAGCAGAGCAGCGCATGCCAAGCACCGACTCAGACCCCGGCTCCATCACCCGCGTACAGGGCATCGAGGTAGGCCACCACACCGATGCCCGCCGGCCCACGGGCTGCACCGTCGTGCTGGCGCGCGGCGGTGCCGTGGGGGGCTGCGATGTGCGTGGCGCCGCCCCCGGCACGCGCGAGACCGACCTGCTGCATCCCTCCAACCTGGTGCAGCAGGTGCATGCCGTCATGCTGTCGGGCGGCAGCGCCTGGGGTCTGGACGCGGCCAGCGGCGCCATGCGCTGGCTCGATGAGCAGGGCATAGGGCTGGATGTGGGCGTGGGCCGCGTGCCCATCGTGCCGGCCGCCGTGCTGTTCGACCTGGCGGTGGGCGACAGCCGCATCCGCCCAGGGGCCGATGCCGGCCATGCGGCCTGCCAGGCCGCCAGCGCCGCGCGGCCTGCCGAGGGCAATGTGGGCGCCGGCATGGGCGCCTGCGTGGGCAAGGTCTTCGGCATGGATCGCGCCATGAAGGGCGGCATCGGCACGGCCTCGCTCACCGTGCACGGCGTCACCGTGGGCGCGCTGATCGCCTGCAATGCCGTGGGCGATGTGGTCGATCCCCACAGCGGCGTGCTGCTGGCCGGCGCGCGCAGCCCCGATGGCCGCCAGCTGCACGACACCTGCCGTGCCTTGCTGCGCGGCGAAGAGCCCCGGCCGCTGCTGGCAGGCACCAACACCACCATCGGCGTGGTTGCCACCGATGCACGCATCACCAAGGCCCAGGCCCAGCGCCTGGCCGTGGTGGCCCATGACGGCCTGGCACGCGCCATACGACCCGTGCACACCATGAGCGATGGCGATACCCTGTTCGCCCTGGGCACGGGCCTGGCCGAGCACTCGCTGGGCATGCTGACCCTGTCCGCCATGGCCGCCGAGGCCGTGGCCCTGGCCACGGTGCGCGCCGTGCTGGCCGCGCAGTCGCTGACCACGGCCGAAGGGCTGGAGCTGCCCTGTGCCAGGGAGCTGGCCGCCTGCCGGCCCTGACCGGGTTCAGGCCTGCAGTGCCACCGCCCAGGCGTCGTAGCCGTAGACGCCATCGGCATTGCCACCGGCGCGCAGCCAGTTGTTGCCGCGCGAGCCGATCTGGATCTCGCTGGTGCGCTGCATGCGCATGGCCTGGTAGCGCGCCAGGGCAGCGGGCACCTGCTGCGATCCCTGCGCAGCGTCCAGGTTGCGCGCCAGCACCACGGCATCCTCGATGGCCATGCCCGCACCCTGGGCCATGAAGGGCATCATCGGGTGGCAGGCATCGCCCAGCAGCGTGATGCGGTCCTGCGACCAGGCCGGCAGGGGATCGCGCTCGTACAGCGCGGTCTTGAGCACCGTGTCGCAGGCGTCGAGCAGCGCCCGCGCGTCGGGATGGAAATCGGCATAGAAGCCGCGCAACTCCTCGACGCTGCCCGGCGTGGTCCAGGATTCCTCATGCCACGATTCCTGGGCCGTGGTGGCAAAGATGAAGGTATCGCGCCCCTGATTCAGCGGAAAGGTCACGATCTGGCTTTGCGGCGTGGCACCCCACCATTTGGTGAAGGCCTGGATGTCGGGCACATGGCGCACGCGCTCGGTAGGCACCACCGCGCGGAAGGCCACCACGCCCGTGAAGCGCGGGCTTTCGGCGCCGAACAGGGCCGCACGCACCACGGAGTGGATGCCGTCCGCGCCAATGAGTGCGTCCAGCCCGGCCACTTCGCTGCCATCGGTGAAGGCGATGTCCACGCCTTGCCCCGTCTGCGTGATCTGGCTGGCGCGCTTGCCCAACTGCACCTGGTCCAGCGGAAAGGCATCGGCCAGGGCCGCCAGCAGGTCCGCGCGGTGGATGGTGAGCTGGGGTGCGCCGTATTTGCGCTCGGCCTCGTCACCCATGGTCAGGCGCGAGGTTTCCTCGCCCGTGTCCCAGTTACGGCTGATGCGGTGTGTGGGCCGTGCGGCGCTGGCGCGCACGGCGGCGGCGATGTCGGCGCCCAGGCCATCGAGGGCGCGCACGGCATTGGGCGTGAGGTTGATGTCCGCGCCCACGCGCAGGAACTGCCGGCTTTGCTCGAACACCAATACTTCATGCCCTGCCTGGTGCAGCGCATTGGCTGCCGCCAATCCGCCAATGCCTGCTCCGACGATGCCTATCCTCAAACGCGCCATGGTTCCTGTCTCCTGCTGGTGGGGTCTATTCGGTGGTGATGCGCCCCATGATCCGGGGCGCATCGATGCAGGACATTGTCTTTTTGACGCGCCTCAAGCCTCAACCTCCGCAACGCCCGAATTGGGCACGATTCGTCCCCATCGGCGCCGGCGCATGTCCGGCAGGCGCCTCAGTCCACGCGCCGCAGCTGCCCTTGCGCCAGCAGCTTGTCGCGCATGCGGCGCGTCATGGACTGGGTGCTGCCATCGGTGGCCGTGAACAGGAACAGCGTCTGCTGCGGGCTGACCCAGGTCAGCTGGGTGCGGATGCTCTGCCGGGCATTGGACAGCTCTACCCAGGTGCCCAGCGCCCAGTCCTCGGAGACCACGGGCGCCACGGGTGCCACAGGTTCAGGTGCAGGTGCCACGGATGTCGCATGCGGCGTCACCTGGGGCCCGGCAGGCTCGCCAGGCATCCTGGTCGGCGACGCCGCAACGGCCGGGGGGGCAGGCAGCTCGTCCTGCAGCGCCTCGGGCAGCTCCAGGTCCTGCTCGGTCAGGGTGGCCATCTCGTGCGCCATATCGCTCGCCATGGGCTGAGGCACATCCAGCGGCACCGGCATGGAGGCCGCCACGCCGAACAACGACTGTGGCAGGCGCGCTGCCGAGGAGCCGGGCCTTGCCTGGACGGGCCTGGCCTGGCCGGGCCCGGCAGCATCGAACCGGGAAGGCAGGGACGCCAGCACCGAGTCCGACCCATAGACGGTGGGCGGCACGGAGTCCAGATAAATATCCACGCTCTCTATGGGCTGGCGGACCACACCCGCATCCAGCGCATCCTGGTGCAGGCCGGCCAGGCGCGCGGCAAAGGCCTGGATCTCCTCCTCCGTGCGCCCCACGCTGCGCAGGCCGGCGCGCAGCCGGGCCTGCAGGCGCGGCGCCAGCGCCACCAGCCGGTCGGTATCGCGGCCGGCGTGTGCGGACACGCTCCACAGCAGGCTGGGCACCAGGGCGAGGTAGCCGCCGGGGTCGCGGGCCTCGCTGCCGTCCACAGGCTCCTGGACGCTGGCAATCACCTGGGCCCACGGCCCCGTGGCGAATTCCAGGATGTCATCGGGTACGCCCTGGGCACTGGGCAGGCGCCGGATGGCGGCTGCGATCTGCTCGGCCCGGGGCATGGCGGTTTCCGGCCAGCGCGGGTCCGCACGCCGCCCTTCCACGCGCCGGAGCGCGGCCGAGACGGGGCCGGTCACCGTGCCATCTTCAGGCGCTTCGCTCGGGCCCACGGGCTGCATGCCGCTGCCGCCCCAACCGTCACGCAGCTGCTGCAGTACCGTGGCAAAGGCCGATGCATCGGCGCGCTGCAGGGCCGCCAGCCGCATGGCAGCGGAATCGGCCACCTGCAGGAACTGGCCATAGCCCGGTGCAGACTCACTGTCGAACCACAGGCTGCGCGCCGTCAGCTCGTCGAGCAGCTGGCGCGCAGGGTGATTGCGGTCCTCGAAAAAGCGCGTGTCCTGGACCACCAGCTGCTGCAGCAGCGGCTCCAGCCGGCCCACCGTGCGCTGCACGGAAGGCAGCAGGCGCGTGTCGGCGGCCATGAAGCGCATCATGCGCTGCAGCGTATGCAGCGCCGCGCCGTCGTCGGCGCGCGCGCCCGGGGGAGGCTCCTGCGGCTCCTGCGGCTGCAGGGCCTGCATCAGCTGCTCCAGCTGGGCCGAGTGGTGCTGCACGGACTCCAGCGCCATGCAGCTCAGCGAGGTCCAGCCTTCGGGCAGCGCCGCCAGCACGGTGGGTGCCGTCTCGCTGCCCTGCCAGGCGGTGGTCTGCAGGCGGCTTGCGCCGTCCACGGCCGGCGCAAACTGCCCGGGCACGGGATAGGCGGATGGTTGGGCCAGCGCCAGCATGGAAGAAGGCGCCGCAGCGGGCGCCTCGCGGTGTGAATCCATCCAGCGGGGGTCGGACAGCAGGGCGGCCACCAGGCGCCGCGTCAACTCATCTTCCTGCGCCTGCTGGCCGAAGGCGCCGTAGGCGCGGCTCTGTGCCACGGCATCGCCATAGTGTGAAGGCGCACGCCAGCGGTTCGGCCCCGGCATGTCGGTCTGGCGCCGGCCCGGCTCGGGCGGCGGTGCCACGCCATAGGCGGCAGGCTGCACGCCCTGGTCGCGCAGGGACTGGGCCACATGGCCGTACTCGGATACCAGCAATGCGCCCAGATGCTCGCGCATGAAGCCCAGCCAGCAGGCGGCGCATTCGGGCTCGACCCCGGTGTCGTCGATCACGCGCTGCAGCGCCTGCACATAGTTGTGGGGCCTGAGCGGGTTGCGTTCGGGCTGGACACGGTCCAGGCCCTGGATGGCGCTGACCAGGGCATCGAGCTCGGCCAGTGCGATCTCCACCTGCGGCGCCACATGCTGCAGCAGGCGCTGGTGGGCCAGCTGCGACTGCAGCACGGAGTCATCCAGCAGGGAGAGGGAGGCGAAATCGGTGGTGCCGGGCACACCGGACGCACCGGACATGCCCGGCACCGGCGGCCAGGCGGCAGCGCCACCGGATTGGCCAAAGCATTCCAGCAGCGCCAGCCCATAGCCTTTGAGCATGGCGGCCCGGTGGCGGGCCAGCAATTCCAGCGCCTCGGGGATTTCAGCGCGGCGCGGCAGGCCGGAGCCAGGCAGCTCGGCCTGCTCCATGGCATGAGCCGTGCGCTGCAGCAGCCGCAGGATCAGCGCCTCCGAGCCGCGGACAGCCTGCACCAGGCAGGCCTGCAACGCGGCAACAGAAACGGGTGGAGGATTCATGGCCCGAAGAATACAGGCTCCAGCCCGTGCCGGAGGCGCTTTGAGGCTTGCCTTTGATGCTTACTTCAGTGCCTTGTAGCGCATGCGCTTGGGCTTGGCACCTTCTTCGCCCAGACGCTTTTTCTTATCGGCTTCGTACTCCTGGTAGTTGCCGTCGAAATACACCCACTGCGAATCGCCTTCGGCGGCCAGGATGTGCGTGGCGATGCGGTCGAGGAACCAGCGATCGTGGGAGATCACCAGCACCGTGCCCGCGTACTCCAGCAGCGCATCTTCCAGCGCGCGCAGGGTTTCCACGTCCAGGTCGTTGGAGGGTTCGTCCAGCAGCAGCACGTTGCCGCCCTGGATCAGCGTCTTGGCCAGGTGCAAGCGGCCGCGCTCGCCGCCGGAGAGGTTGCCGACCTTCTTTTGCTGGTCCTGTCCGTTGAAGTTGAAGCGGCCTGCGTAGGCGCGCGAGGCCATCTGGAACTTGCCGACGTTGATGATGTCCAGCCCGCCCGAGATGTCTTCCCACACCGTCTTGTCGTTGGCCAGCGCGTCACGCGTCTGCTCCACATAGGCCATCTTGACCGTCTGGCCCACGATGACTTCGCCGGAATCGGCCTGCTCGCGCCCCGCGATCAGCTTGAACAGCGTGGACTTGCCGGCGCCGTTGGGGCCGATGATGCCGACGATGGCGCCAGCGGGGATGTTCATGGTCAGGTTGTCGATGAGCACGCGGTCGCCAAAGCTCTTGGTGACGTTGTTGAACTCGATGACCTGGGTGCCCAGGCGCTCGGCCACAGGAATGAAGATTTCCTGGGTTTCATTGCGCTTTTGGTATTCGAAATCGCTCAGTTCCTCGAAGCGCGCGATACGGGCCTTGGACTTGGCCTGGCGGCCCTTGGCGTTCTGGCGAACCCACTCCAGTTCCTTCTTCAGGGCCTTGGCACGGGCTTCCTCGCCCTTTTGCTCGGACTCCAGGCGGTTTTGCTTCTGGATCAGCCACTCGGAGTAGTTGCCCTTGTAGGGAATGCCGTGGCCACGGTCCAGTTCCAGGATCCACTCGGCAGCGTTGTCCAGGAAGTAGCGATCGTGGGTGATGGCCACCACGGTGCCGGTGAAGCGGTGCAGGAACTGCTCCAGCCATTCCACGGACTCGGCGTCCAAGTGGTTGGTGGGCTCGTCCAGCAGCAGCATGTCGGGCTTGGACAGCAGCAGCTTGCACAGCGCCACGCGGCGCTTCTCGCCGCCGGACAGCTTGCCAATCACGGCGTCCCAGGCCGGCAGGCGCAGGGCGTCGGCGGCGATCTCCAGCTGGTGCTCGGAGTCGGTGCCGGCAGCGGCGATCTTGGCTTCCAGCTCGCCTTGCTCGGCAGCCAGCGCGTCGAAGTCGGCGTCGGGCTCGGCGTAGGCGGCGTAGATTTCATCGAGGCGCGCGCGGGCCGCGTTGACTTCGGCCATGGCCTCTTCCACGGCCTGGCGCACCGTGTGCTCTGGATTGAGCTGAGGCTCCTGCGGCAGATAGCCGATGGACAGGCCCTGCATGGGCAGCGCCTCGCCTTCGAATTCCTTGTCCACCCCGGCCATGATCTTGAGCAGCGAGGACTTGCCAGAGCCGTTCAGACCCAGCACGCCGATCTTGGCGCCCGGGAAAAAGCTGAGAGAGATATCCTTCAAGATCTGCCGCTTGGGCGGCACGGTCTTGGTGAGGTGGTTCATCGAAAAAACGTATTGAGCCATTCTGGTCCGAGTACTTGAATCGTTGATTTCTGCAAAAACCGGGCAACAAATCGGTTGCACGCCAGCCGTGATTATCGGCGCATGCGACAATACCCTGCGTTGCGGGTTCCAGTTGCCCGTGACATCAGCATTCCAGCTGGGGACGATGGACGCTGTTTTCCAGGCTCCCGACATTGAACCTCATCCGCCTACGACTGGTCCGGCAACCGCCCTGGTTGCCTCGGCAGGCTGATACCCAGCGCCCCGGACGGGCGCATCTTTGATCACATGACATTTGAAGAACTGAATCTGGCTCCCGCCATTCTGAAGGCCGTGCTTGAGGAGGGTTACGAGAACCCGACTCCCATCCAGGCACAGGCCATTCCGGCGGTGCTCGCCGGCCACGACCTGCTGGCAGGCGCCCAGACCGGCACCGGCAAGACCGCGGCCTTCACCCTGCCCATGCTGCACCGCCTCTCGCAAGGCCAGGTGCCGCGCAACAAGTTCGGCGGCAAGGGCATCCGCGCCCTGGTGCTGACGCCCACGCGTGAACTCGCAGCGCAGGTCGAGGAATCGGTGCGCAGCTACGCGAAGTACCTGGACATCAACTCCACCGTCATCTTCGGCGGCGTGGGCATGAAGCCCCAGATCGACCGCATCAAGAAGGGCGTGGACATCCTGGTCGCCACGCCGGGCCGCCTGCTGGATCTGCAGCAGCAAGGCTTCATGGACCTGTCCACCGTCGAAGTCCTGGTGCTCGACGAAGCCGACCGCATGCTGGACATGGGCTTCATCCACGACGTCAAGAAGGTGCTGGCCCTGGTGCCCAAGGAAAAGCAAAGCCTGCTGTTCTCGGCCACCTTCAGCGACGAGATCCGCGACCTGGCCAACGGCCTGCTGCGCAATCCGCAGTCCATCCAGGTCACGCCCAGCAACACCACCGTGCAGCGCATCACCCAGGTGATCCACCCCGTGGGCCGCGGCAAGAAAAAGCAGGTGCTGCTGCACATCATCAACGAGAACAACTGGAGCCAGGTTCTGGTGTTCACGCGCACCAAGTTCGGCGCCAACAACGTTGCCGAATTCCTGACCAAGAACAACATCAGCGCCATGGCGCTGCACGGCAACAAGAGCCAGAGCGCACGCACCCAGGCACTGGCCGGCTTCAAGACCGGCGAGCTGCGCGCACTGGTGGCCACCGACATCGCTGCACGCGGCATCGACATCGATGAGCTGCCGCACGTCGTGAACTACGAAATCCCCAACGTCTCCGAAGACTACGTGCACCGCATCGGCCGCACGGGCCGTGCCGGGCGCGAAGGCCATGCCGTCAGCCTCGTGTGCATGGACGAAGAAGGCTTCATGATGGACATCGAGCGCTTCACCAAGCAGGAAATCCCCGTGCAGGTGCTCGAAGGCTTCGGCCCGGAAGAAGGCGAAGTGGCCGAACCCATCGCCATGGGCCGCCAGACCATCTGGGGCGGCGCGGGCAAGCCGCCCAGCCGTGACGTCATGCAGGCCGCCGCCAAGGCTGCGCGCCAGGAAATGATGGACCGCATCCGCACCAACAAGGCTGCCCAGCCCGACCGCGGCGGTCGTGTAGGCGGCCGTGGCCAGGCAGCACCCAAGGCAGGCTCGGACGAAGGCCGCTCCGAAGGCCGCTCCGAAGGCAGCGCAGGCGGCCAGGGCCGTGGCCGCAACCACGCCGGCGCAGGCGCCAACAACAAGCCGCGCCGCGACCGCTTCGACGGTCCGGGCAACGGCTCCGGCGCTGCTCACCGCCCCAAGGCAGGTCCCCAGAACGCCCCCCGTCGCGGCCCGCGTCCTGACGGCGAAGGCGGCGGTGGCCGTCGCTTCGACGACCAGCCCCCGCGCGCTGACGCCCACCTGGGCACGCAGCTCGGCCATGCACGCAGCAGCGGACCGCGCGGCGGCGCCGGTGGCGGCCAACCCGACCCGATGCGCACCAGCGTGGACACCATGGCCGAACGCGGCCGCCGCGGCGGCGGTGGTTTCAACCGCGGTGGCGGCGGCGGCGGTGGTGGCTTCGGCGGCGGTGGCCGTGGCGGCTCCTCGCGCGGCGGCTACGGTCGCTGACCTGCACTGAATACCCGGCGTGCCAGGCGGCATGCCGGGCATTGCACCAGCCCAAAGGGCTGCATCTCCCCGGGGCTGCAGCCCTTTTGCATTGCACAGATTGCGCCTTCAGCCGACAGCGCGCCGCAAGCCTGCATGGCTATCATCCCGATAGCATTGCGGCCTGCGGCGACTGAAGGCCGCACCCCTTTTCCCGGATTCCCCAAGATTCCCCACGACTGGTTCCTCAAGGCCACGCCATGACACTGCTGACTCCACCCGCCATACCCTCCAGCCAGCGCCCCGATCCGGAGCTGCCACAGGGCCGGCTGCGGTGGTCGGCCCTGGCATGCACCGCCCTGCTGGCCGCCTGCTCCAGCACGCCGCTGCCGCCCTGGCCCACGTCCTCCAAGCCCCAGGT
>NZ_WUMG01000073.1:0-15279 GCF_009827015.1 Delftia sp. CH05 | reverse complement strand
CAGTAATGCGTTAAGCTAACCAGTACTAATTGCTCGTGAGGCTTGACCCTATAACTTTGATGACGTTGATCATCAAGGTGGTTATGCCAAGTAAGGCGCAGTCAAAATACAAAGCTGATTACAGACTCTATGAATTCGTTGTGTTGCTCACAAGAGCAGCATGACAACAAGTTATGCCTGATGACCATAGCAAGTTGGTACCACTCCTTCCCATCCCGAACAGGACAGTGAAACGACTTTGCGCCGATGATAGTGCGGGTTCCCGTGTGAAAGTAGGTCATCGTCAGGCTCTTACAGCCCAAGAAACCCCGTAGCCCAAAGCTACGGGGTTTTTTGCTTGTTTGCGCAGAATACCTGTTCCGGCCCTGCGCGATGTGCGTGCGCCATGGTGGGTGCGCCGGCTTGAAAGACCAACATGCAACTGCAAGACATTCTGTATTCCCAAGGCTTCGGTATCCGCCGCGTGTGCTCGGGCCTGGTCCAGCAGGGCTGGGTGGAACTGTGGGACACCGAGGCCAACGACTGGGTGCGTTGCCTCGACTCCACGCAGGACATCGATCCTGAAGGCCTGCGCTATCGCGTACAGGGCGTGGAGTGGGCCTATCACGCGCTGGGCTATGTGCTGCTGCACAAGCCGGCGGGCACGGAGTGCTCGCAAAAGCCTTCAACCTATCCGAGCATTTACTCGCTTTTGCCCATGCCGCTGCGCCAGCGCCCGAACAAGGGTGCCGTGCAGGGCGTGCAGGCCGTGGGCCGGCTGGACCAGGACACGACGGGCCTGCTGCTGCTCAGCGATGATGGCCAGTTCATCCACCGCATGAGTTCGCCCAAGAAGCACGTGCCCAAGGTCTACCGTGTGACCACCAAGCATGCCGTGGATGCGCGGCAGGTGCAGCGCCTGCTGGAGGGCGTGGTGCTCGATGACGACCCCAAGCCCGTCAAGGCGGCTGCCTGCGAGCAGGTGAGCGAGCATGTGCTGGACCTCACGCTGACCGAGGGCAAGTACCACCAGGTCAAGCGCATGATCGCCGCCGTTGGCAACCGCGTTGAAGGCCTGCACCGCTGGAAGATTGGCGAGCTGGAGCTCACCGAGGACCTGCAGCCGGGCCAGTGGCGCTGGCTGTCGGTCGAGGACCTGGCCAAGCTCAAGGCCAAGTGAAGCTCTCTTGTCGTTTCCCATGATGAATTCCTCTGAGCCGCGCCCAGGCTGGGCCCTGCTGTGCACGGCCTTCGATGCCCCCACGCCGTACGCACTGCGCATCCGGCAGGACGTGCTGATCGTCGTGGATGGCCGCGGCATGATCGACGCCGTGCTGGAGCGGAACGACCCTCGGCGCACGACCGTGGAGGCCTTGCATGCGGCAGCGGGCACGCTGAAGCGCCTGCCCGAGGGCCAGTACCTTTTGCCCGGCATGGTGGACCTGCATGTGCATGCGCCGCAGTGGCCGCAAAGCGGCAAGGCCCTGGATGTGCCGCTGGAAACCTGGCTGCAGGAGTACACCTTTCCCCTGGAAGCGCGCTACGGCGATGCCGGCTTTGCCACTTCGGTGTACGACAGCGTGGTGCGTACGCTGCTGGCCAATGGCACGACGACGGCCATGTACTTCGGCACCATCCACGCCGTGGGCAACCAAGTGCTGGCCGAACGCTGCCTGGCCCTGGGCCAGCGCGCCCTGGTCGGCAAGGTGGCCATGGACGAGCCGTCGCAATGCCCTTCGTTCTACAAGGACGCCAGTGCCGCCGAAGGCATTGCCGAGACAGCGCGCTTCATCGACTGGCTGCGCCAGCATCCGGACAACGCGCAGCAGCGCGTGCTGCCGGCGATCACGCCGCGTTTCATTCCTTCGTGCACCGACGAGCTGCTGCGCGGCCTGGGTGACCTGGCTCGGCACACCGGCGCCCATGTGCAGACGCATTGCTCCGAAAGCGACTGGGCCCACGCCCATGTGCTGGAACGCCAGGGCCGCACCGATGCGCATGCGCTGCATGATTTCGGCCTGCTCACGCGCCGCACGGTCGTGGCCCATGCCAACTTCCTCACGGCCGATGACGTGGCGCTGATGGCGCGCACGGGCGCCTCGGTGGCGCATTGCCCGCTATCCAACTTCTATTTCGCCAACAGCGTTTTCCCCGCGCGCAGCGGCCGCGAGCAGGGTCTGGGCATGGGACTGGCCACGGACATTTCGGGGGGCTACAGCCCCAGCATGTTCGACGCCTGCCGCCATGCCATGACAGCCTCGCTGGCCTTGCACGAAGGCGTGGATCCGGCGCAGACGGCCGCCCGGCGCGGCAGGGCGGGGCAGGGCGTGCAGGCCCGCATCGACCACGTCTTTGCACTGTGGCTGGCCACGGCGGCGGGTGGCGATGCGCTGGACCTTCCCATTGGCCGCATCGAGCCCGGCCATGCCATGGATGCCCTGGCCGTCGACTGCCTGGCGCCGGACTCCAATGTGCAGATCTGGCCCGAGCAGGACGGCCCGGCCGACATCCTGCAGAAGATCATCCACCATGCCACGCGTGCCAATGTGGCCTGCACCTGGGTGCAGGGCGCGTGCGTGCACCGGCGCCAGGCGGCCAGCCCCGCCTGAAGACCGGCTGCGTTTGCGCACTGGCTGTTTCCCGCGTTTTCCGCTCCATGACCGAACTGACCTCCTCCTACGAAGGGCGCCTGATCGCCCGCCCTGACGACCGCGTCACGCTCTCCCAGGCCCTGTTGCTGGGCCTGCAGCATGTGATGGCCATGGACGTGTATGTCGTGCCCTTCATCATTGCCTCGGCCCTGGCGCTGTCTCAGGCCGACGCGGCGTCCATGATCCAGTCCACCTTCCTCGCAGCGGGACTGGGCACGCTGATCCAGACGGCCTGGTGCATGCGCATGCCCGTGGCACAAGGGCCTTCCTACATTCCCCTGGGTGCCATCCTGGCCGTGGCCTTTGGCGCGGGCGGCGGCTTCGGCGGCATGGGAGCGGTCTATGGCGCGCTGATTCCGGGCGCGCTCATCGTCATCGCGCTGGGTGCGCTGGGCTGGTTCCACCGCGTGATCCGCTGGCTGGTGCCGCCCATCGTTGGCGGCACCATCATCCTCGTGGTGGGGCTGTCGCTGCTGCCGATTGCGCTGAGCGCCAACGTGTTCGCGGTCCACGGCGGCATGACGGTCAACCAGTCCATTGCGCTGGCATCGGTATCGGCGGCGCTGCTGATTGCGGCCATGATGCTGGGCCTGCGCTTCGACAACCGGCTGGGCCGCTGGATGCGCCTGTCGTCGGTGATCATCGCGCTGGCTGGCGGCACGGCCGTCGCCTGGGGCATGGGGCTGTTTGCCTGGCAGCCCATTGCCGATGCGCCCTGGCTCACGCTGCCCAAGCTGGCGGGCATCGACTATCCGCTGCAGTTCTCGCTGCCCGCCGTGCTCACCTTCGTCGTGATCTACCTCGTGGTCATGGCGGAGACCACGGGCACGTGGTTCGCGGTCTCGGCCGTGATCAACCAGCCCATCACCAGCCGCCAGCTGGACCGTGGCGCCGTGGGCGAAGGCCTGAGCTGCAGCGTGGCCGCGCTGATAGGTGCCACGCCGGTCACCGGCTACTCCACCAATGCGGGCGTGATCTCCATCACCGGCGTGGCCAGCCGCATGGTTTTCATTGCAGCCGGCCTGGTGCTGGCCTGCCTGGGCTTCCTGGGCAAGTTCTCCGCACTGATCGCGGCCATTCCCTCGCCCGTGATCGGCGGCATGTTCGCCGTGGTCTGCGTGACCATTGCCATGGCGGGCATCCGCATCCTGCGCCATGTGCGCCTGGACGAGCGTGCCATGCTGGTGGTGGGCGTGCCCATCATCTGCTCCTTCTTTGCCACCCTGGCCCCCAAGGACTGGGTGCAGAGCCTGCCGGACATGCTGCAGTACCTGCTGGGCTCGGCCGTGACCGTGGGCGCCATGGCCGCCATGGTGATGAACCTCATCCTGCCGCGCGCGCAGGATGACGACGCCCCGGCCAGGGACCAGGTGGTCTGAACGCCGCAGGGCCTGCTTCCCGCAAATCCATGCAAAAAGGCCATGCGCAGTTGTTGCACATGGCCTTTTTTGCTGGAAGAGGCGGGCAGGGCCGTGCGATTCAGCGCCGGTCCAGATCGTCGATGGAGGCGCTCCAGCGGCTGTCCCAGCTGCCGCGCTCGCGCACCTGGTCGATCTGGCGGCGGTCGCGCTTGGTGGGGCGGCCTTCGTGCTGGCTGGCGATGCTGCTGGCGGGCTCCGGAGCCAGCCAGCGCTGCTCTGCCAGCCGTTCGCGCTCGGCCAGGCTTTCGGCGGTTTCCTCGTACAGGGCCTGGGCCACGGGGGCGGGGCCCCGCATGCCTGAGAGGCCGCGGATGACCACGGTGCGCGGGACCTGGCCCTGGCGCAGTGCCACGGTGTCGCCGCAGCGCACCTCGCGCGCGGGCTTGACCAGGGCTCCGTTGACGGTGACGCGGCCCTTGCCGATTTCCTCCGTCGCCAGGCTGCGCGTCTTGTAGAAGCGCGCGCACCACAGCCATTTGTCCAGACGCATGGATTCGATATCGGTCATGGCGTTATTGTGCGCGCGGCGCGGGGTGCTTGCCAGTGGCCGGCTGCAGCGGAATCGCCACGTGCGCATGCAGTCCGCAGACCAGGCCTTGCCGGTAGATGTTGCGCAGCTCGATGGCGCCGCCCAGCGTCTGCACGATCTCGTGGCAGATGGCCAGCCCCAGGCCCGAGCCGCTGCGCGCATTGCCGGCCGAAAATGGCTGGAACAGCCTCTGCGCCAGCTCGCTGTCTATGCCCGGCCCGCTGTCGCGCAGGCTGAGCACGGCCTGGCTGCCGGCCTGGTGCACGCTGATGTGCAGGCTGCCGGCCGCAGGCATGTGGCGTATGGCGTTGTGCAGCAGGTTGCGCGTGAGCTCGCGCAGCATCCATTCGTGGGCAGGAACGGGGCAGGGCTCCGTGTCTATGGAAAAGTCGATGTCCTGCTCCGCAATCAGCGGCGACAGTTCGATGGCCACGTCGCGCACCACTTCGTCCAGCAGGCTGGGCGCGGGCGATGCGGGCTCGGCGCTGTCTTCCTGGCGCAGCTGCTCGACCTTGGCCAGCGCCAGCATCTGGTTGGCCAGGCGCGTGGCGCGGTCCACGGTGGCGCCGATTTCCTCAAAGGCCTGCTCGGCTGGCACATCGCCGCGCTGGGCCGACTGCAGCTGTGCCTTGAGCACGGCCAGCGGCGTGCGCAGCTGGTGCGACGCGTCGCGCACAAAGCGCTTCTGGTCCGACAGCAGCTGGCGCAGCCGCAGCATGAGCTGGTTGATGGCCTCCAGCAGCGGCTGCAACTCGCGCGGTGCTGAGGGTGCCGACAGCGGGCTCAGGTCGCCGCGCGGGCGCGATCGCAGGTCGCTGCTGAGCCGGCGCACGGGCTGTGTGGCGCGCTGGACGACGAAGATCACGATCAGCGCCACGGCGGCCACCAGCAGGGCCTGCCGCGCCAGCGTGGTGCGCAGGATCTGCAGGGCCAGCGCTTCACGCAGCTCCAGCGTCTCGGCCACCTGGATCACGGCCATGCCGCGCCCCTTGGCGCTGGCCACGGGCTGCAGCAGCACGGCCATGCGCACGGGCCGGCCCCGGAACTGTGCGTCGTAGAAGTCGACCAGGGCCGCGTAGGGCGGGCGCTGGGGAATGACGCCGTGCCACATGGGCAGCTCGCCAAAGCCCGACACCATTTCCCCCTCCAGCGTGGAGACGCGGTAGAACATGCGGCTCTGGTTGTCGGCCTCGAAGATCTCCAGCGCCGAGTAGGGAACGATGGCATGCAGCTGGGCGGACTCGTCATAGCCCGTCACATCCAGCTGCTCGCTGATGCTCTTGGCCGAGGCCAGCAGCGTGCGGTCATAGGCGGTGTTCAGCGCAGCCAGCGTCTGGTGGTACAGGCTCCAGGTATTGAAGCCAATGAACAGAATGACGGGCACGAGAATGCCCGTCAGCAGCTGGCGGCGCAGCGACCAGGGCTGGCGCGTGCGCGCGGGGGCGGGAAGGGGAAGACCGGGGTCGCGCATGGGCTGCGGTGAGTGGTGGAGTGCCTCAGGCCGACTCGGCCTTGAGCAGATAGCCCAGGCCGCGCAGCGTGACCAGCTGCACGCCCGTGCCCGACAGCTTCTTGCGCAACCGGTAGGCGACGACTTCCACGGCTTCGTACTGCACGTCCGACTCGCCGGGAAACACCAGCGCGAACAGACGCTCCTTGGCCACGGCATGGCCGGGGCGTGCCAGCAGGGCGTGCATCAGGGCCAGCTCGCGCGGCGTCAGCTCCATGATCTCGCCATCGCGGTGGATGGCGCCGCTGGCCTTGTCGTAGCGCAGCGCACCCATGGCGATGGTCTCGGGCGGCGGCTTGGGCGTGAAGCTGTCGCTGCTGCGGCGCAGCAGGGCGCGCAGCCGGGCCTCCAGCTCGTCGAGGTCGAAGGGCTTGGCCAGGTAGTCGTCGGCACCGGCGTTCAGGCCCAGCACGCGGTCGCCCACGGTGCCGCGCGCAGTCAGGATGAGCACGGGCGTGCGCAGGCCCTGGCCGCGCGCACGCTCCAGCACCTGCAGGCCGTCCAGGCCGGGCAGGCTCAGGTCCAGCACCACGGCGTCGGGCTCGCGCACCAGCCACTGCGCCAGGGCCGAGGGCCCGTCGGCCGCCGTCTCCACCTGGATGCCGCGCCGGATCAGCGTGCGCTGCAGCGTGGTGCGCATGGCGTTGTCATCTTCTACGAGCAGCAATTGCATGGGCCGGACGTTAGCACCGGGCGCGATGCAGGCCATCGTGGCGAGAGCGATCTAGGGATTCCCCTAGGGGTTTGGACAGCCATTTGACAGGTAGCGAACCGATCATCGACAGCCTTACAACACAAGGAGTCAAACCATGCGTCGTGATACTTTTCTGAAGTCGCTGGCCGCACTGGCCGCCGCAGGCAGCCTGCCGCTGTCTGCGCAGGCTGCGGCAGCCGTCAAGATGATGCTGCCGGCCAACCCCGGCGGCGGCTGGGACACCACGGGCCGTGCCCTGGGCAAGGCTTTGCAGGACGCTGGTCAGGCTGCTTCCGTCACCTATGACAACAAGGGTGGCGCCGCCGGCGCCATCGGCCTTGCGCAGTTTGTCAACGGCAGCAAGGGCGATCCCAACGCCATGATGGTCATGGGCGCCGTCATGCTGGGCGGCATCATCACGGGCAAGCCGCCCGTGAACCTCACGCAGGCCACGCCGCTGGCCCGCCTGACCAGCGAGTACAACGTCTTCGTGCTGCCCGCCAACTCGCCCTTCAAGAACATGGCCGAGGTGATCGCCCAGCTCAAGAAGGACCCGGGCTCCGTCAAGTGGGGCGGCGGCTCGCGCGGCTCCACCGAGCACATTGCGGCGGCCATGATTGCGCGTGAAGTCGGCGTCGATCCCTCCAAGATCAACTACGTGGCATTCCGTGGAGGCGGCGAGGCCATCTCCGCCATCCTGGGCGGCAACGTCACCGTGGGCGGCAGCGGCTACAGCGAGTTCGCCGAGTACATCGGCACCGGCAAGATGAAGCCCATCGGCGTGACCTCGGGCCAGCGCCTGAAGGGCGTGGACGTGCCCACGCTCAAGGAGCAGGGCATCAACGTGGAGATCGGCAACTGGCGCGGCGTGTACGGCGCGCCCGGCATCACCAAGGCACAGCGCGATGCGCTGGTCGCCATGATCGAGAAGGCCACCAAGAGCAAGGCCTGGGCCGAGGCGCTGCAGAAGAACGACTGGACGCCTGCATGGCTGGCCGGCGATGCCTTCGGCGAGTTCGTGGACCAGGAGTTCGCGAGCCTGCGCGCCACCATGGTCAAGTCCGGCATGGTGTGATCGAGCTGCTGCACCGGCCTCTTGCGGGGTCGGTGCAGCAACAGGCCCGCACTCCTGCGGGCCACGGCAGGCGCCAGTCGCAGCGCCTACTTCAAGAAGCGGAAGATGCCCGCGCGCCGCGCCAGCGGCTCGCAGGCCCCGGCGGCTTAATTTTTTCCCCACGTCTGCAGCGGTGGCCGGCCCGGTCGCCGGTCCCGCTGCGGCCAGGAACTGACCATGTCCGAGTCCTCACAACCCAATCCACTTGCCACGGATGCCGCCCAGGCCGATGAGCCCAGCGGCTTTCCCTCGGTACGCGCGCAGACCATCGTCGGCTCCGGCGTGCTGCTTGTCGCCGCAGGCCTGGCCTTCGGCGCGCTGCAAATCCCTGGCGATGCCGGCTACGGCGGCGTCGGCCCCAATTTCCTGCCCTGGCTGTGTGCCTTGGTGCTCGCAGTCTGCGGCGCCTGGCTGGTCTGGGAGGCACGCACGGGCGGCTTTCGCGAAGCCTCTTGCGGGGGCGGCCACCCACGAGCCGACATCGGCGCCTTCGTCTGGGTGTCGACGGGCCTGCTGGTCAATGCCGTGCTGATCGGCACCGTGGGCTTCATCGTCAGCTGCACCGTCTGCTACGTGCTGGCCGTGCAGGGCCTGCGCCGTGCCGGCGGCCAGGCCCAGGCGGGCAAGCCCATCACCTGGGCCAAGGACGTGGTCACCGGGCTGCTGATCTCGGCGCCCGTGTTCTGGGCCTTCACGCAATTCCTGGCGATCAACCTGCCGGGCCTGACTGAGACGGGGTGGCTGTAATGGAAATCTTTGACGCACTGCTGGCGGGCTTTGCCACCGCCATCACACCGGCCAACCTGCTGTGGGCCCTGGTCGGCTGCGCCCTGGGCACGGCCGTGGGCGTGCTGCCCGGCATCGGACCGGCCGTGGCCGTGGCCATGCTGCTGCCCATCACCGCCAAGGTCGATGTCACCGCCTCGATGATCTTCTTCGCGGGCATCTACTACGGCGCCATGTACGGCGGCTCCACCACCTCCATCCTGCTGAACACGCCCGGGGAGACCGCGAGCATGGTCACGGCCATGGAGGGCAACAAGATGGCCAAGAGCGGCCGCGCGGGCGCCGCGCTGGCCACCTCCGCCATCGGCTCCTTCGTGGCCGGCACCGTGGCCACCGTGGTCGTCACGCTGTTCGCGCCTTCGGTGGCCGACTTCGCCGTCAAGCTGGGCCCGCCCGAGTACTTCATGCTGATGGTGCTGGCCTTCACCACCGTGAGCGCCGTGCTGGGCCAGAGCGCGCTGCGCGGCATGACGGCCCTGTTCCTGGGGCTGGCGCTGGGCTGCATCGGCATGGACCAGATCTCGGGCGCTGCGCGCTACACCATGGGCAAGATGGAACTGCTGGACGGCGTGGACATCGTGCTCGTGGCCGTGGGCCTGTTCGCCGTGGCCGAAGTGCTGTACGCCGCCATGTACGAAGGCAAGGTCGTCGATACGCAAAACAAGATGGGCCGCGTGCACATGACCGGCCGTGACTGGAAGCGTTCGTGGCCCGCGTGGCTGCGCGGCACCGTCATCGGCACGCCCTTCGGCTGCATTCCCGCCGGCGGCACCGAGATTCCGACCTTCCTGAGCTATGCCACCGAGAAGAAACTGGCCAAGGGCGAGGACCGTGCGGAGTTCGGCACCAAGGGCGCCATCGAAGGCGTGGCCGGCCCAGAGGCGGCCAACAACGCCACCGTGACCGCCGCGCTGATCCCGCTGCTGACCCTGGGCATTCCCACCAGCAACACCACGGCCGTGCTGCTGGGCGCCTTCCAGAACTACGGCATCAACCCCGGCCCGCAGCTGTTCAGTTCGTCCGCGGCCCTGGTCTGGGCGCTGATCGCCTCGCTGTACATCGGCAACCTGATGCTGCTGGTGCTCAACCTGCCCATGGTGGGCCTGTGGGTCAAGCTGCTGAAGATCCCGCGTCCCCAGCTGTACGCCGGCATCCTGATCTTCGCCACCGTGGGTGCCTACGGCATGCGCCAGAGCGCGTTCGACCTGTTCCTGCTGTACGGCATCGGCGTACTGGGCGTGATCATGCGCCGCTTCGACTTCCCCACCGCGCCCGTGGTGGTGGGCATGATCCTGGGCCCCCTGGCCGAGGCGCAGATGCGCAACGCCGTGTCCATCGGCGAAGGCAGCTGGTGGATCTTCCTGCAGCGCCCCATGTCGCTGACGCTGATCATCATCGTGGCCTGCGTGCTCATCGTGCCGCGCGTGCTCAAGCGCCTGCAGCCCAAGCCCTCGCCGCAGGCCACTGCCGGCTGACGCCAACCCGTTGCTAGCCGGCCCGTCGATGCTACGCATGGCGTCCACGGGCCCCTGACAGCCCCTGCCTTCCGAGGCAGGGGCTTTTTTCGTCAGCTGGTTGATGCCTTCCATTCACAGATGGTGTTCCAGCAGACCGTCTAGTCCCGCGCCGCCCTTGAATCCATGATCCAGCCATCGACAGACATCGGATTCCTTGCATGCTGCAACTTTTTCCATCGCTTTCCACGGCCTCGGGCGCGGCCCTTCTGGCGCTTGTGATTTCCACGCCAGCCATGGCGGATTCAACGGCGCCGGCGGGTTCGGCTGAAGCCTCCCACTGGGCTGCCACGTGGCAGGCCAGCCCGCAGCCGGTCTGGGGGGCGGACTTCCTCTTTCCTACCAACCTGCCCGCTGTGCTGCAGGACCAGACCGTGCGCCAGGTGGCACGCATCAGCCTGGGCGGGCCGCGCCTGCGTATCGTGCTGTCCAACGCCTACGGCGGCCAGCCTGTGACCGTGGGCAGGGCGACCGTGGCAAAGCCGTTGCCGGCAGGCGCCGTCGAGTCCGGCAGCCTGCAGGCTGTGACCTTTGGCGGCAGCGCGCAAGCCACCATTGCCGCAGGCGCATCCCTGGTCAGCGACCCTGTGGCCTTGCCGCTGGCCTCGCTGTCGCAGGTGGCCGTGAGCCTGTACCTGCCCGGTGCCACGCCTGTGCAGAGTTTTCACTGGGATGGGCGTCAGACCGGCTGGATCGTGGCGGGCGACCAGTCCGCGGCTGCGGCGCTGCGGACTTCGGACCCTGGCGCAATCAGCAGCACGGCCCGCCCGCTGTTGGCGGGCATAGAGGTCGAGGCAGAAGCTGCGGCGCCCGTGGTAGCGGTGATGGGCGACTCCATCACCGACGGTGCCACGGCCAGCCTGGACAGGGACAGCCGTTGGCCGGATTTCCTGGCCGCGCGCCTTGCGCCGCACGGCGCGGCGGTGGTCAATGCCGGCATCTCGGGGGCGCGCCTGCTGTCCGATGGCATGGGCGAGCATGCCCTGGCGCGGCTGGAGCGTGATGTGCTGGCCCAGCCCGGTGTGCGCAGCCTCATCGTGCTGCTGGGCATCAACGATATTTCCTGGCCCGGCACGGCCTTTGCGCCGCGGGCGCAGCGCCCCACGCTGCAGGACATGGCAGAGGGCTATTGCCAGCTGGTTGCCAGGGCGCGCAGCCACGGCCTGCGCGTGATCGGCGCCACCTTGCCGCCTTTCGAGGGCGCCTTGCCAGGCACGCCGCTGGACGACTACTACCAGGACGGCAAGGACGACCTGCGGCGGCAGGTGAATGCATGGATACGGTTGGGCGGCGCCTTCGATGCCGTCATCGACTTCGACGCCGTGCTGCGCGACAGCGCCCACCCGGCACGCATGGCGGCGCGCTTCGACTCGGGCGACCACCTGCATCCTGGCGACGAAGGCAACCGCGCCATGGCCAACGCGGTAGACCTGAACGCCATACTGCCCGGCCTGCCGCAGCGCTAGTGCGTCGCGGCGGCGGGGGCTGGCTTCCATATAAAATGCAAATGGTTCTCATTTGTCATACGTCCCCGGCGTGCCTGCGCCCTGGGGCACAGGGAGGGGTACTGTGGCCGCCGCCGAGTTTGCGCTTCAGCAACAAGTCGAAATTCTCTACACCGATCACCACGGCTGGTTGCGCGGCCTGCTGCGCCGCAAGCTGGGCAATGCCTTTGATGCGGCCGATCTGGCGCACGACGTCTACCTGCAGTTGCTGCGCACGGGCCGCGTTCCCCCGGCCGATGAGCGCCGCCGCCATCTCACCCAGATCGCCAATGGCCTGGTGATCGACCTGTACCGGCGCCGCCGCGTGGAGGCGGCCTACCTTGAAGCCCTGGCCCTGCTGCCCGAGCAGATGGCGCCCTCCGAAGAAACACGTGCCCTGGCGCTGGAGGCCCTGGTCGAGATCGATGCCGCGCTGAACGGCCTGCCGCCCAAGGCGCGCAAGGCCCTGCTGCTGTGCAAGCTCGACGGCATGGCCTACCGAGATATCGCGGCCGAGCTGGGCGTGTCCGTGTCCTCGGTGGAGAAATACATCGCTGCCGGCCTGCTGGCCTGCTACCAGGCGCTGCACGGCGCCGTGTGCTGAGTGGCCGGCATGTCTTCATCTCCGGCATCGGCCGCGTCAGCCGCATCCACTGACGCCTGCGCAACTGCGTCCGCCAGCGAGCCGCTGGAGCCGGCCATCGTCCAGCGCGCCGCCGAATGGATGGCACGCCTGTGGGCTGACGACGCCAACGACGAAGACCGCGCCGCTTGCGCCCGCTGGCGTGCCGAGCATCCGCGGCACGAGCTGGCCTGGAGCCGGCTGCAGGCCTTTGACGACAAGCTGCGCAGCGTGCCCGGCGGCATTGCACGGCATACGCTGGCGGACACCTCCGCTGCGTCGCCGGCGCCCCGGGGCCGCCGCCGTGCCATGCAGTTGCTGGGCCTCATGGCCACGGCCGGAGGCATTGCCCATGTGGTGCGCGGCACCGATGCATGGCAGGTCGCCGCCGCCAGCCATGGCACGGCGCGTGGTGAAGTCCGAGAGATCACGCTGCCGGATGGCACGCAGGTGGTGCTGGCCTCGGCCTCGGCCATCGACCTGCGCTTTGACGAGGCCGAGCGCCTGATCCTGCTGCGCGCCGGCGAAATCCTCGTCACCACCGCGCCCGATCCGCAAAGCACACCCCGCCCGCTGCGCGTGCGCTCGCGCCACGGCACGGTGCAGGCCCTGGGCACGCGCTTCACGCTGCGCCAGGAAGAAGAGCATTCACGCGTGGCCGTGTTCGAGGGCGCGGTGGAGGTGCGTCCTGCCAGGGCGCCGGGCCAGGTGGTGCGCGTGGATGCGGGGCAGGGCGCCGTCTTCACTGGCGAGCAGGCCCGGGCTCCGGTGCCTGCGCAGGAAAGTGCCGCCGCCTGGGCGCGCGGCGTGCTGGTGGCCGACAACATGCCGCTGGGCGAGCTGGTGGCCGAACTGGCGCGCTACCGCACGGGCCTGCTGCGCTGCGACCCGCAGGTGGGCGGCCTGCGCGTCACGGGCGTGTTCTCATTGCGCGATACCGACCGCGCCCTGCACAACCTGGCGCTGGGCCTGCCCGTGCAGGTGGTCTCGCGCACGCGCTACTGGGTCACGGTGCAGGCGGCGGGCTGAGGCTTCTTTCATCGCGGCGCCTTCCCCGTTTCTCGGAACCCGTTACCGGCTGATTCAACTTTCTGCCCCTGGGGATTGAGGGTTTGGCGTTCTCGTTCGGAAGACAGGCAAGAGCCCTTGTTTTCTGTTCTTTTCTGTTCCGCCATGCCTTCCAGGAGAACCCATGCACTCACCCGAGGCCGATGACGCCCAGGCCGGCCCCGGCCCCATTGCGCAGACGCTGCAGCCCATCCGCGCGCAGCTTGTTCTTGCCGCGCTGCTGTCGTTTGCGGGCGCCGTGCTGGCGCTGGCGCCGCTGGCCGGCATCGCCCATATCGCGCGGCTGGCGCTGGCCGATGGCGGCATGGTGGCGGCAGATGCCTGGCGCGTCATCGCGCTGTGCCTTGTCTGCCTGTTTGCGGGCATGGCCCTGGTGTCGGCGGGCGAGCTGGTTGCCCATCTGGCCGACAACCGCCTCACCCACGGGCTGCGCCTGTCGGCCATGCAGCGGCTGGCGCGTGTGCCGCTGGGCTGGTTCACCGAGCGGGCCTCGGGCCAGGTCAAGCAGGCCATGCAGGACGACGTGGCCACCCTGCACGAGCTGACCGCGCACTTCTACACCACGGTGGGGCGCGGCGCGGGCACGGTGGCCGCTTCTGCGGTCTACCTGGTGGCCATGGACTGGCGCATGGCCCTGGTCTCGGCGCTGCCGTTCGGCATCTTCTTTCTGGTGATGCGCCATGCCATGCAGGCCAGCGGCGCCCACATGCCGGCCTTTGGCGCGGGACTGGCGCGCATCAACAACGCGGTGGTGGAGTTCGTGCACGGCATTCCCGTGGTCAAGGCCTTTGGTGCCAGCGGGCGCGCCCATGGCAGCTACCGCGAGTCCGTCGATGGCTTTACCGACGCCTTCCTAGGCTTTGCGCGTCCGCTGGTGTCGGCGCGCGCCAATGCCAATGCGCTGATCGCGCCCGTGGCCGTGCTGGGGGTGGTGCTGGCCTTTGGCACGCTGTTCACGGCTCTGGGCTGGATGGCGCCCGTGGACGTGCTGCCCTTTGCCCTGGTGGCGCCGGGCATCAGCGCGCCGCTGCAGCTGCTCAGCTTCAACCTGCATGCGCTCAATCACGCCACGGGCGCTGCCCAGCGCGTGCAGGCGCTGCTGCGCACGCCCGTGCTGGAGCAACCGGCCGCCCATCAATGCAGGCTGCCCCAAGGCTGCGAAGTCCGCTTCGAAGGCGTGGGCCATGCCTACGAGGCGGGGCATGACGTGCTCAAGGGCATGGATTTCACGCTCAGGCCCGGCACGGTGACCGCCGTGGTCGGTGCCTCGGGCGCGGGCAAGTCCACGCTCGCCCGGCTGCTGCTGCGCTTCTTCGACCCGAACGAAGGGCGCATCACGCTGGGCGGGGTGGACCTGCGGCAGATCGAGACCCTGCAGTTGTACCGCCACCTGGCCTTTATGCTGCAGGACGTGCGCCTGGTGCACGCCAGCGTGCGCGAGAACATCGCCCTGGGCCGGCCCTCGGCCAGCGCGCAGGAGGTGGAAGAGGCGGCGCGCGCCGCCCACATCCATGAACGCATCCTGGCGCTGCCGCGCGGATATGACTCGGTGATCGGCGAAGACGCCCAGTTGTCCGGCGGCGAGCAGCAGCGCCTGAGCATTGCGCGCGCCGTGCTGCTGGATGCGCCCGTGCTGGTGCTGGACGAGCCCACGGCCGCTGCCGATGCCGAGAGCGAGGCCGCCATCCAGCAGGCCCTGTCGCGCCTGGCCGCCGGACGCACCCTGTTGGTCATCGCCCACCGGCTGGACACCGTCATGCATGCGGACCAGATCCTGGTGGTGGAAGGCGGAGCCATCCGCGAGCGCGGCCGCCATGCCGAGCTGCTGGCGCTGGGCGGACGCTACGCACGGCTGTGGGCGCTGGGCGGGTACGAATCACAGCCCTCCCAATCCCTGCCTTCCACCC
>NZ_WUMG01000072.1:0-17297 GCF_009827015.1 Delftia sp. CH05 | reverse complement strand
CCGCAGCGCAGCGAAGGGGTCGCGGACATTCGGGCGCTTTTCTTTGCTCACTTTCTTGTAGCGAGACAAGAAAGTGAGTCGGCCGCCGGGCCGAAACCCGGCCTCGAAAAGAAACGCCCCGACAGGGGCTTGCAAACAGAATCAGCGGTGCAACGCACAGACAGGTGGACGGGATGTTAAGAACACGCATTGCGACGTGCGGACGCCCTTGCGGGTAGCCCCATCCCGCCCAAAACCACTGGGACGCAGGCTCGCGCCTGCGCTCCGGAAACAAGACGAAAGCCACGAGCCGGTGTTCTTACCCACAGACAGGTGGACGGGATGTTAAGAACACGCATTGAGCCGTGCGGACGCCCTCGCGGGTAGCCCCATCCCGTCCATAACCGCAGGAACGTGGGCATACACCCACGACAAGAAAGCGGACCGAGCAGGATGATAGCCACCCTCCATCGGCCCGCGAAAACCCTGTTGCCACCCCCACCCGATCCCCACAACATGTCGCCCGGACGTAACAAACCGCAACCGGGCCACAGCCCCCGCGCAGGAGACACCATGACCGCCTTGCCCCGCTGGATGAAGACAGCCGCTCTGGCCATGGCGCTGGCGATGCCGCTGGCCGCCACTGCCCAGGAGCCGCCGCGCACCGTCGCGGGCGTGGCCTATCCCGCCCAGGCGGGGGTGGGCGGCCAGACGCTGCAGCTCAATGGCGCGGGCATTCGCTACAAGGCCATCTTCAAGGTCTACACGGCGGGCCTGTACCTGGAAAAGCCGGCCGCCAGCCTGCAGGAGATCGCGGCCCTGCCCGGCCCCAAGCGCGTGAGCGTGACCATGCTGCGCGAGATCGATTCGGCCGAGCTGGGCAAGCTGTTCGCACGCGGCATCGAGGACAACATGGAGCGCGCCCGCTTCTCCCGCCTGGTGCCCGGCGTGCTGCGCATGAGCGACATCTTCACGCAGCACAAGAAGCTGCTGCCGGGCGAGAACTTCTCGGTGGACTGGGTGCCGGGCCAGGGCGCCCAGGTCTTCGTCAAGGGCCAGGCCCAGGGTGCGCCCTTCCAGGAGCCCGAGTTCTTCCAGGCGCTGCTGGGCATCTGGCTGGGCCCGCACCCGGCCGACGAGCAACTCAAGAAGGCATTGCTGGGCGGTTGAACGGCTGCGCGGGCTCCTGCACGGGCCCGGCAAAGCGCGCCTGGATCTCCAGCCCCGTGGCACCGGGCAGGGCCGTGAGCGTCCAGCCATGGGCGCGCGCAATCTCCAGGCAGATGGGCAGCCCCAGGCCTGCGCCCAGGTCGCGCCGCTCGCTGCTGCGCCAAAAGCGCTCGAAGATGCGCGGCAGGTCCTCGGGCGGCACGCCACGGCCCTGGTCCAGCACCGAAAAGCCCAGGCCGCAGGCCTTCACGGTGACGGTGGCGCCCTGCGGGCTGTGCTGCACGGCGTTCTCGATCAGGTTCTTGAGCAGCACGAACAGCGCGCCCCGGTCGGCACGCCAGGCAGGCGAGCCGTCCTTGACCTCGCAGTGGATGTGCACGCCGCATTTTTCCGAAGCGCGTGCCATGAAGTCGCAGACCTCGCCAATGATGTCGGCCGGCGCAATGTCTTCCATGCGGTAGCGCTGGTGTTCGCAGACCTCGGCCAGGTGCAGCAGCTGCTGGACCTGGCGCGCCATGTGGTCCACGTCCTTGAGCAGCTCGGGGCTGCGCCGGTCCTCGGGCTCCAGCTCGATCTGCACGCGCATCAGGGCCAGCGGCGTCTTGAGCTCATGCGCGGCCATGGACAGGAATTCCTGCTGGTTCCTGAAGCCGGCCTGCAGCCGGTCCAGCACGTGGTTGAAGGCCTCGACCAGGGGCGCGAACTCGCGCGGCAGGTCCTTGGGCTGCAGGCGCGTGCCCAGCGTCTGCGGGGTGATGCGCTGCGCATCCTGCGCGGCCACGCCCAGCGGCCTGAGCATGCGCTGCAGCGTGCGGTGCGTGGAGAACAGGAACACGACCAGGAAAACCACGCCGATGGCCACCATGCCGCGCCACAGCGCGGGCAGGCCCACCGATTCGCGCAGCCAGTCCACCATGCGGTCGCTGACGGCTATCTGCACGTGCCACGTCGTGCCGTCGTGGACCAGCGTGGCCGTGCCCGCGCGCATGACCACGCCGCCGCGCTCGTAGGCAAAGGCCTTGAGCTCGGGGTCGAAGCCCCGGCCGGTCTGCGTCAGCGGCTGCATTTCGCCGTTGGGGGCGAAGACCACGCGGCCGCGGGCGTCGGTGATGCGCAGCTGCATTTCCTCGCCCAGGCTGGTCAGCATCCAGGCCTTGAGTTCACGCTCGCTGAAACCCTGGGGCACGCCCTTGGCATCGAAGCTCACCCACTCGGCCAGCTTCTCGGCCGCATGCCCCATGCCGCGCTGCAGCGCATAGCTGTCGAAAGGCTTGGCGACGAGAATCACCAGCGCGCCCACCAGCAGCGCGCTGAACACCATGCTCAACCCATAGACGGCCAGCAGCCGCGAGCGCAGGCTACCGGGCCAGCAAAGGTTCGCGAAGCGCATAGCCCTGACCCCGGATGTTGACGATTTCCATGCACGAGCCGGCCGCGGCCAGCTTGCGGCGCAGCCGGTGCAGGGCCACATCGAGGGCGTTGGGCGTGACCACGCTGCTCATGCCCCAGGCCGCCGCCTCCAGCGTGGAGCGGCGCACCGTGGCGCCGGCCTTGCGCACCAGGCTGAGCATGATCTGCAGCTCCGCCGGCGGCAGCGCGATGGCCGAGCCCGCGCAGTGCATGCAGGCCTGCTGCGGGCTGATGCTGATGTCGCCCAGCTGCGGCGCCAGCTCCTGCACCAGCGCGGGCCGGCGCAGCAGGGCGCGCACGCGGGCAATCAGCTCTTCCATGGGAAAGGGCTTGGTCAGGTAGTCGTCGGCACCGGCTTCCAGGCCGCCCACGCGGTCGCTGAGCGCGTCCCGGGCCGTGAGCATCAGGCAGGGCGTGGAGCGGCCTGCGGCGCGCAGGCGCTGCACCAGTTGCAGGCCGTCGCCATCGGGCAGGCCGCGGTCGATGACGATGACGCCGTAGTCGATGTCCTGCAGGGCCAGCCAGGCCGTGGAGATCTGGTGGAAGACATCGGTCTCTATGCCGGAGTTGGCCAGCGAGCGGCTGACCAGCGTGGCCAGCCTGGCATGGTCCTCAATTAATGCGATGCGATTCATGGTTTCCGTCGTTGCCGCACAGGGACAGCAGATGCTCCCTGATCCCGGTGATGCGCTGGGGCGCCATGGGCTCGACCAGCACATGGATGACCCACAGGTCCTCGACCATGGCGCGGCATTGCAGGGCAATGTCCTCGGGCACCAGATCGTCGGCGCAGGCCGCATCCACGAAATCAAACCATATGTTCTGGAATCTTGCGCGGGTCAGCAACTGTGCGGCCGTCTTCTGGCCGCGCTGGCGGGACAGGGCATGGTCGCAGACGCAGCGGATATAGGCGCGCAGGTGGCGTGCGGGGCCTGGAGGCTCCTCGGCCAGCGCCTGCAGCAGGTCCTCGCGGAACTTGAGGATAAGCAACTCGAAGATCGTCTCCAGCCGCACGGCACGGTGCTGGCTGCATTCTTGGAAGCGCGAACCCAGGGAATACGCCTGGCCCGCCGCCTGGATACCTATCACGTCCTGGTAGATGGAGGCTTGCATTGCGATGGCACGTTCTGTCGTTTCAGGCTCCGTCGGTCCGCCGCGAGAGCGGCAAACCTGCGGGGAAAACGGCCATGCTCCCCGATTGCGTCTTACTGGCGACTTACCGGCCCCTGAATCTGCCCCATTACACCGGGAATATGCAGGCGGCCGGCTTGATCAATATTGGCTCAAATATCTTCCTGCCAGCCAGCAACATACCTGACCAGCGCCCACTGTGCCAGCCACAGTGCCATATATCCAAATGTCTCCACCAGCTCCTCCAGCACGATCACCTGATAATCAAACCATTGCTGCAGGACAATGAAGCCATGACCTTCCGCATTGGTGGATATCACCATGGCCGCGACAAATGTCGCCAGGCTGAATATCGGCAGCGCCTTCTCGCGCACCAGGCGCTTGATGACCTTGTTCCAGACACCGTGGCGCACAAACCAATAGCAGCACAGCAGCAGCATGGCGCCCACCACCCATTTGACGGCGGGCCGGTACCACAGCACCTGGGAGCTGATCACCGGCCCCCACTTGCCAGCCTCCAGGCTGGGCAGGAAAGCCGCGCCCCAGGCCAGTTCACGCCCTAGAAAAGCCAGCCAGAACAGGGAGGCGATCCACCACAGTGGCGCTGCAAAGGAGCCTTTTTGCCGCCGCGCCGCAACCAGGGCCGCCACCATGCCCAGCAGCAGGGTCACGGCCTGGATATTCTCCAGGAATCCATTTTCCCAGCTCAGGCTTTGCGGCAATACAAAGCTCAGGGGAAAGCTCAATACCAGCCCTGCCAACAAAGCCCAATTCCAAAGCCGCAGCAAGGAATCATCATGGTATTTGGACGCGGATATTCTTGTTTTTGAAAGGGAAGCAGTCATTTTGATACAGGGCGTCTGGCGCTTTATCTGTTGATATGGTTTTTGCAAGCACGCAATATCCCGGAAATACTTACCAGGAAGCCGGAAAAATGGCGGGCGCACGGGCCTTCCCGCCGTTTTTCATTACAGCAGACTTGCCACCAGATTGCAGCACTGTGTCAAATTTGCCCTGCCGGGCGCGCAGTTGCCACCGCAGCCCGGCCAGGGCGGGCCGGGCTCGGCCCGTTGCCAGAACGGGCCGGGCTCAGGCGACGCGGACCGCGCGCGGGGGCAGCGCCGCCAGGGGCGCGGGCTGCACCAGATCGCGGTAGTAGTTGGGCAACGCGAACAGTGCGGGGTGCACTTCGGCGTTGTAGTAGCGCAGGTCGGGCAGGCGGCGCTCGGCCAGGCGCTGGCGCAGCTGGGCGGGGGGCAGCGCCGCCGCATCCAGTGTGTCGGAGGCCACGGCCAGGCCCCAGTAGGCGCCGTACAGGGGGATGTAGAGGCCGTAGCAGCGCACGATGGCAAAGCGCTCGCGCAGGCTGGCCACCAGCCGCGCCACCTGCCCGCCATGGAAGACGGGGCTGCCCAGGTGCAGCACCAGGGCGCCGCCCGGCGCCAGCACGCGCTTCATGCGCGCCAGGGCCTGGTCGGAGTACAGCGCGCTGGCAGGCGTGTCGGGGTCGGTGAGGTCCATGAGGGCGAGGTCGAAGCGTTCTTCGGTGCGCTCCACCATGGCCATGCCGTCGCCTATGCGCAGCTGCAGGCGCGGGTCATCGAACACGCCGCGGTGCACCTGCTGCAGGTGCGTGCGCGCGGCCTGGACCACGGCCTCGTCCAGCTCGGCCACCACCACCTGCTCCATGGACGGGTGCTTGAGCAGTTCCTCGGCTGCGCCGCCATCGCCGCCGCCCAGGATCAGCGCCTTGCGCGGCGCCGGGTGGGCCAGGGCCGCGGGGTGGACCAGGGCCTCGTGGTAGAAGAATTCCTCGCCTTCGGAGGTCATGAAGCGGCCATCCAGTCGCAGCACCTTGCCGAACTGCGGCGTGTGCAGCAGCTCCAGTTCCTGATGGGGCGTCTGCACGGTTTCGCGCCGCGTGGCGCGCCAGCCAAAGCGCGCATGGGGCGTGAGCGCCTCCAGCGCCCAATCGCCCTCATCGGCCGCCGCCGTGGCCTGGGCGCCGGGACCGATGTCGCCGCGCATCAGATGCTGGCGCACCACGCGGCCCGGCGCGTAGGCGGCGATCACGCCCTCCATCAGCGCGCGGGCCTTGCCCGAGTTGTCGGCGGAGAAGTTGCAGACGTAGACATCGACGGTGACGCAGCCGGTCTCGGGCCAGGTGTGTATGGCCAGGTGCGATTCGGCCAGCAGCACGGTGCCGGTGACGCCGCCGGGCTGCCCCTGGTAGTCAGGGAACTTGACCCAGCGGTCCTCCACCAGGGTCAGGCCGGCCTGCGCGGTCTGTGCGCGGCACAGGGCGGCGATGGCATCGGCGTCGAGCATATGGCGCTCGTCGCCCTGGCATTGGTAGAGATCGGCGGTCAGGTGCAGTCCGTGCATGTCGCGTGCTTCCTCCTTGTCTGTGGCCGGATCGCGGCCAGGATGGCAAAGCAGACGACTCTAGCAAAAACATAAATCGCACCGTCAAAGTGCGTTAACCATCGCCAAATCCCATTCTTTTTCCAAAAAACCTGGAACTGTGCAAATCAGGCCAGTTCGGTCAGCGCATCGACGAAGCCGTCGGCATCGATCTGGCGCACGGGCTGGCCGTGGTTGTAGCCGTAGCTCACCAGCACCACGGGGCAGCCCGCGGCGCGCGCGGCCTGGGCGTCGTTGCTGGAGTCGCCCAGCATCAGCGTGCGCGCGGGGGAGGTGCCCAGGGCCTCGCAGGTCTTGAGCAGGGGCAGCGGGTCGGGCTTCTTGCGCTCGAAGGAATCGCCGCCGAAGACCTGCTCGAACAGCGGTGCCAGGCCTTTTTGCTCCAGCAGCGGCCGGGCGAAGGACAGCGGCTTGTTGGTCAGGCAGGCCAGGCGCAGGCCGCGCGCGCGCAATGCCTGCAGGCCTTCGAGCACGCCCGGGTAGACATCGGCGAACTGGCCGTTGAGCTGCAGGTAATGGTGTTCGTAGCGTGTCCAGGCCTGGTCATAGGCGGCGTCCACGTCGGCCGCGCCCACATGGGCCAGCACCGATCGGATCAGGTGCTCCGAGCCCTTGCCCACCATGTTCTCTATGGCCTGCGGGGCGATGGCCGGCAGTTGCAGGTCCGCCAGCATGCGGTTGAGGGCTTCGGCGAAGTCGCCCAGGGTGTTGACCATGGTGCCGTCGAGATCGACGATGGCGGCATCCAGGTGCGTGGGGTTCAACGGAATAAGGTTTGCAATCATGGCCATGGAGTATCGATAACCGGGGGCTGCCTGCGCAGGAACAGCGCTGAAAATATCAGAACTTGCACGGGCCCTGGACTTGGGCCCTGCGGCTCCTGGCAGACCCGGCATGGCGGCGGCCGCGCACCCCGGCGCACGCAAGGGGCCGTTGATCAGAACGACACCCAGTCGTCCTGCTCCTGCGCTTGCGCCTGCTTGTGCGCAGGGCTCACCGGGCTCACGGGGCGCAGCACGGGCCGGGCAGCCTGGCGGGCGGGGAGCGCCGCTTTCGCGGGTGCCGGATTGCGCGCCTGCACCGTCGGCTGCGACAGCGGCGGTGTCGAGGCAGGCTGTGCCGCCTGGCCGCCCAGCTGGAAGATCGACACGGCCTGAACCAGCTGCTGTGCCTGCGTTCTGAGGCTGGCCGCCGCTGCCGCGCTTTCCTCCACCAGCGCCGCATTCTGCTGCGTGACCTGGTCCATCTGGCTGACGGCCTTGCCGACCTGCGCCACCCCCGCGCTTTGCTCATCGCTGGCACTGCTGATCTCCCCCATGAGGTCGGTCACGCGCTGGATGGACTGCAGCACCTGCGCCATGGTGGCGCCAGCCTGGTCGGCCAGCTCGGTGCCCTGCTTGACCCGTGTGGTGCTGGTGGCGATGAGCTGCTTGATTTCCCGGGCGGCCTGCGCGCTGCGCTGCGCCAGGTTGCGCACCTCACCGGCCACCACGGCAAAGCCCTTGCCCTGCTCGCCTGCGCGCGCAGCCTCGACTGCGGCATTGAGCGCCAGGATGTTGGTCTGGAACGCGATGCCGTCGATCACGCCCACGATTTCGCCGATCTGGCGCGAGCTTTCGCTGATGTCCTGCATCGCATTGACGACCTCCTGCACGGAGCCGCCGCCCTTGGTGGCCACCTGGCTTGCGCCCAGGGCGAGTTGATTGACCTGCCTGGCGTTGTCCGCGTTTTGCTTGACGGTGGTCGACAGCTGCTCCATCGACGCTGCAGTTTCCTGCAAGGCGCTGGCCTGCTGTTCCGTGCGCTGGCTCAAGTCGGCATTGCCGTTGGCGATCTCCGTGCTGCCGCCCGCCACCCCGTCGGCATTGCTGCGCACGTCCTGCACGACCGAGGCCAGGCTCTGGAGCATGGCATTGAGCGATGCCTGGACGCTGCCTTCGGGGGCCTGGTGGCGCAGCAGTTCAGGGCTGAGATTGCCTTGGGCGATCTGCCGGGCGACATCGCCCAGTTGCGCCGGCTCTGCGCCCAGGGAGCGCGTCAGGCCGCGTGCTATCAGCTGCCCCATCAGCACGGCCAGGACAAAGGCCGTGACGCTGGCGGCGATCAGCATGTTTCTGCGGTGCGCGTAGGCCTGCGCGGCCTCTTCGATCATCTGCTGTGAACGGATGCGGGTCAGTTCACTGTACTGGCGGGTGGCCTCGATCAGCTGCGCCAGCAAGGGCCGGCACTCTTCGTTCATCTTGCGGATCGCTGCCTCCTTCTGGTTTTGCAGAGCCAGGGCCACGATATCGGTCGCAACCGGTCCATAGCGCTGCTCCACGCCCACAATCTTGGCAACCAGATCGCGTGCATCGGTCGCAACATCCTTCAAAGCCATCTTGGCCTGGAGTTCGGCCAGCGAGGTGTTGACGTCGGTGTGCGCGGAGGTCACGGCATCCTTCTCCGCCGCCAGGTCTGCAGGCGAGGTCACCAGCACCAGGTTGCGCGCAGCGATCGCCCTGCGGTCCACGGCTGTGCGAACCCTCTCTGCCAGGTGTGCACGGGCGTTGATGCCTTCGACGAAGTGCACGAGATTCAGGTTCGCCTCGCGCAGCGCCTGCAATGCCAGCAGGGACACTACTACGGTGAGAAGTGCCAGGCAGGTGAAAGCCACGGAAAGTTTGGTCTTGACCGTCCAGAAGCGGGGATTCATGGCGCGTCTCCAGTTGGGTTGGCAAATTGCGGCGTAGAGGCGGGAAAGAGGTGTGCCGGAGCAAATGGCTCAGCTCACAGCGCAGTCCGGCAGGGCTGCCGTGGTCGCCGCCAGGAGCTTGTCAGCATCGATGAGCAGCAGCGAACGCTCCTCGAGCACGCCCATGGCCAGCAGGCAGTCATTGACCAGGCCCCCGCCCATGGCGGGCACGGCGCGCAGGTCCTGCGGCATGAGCGTCACCACGTCGGTGACACCCTCCACCACCATGCCCGTCACTCCGCCAGGCAGGCGCAGCATGATGGTCACGGTGCAGGCGTCGTACGGCTTGGCCGCAAGCCCCAGCCTGAGCCGCAGATCGATGACGGGAATGACCTCCCCGCGCAGTTCCAGCACGCCGTTGAAGTAGGCGGGGCCATTGGCAATGCGCATGGGCGACTCGTAGGACCGGATCTCCTGCACTTGCAGCAGGTCGATGCCGAACTCCTCATCGTCCACAAGGAAGGAAAGCCATTGCCTGGCGGTGTCGGTTGTCAGTGTAGGTGGCATCTTCATCACTCCAATCAAATTTATTTGATGAATTTGATAAAAATTTAACAGAGAGAAAAGAACAGCACAACCGGTTGTTACATTTCTGGGGGTGTTGATGCTTCGAAACGTGAGCCAGGCCGAACGCGTCGCCAAGCGCTGCCGGGCTGTGGCGACGGCTTGTCCAAGGAGGTAGAGGACTGCGTGGCGGCTCGGCGCAGCAGATCCCGGAGCAATGGCTTGGCGAGACTGAATTGATAAATTCAATTCCCCGAGATGAACTCAAGCTTGGTAAATTATCAATTGCATCATATTGATCAAAATTCCTAGCCATCTCTCGGGAGCCCCACCACCATGTTCCTTCGCCTTCTGTCCATCCGCACACGGCTCATCGCTGCCTTCACCCTGCTCCTGCTGCTGCTGAGCACGGTCGCGGCCATCGGCTCACTGCAGATCGCCCGGGTCCAGTTCAATGCCAACGACCTGGGCACCAACTGGCTGCCTTCCACCAATGTGCTGGCCTCGATCCGCGCCACGGCCAACGCGGCACGCCGCGCCGGGCTGCGCCACGTGATCGAGGAGGACGCGCAAAGGAAGCGCGCCCAGGAGGACCTGCTGCTGCAGGCCCAGAAGTCACTGCAGTCGGACCTGGCCGTCTATGAAAAGCTGGTGTCCTCGCCAGAGGAGCGGCAGCTGTATGAAAGGATGCTGGTGCTGTGGGACGCGGCCCGAGCCGCTGACCGAAAGATGGTCGAGCTGTCCAGCGGGGGCCCCGAACAGGTGGCACAGGCGCGCGCACTGGCCACGGGTGCGACCGCTCAGGCCTTCGCCCAGCTCATGGACGTCGTGGGCCAGGACATCGCGCTGAACCAGGAAGGCGGGCGCAAGGCCACCGAGCAGGCCGAGAAGGACTACCACCTGGCGCTGTACCTGCTCGGCGGGCTGGCCACGCTGGCGGTGTCCCTGGGCGCCGTGCTGGCCTGGGCCATCACGCGCTCGATCACCGAGCCCCTGCACATGGCGGTCTCGGTGGCGGACACCGTGGCGCGGGGCGACCTCACGGCCAGCATCGTGGTGCAGGGCCGGGATGAGCCCGCCCGGCTGCTGGGCGCGATGCGCGACATGAACGGCAAGCTTCGCGAGATCATGGCAAGCATTCGCCTCAGCAGCGACAGCATTGCGACGGGGTCGAGCGAGATCGCCTCCGGCAGCCTGGACCTGAGCCAGCGCACCGAGCAGCAGGCCAGCAACCTCGAGGAGACGGCCGCATCGATGGAGGAGCTCACGGCCACGGTGCGCACGAATGCGGACACGGCCCAGCAGGCCAGCAAGGTGGCTTCGGCCGCGTCGGCCTCGGCTGCCGAGGGAGGCCAGTCCGTGGCCCTGGTGGTGCATACCATGCAGGACATCTCGCAGGCCTCGCGCAAGATCGCCGAGATCACGAACGTCATCGACGCCATTGCCTTCCAGACCAATATCCTGGCGCTCAACGCTGCCGTGGAGGCCGCGCGGGCCGGCGAACAGGGCCGGGGCTTCGCGGTGGTCGCCAGCGAGGTGCGCGCGCTGGCCCAGCGCTCGGGCACGGCGGCCCGCGAGATCAAGGAGCTGATCGGTGCCAACCTGGAAAAGGTCGAGCAAGGCACCCAGGTGGCGACCCGGGCTGGCGAGCAGATGGGCCGCATCGTGGAGCAGGTGCGCAGCGTGGACACCATGATCGGCGAGATCTCCAGCGCATCGGCCGAGCAGGCGGTAGGCATACGGCAGGTCGGCGAGGCGGTGAGCCAGCTGGACCAGATGACGCAGCAGAACGCGGCGCTGGTCGAGCAAAGCTCGGCCGCTGCGGGCAGCCTGGAGCAGCAGGCCGCTTCTCTGGCGCAGATCGTCTCCACATTCAGGATGCATCCCGAGCATGGGGCAAGCCACCCCGCCGCGCCGCGTGCCGCCAACGTCCAGGCCATGGGGCCCAGGCAAGCGCTGCCGGCCATTCAGGCACGCGTATCGCCGGCCCGTGGGCAACCGCAGGTCAAGGAGGAGGAATGGGCGGCCTTCTGACCTGGATCCGTACAGAAGCAAGGAAATGGCGGCAAGATGAAGTATCCATGTGAACCGTTGCGGGGCCCTTGTTCATGATCAAGCGCATCAGTGTGCGGCAGCTGCGGCTGGGCATGTTTCTGGAGAGCTTTTGCGGCAGCTGGATGGAGCATCCGTTCTGGCGCAGCCGCTTCAGGCTGGAAGACCCTGCCGACCTGGCGAGGATCCTGCACGCCCCCATCCAGGAAGTGTGGATCGATACCGCCAAGGGCCTGGATGTCGCGCAAGACGAGCCGTCTTGCTCGCGCGAGCAGGTGGACACCGTGATCGACGCCCAACTGTCCGAGATCTCGCAACTGGCCGAGTTGGAGTGCGAGCTGCGGCCCGTTGCCTTCGATGAG
This sequence comes from Delftia sp. CH05, assembly GCF_009827015.1. Lineage (NCBI taxonomy): Bacteria > Pseudomonadati > Pseudomonadota > Betaproteobacteria > Burkholderiales > Comamonadaceae > Delftia > Delftia sp. CH05. The sequence goes on along the minus strand of NZ_WUMG01000072.1, from coordinate 5,534 downwards.
GAGGTGAAGCGGGCCGCCCGGATCTGCCGCCAGTCCAGGCAGGCGATCACCGCCATGTTCCGCGAGGCGCGCATGGGCAGGGAGATCAACCAGGACGAGGCCCGCTCCGTGGTCGCCGAGGTGTCCGAGTCGATCATCCGCAATCCGTGCGCCTTGGTCAGCATCGCCCGGCTCAAGAGCAGCGACGACTACACCTACATGCACTCGGTGGCGGTCTGCGCCCTGATGATCGTGCTGGCACGCCAGCTCGACCTGCCACCGCAGCAGGTGCGCCAGGCGGGCTATGCGGGGCTGCTGCACGATATTGGAAAGATGGCGATCCCCGCCCCCATCCTGAACAAGCCGGGGCGCCTGACCGACAGGGAGTTTGCCGAGGTCCGCGAGCATCCGGCGCGAGGCCTGGAGCTGCTCCTGGCCGGCGGCGTCGATGATCCGGTGGTGCTGGACGTCTGCCTTCACCATCATGAGAAGGTGGATGGCACAGGTTACCCCCACGGGCTGCGTGGCGAGGACATCAGCCTGTTCGCGAAGATGGGCGCGGTCTGCGATGTCTACGACGCCATCACCTCGGACCGCCCCTACAAGCGTGGCTGGGACCCTGCCGAGGCGGTGCACAAGATGGCCGAATGGAGCGCCGGGCACTTCGACAAGACCGTATTCCAGGCCTTCGTCAAAAGCATAGGCATCTACCCGGTGGGCTCTTTGGTGCGGCTGACAACGGGCAGGCTGGGGGTCGTCGTGGACCCTGGCCGCCAGTCCCTGACCTGTCCGCAGGTCAAGGTGTTCTATTCCACGGCCAGCGGCATGCGGATGGCACCGGAGACCGTTGACCTGGCCCGGCCCGGGTGCCAGGAGAAGATAGCCAGTCGGGAAGACCCCGCGAAATGGGGCTTCACCGACCTCGATGCCCTGTGGAAAGACCCGGCCTGGGAACGGGCCACATAAAGACGGGGCTGCCGGCTCCCGCACAGGGGCAAAAGACCTGTTCCCGGCCTGGGGCCGGAACCCGCCCCGCTGCCGCGGCGGCATCCGGCGCCCACGGGCGTGAAGGCCTGGCAACAGATTTGATAGATAAATTCAATAAAATTTGATTTAATTGATATTTATGATTCATATGCCGGCCCACACCTTTGTTGCGGCATGAAAGATCTCCCCATGCAAAAGATACTGATCGCCGAGGACCATGCCGACATCCGCAAGCTGCTGCGCATGACACTGGAATTCAGCGACTTTGACGTCATAGAGGCTTGCGATGGCGACGAGGCCTGGGCGATGGCCGAGAGGCTCAGGCCCGACATCGTCCTGCTCGACATCATGATGCCGGGCACGCTCGACGGCCTGGAGGTGTGCAGCCGCATCAAGCGCTCCTACGAACTGCTGCATACGCAGGTCATCCTGCTGACGGCCCGGGGCAGCGCCGAGGACCGCAAGGCGGGCCTGCAGGCCGGAGCCGACGAATACCTGGTCAAGCCCTTCAGCACCCTGAAGCTGCTGGAGACGATCGAAAAGCTCGAGAGGATCGACTGATGGCCCAGTACCAGACCGCCTCCCCCCGGGAGCCATCGCGACGTTTCGATCCTGCGGCCGTGGAGCAGATGGAGCAGCTCATCCAGGACTTCGGCCGCATGTACCGCGAGCGCAACGATCTGCTCAAGGAAGTGACACGCGCCCACCACGAGACCCTGCTGCGCCTGGCCATGGCCGCCGAGTTCAAGGACGACGACACCGGCTCGCACATCATCCGCATCGGCTACCTGTCGGAGGCCTTGGCCCTGCGCCTGGGCTGCCGCATCGAATTCGCCAGCCTGCTGCGCAAGGCGGCCCCGATGCATGACATCGGCAAGGTCGGCATTCCGGACACCATCCTCAAGAAGCAGGGCCCGCTGGATGCGCAGGAGCGCCTGGTCATGAACCGGCATGCCGAGATCGGCGCGCATCTGCTGGGCCAGTCGCGCATCCCGGTGTTCCAGATGGCGGCCGAAATCGCCGCCAGCCACCACGAACGCTTCGACGGCAAGGGCTACCCGCAGGGATTGGCAGGCGAGGACATCCCGCTGTCGGCGCGCATCACCTCCATCGTCGATATCTTCGACGCGCTCACCATGGACCGGGTGTACCGGCCGGCGTTCGGGCGAGCACGGGCCCTGGAGATGATCGCGGCGGAACGGGGCAAGGCCCTGGATCCCGGCATCGTCGACGCGTTCATGGACAACATCGAAGAGCTGGATGCGCTGCGCCTGGCGCTGACCCGGCAGTCCCCGTCCTTCACCGATCTGATCGACACACCCTGAAAGCCCGCCATGCATCCATCATCGACATGTTTCGGCGCACCGTCTCCAAGGCGCGTGCTGGCCCGCCTGGCAGCCGTTGCCGGACTGCTGCTGTGTCTGGTGCCATGGTCCGGCTCTGCCGCAGCTGGCGAGGTGCTGGAGCGGATTGCATCCACGGGCGCCCTGCGTGTGTGCATATGGCCCGACTACTACGGCATCACCTTCCGCGACCCGCGCACGGGCCGGCTGACGGGCGTGGATGCAGAGCTGTCGGCGGAGCTGGCCAGGGAGCTGGGCGTACGGCTGCAGTATGTGGATTCCTCCTTTCCCAGGCTGATACCTGACCTGCTGGAGTCGCGCTGCGATGTCGCCATGTTCGCCGTGGGCATACTCCCCCAGCGGCAAAAGCAGCTGCGCTTCACGCAGCCCTATCTGAGCAGCGACATCTACGGCGTCACCACCAAGAGCAATCAGGCCGTGCAGTCCTGGGCGGACATCGACCAGCCCGGCGTGCAGGTCGCCGTGCAGCGCGGCACCTTCATGGAGCCCGTGATGCGCGAGACGCTCAAGCATGCGCAGATCGTGTCCATCGAGCCGCCCCAGACCCGCGAGAAGGAGCTCATGGCAGGGCGCGTGGATGTGTTCATGACCGACTACCCCTACAGCCGCCGGCTGCTCGACAGCTCCGACTGGGCCCGGTTGATCGCACCGCCCAAGCCGTTCCACGTGCTTCCCTACGGCTATGCAACCAGTCCTGCCGACGCCCAGTGGCTGGCGCGCCTGGACCAGTTCGTCTCCGACATCCGGCGAGACGGCCGCCTGGCCCGGGCAGCGCGCAACCACGGGCTGAGCGCCATCGTCGCGCCTTGAACCCTCCGATGGAGCGCCTTCATCATGTCTGGCCGAGCCGGCACGCATCATTTTCTGGGAGCCAGGCGCAGCGCCCACCTCAAGGCATTGGTGCTGACCTTTGCCCTGTGCGTGCTTGCCGGGCTGGTGCTGTTCGTCTGGAGCCAGCTGCATGCCGAGGCCGAGCAGAGCAAGGCCCAGGCGGCGTTGCTGGCCCGTGTGCTGCAGGATCAGACGAACAAGACCTTCGAGACCGGCGAGGTCGCCCTGGCAAGCCTGGCCAACAACCCGGTCATCCTGTCCGCCGACAGCCCCGGCGCAGCGCGCGAGGCGGCCTTGGCGCAAGTGGTCGGCCAGTTGCCGGTTCTGCGCAGCATGGCGCTGCTCGATGGCAAAGGACGCATCCTGGCGAGCACGCAAGCGGGCGAGGCCGGCCTGCAGATCGAGCTGCACAAGCTGCTGCCTGACAGGGCATCGGCTCCGGTCCCGGGCAAGGTCCAGCTGGGACGCCTGGTCACCGGCCGCAGCCTCTCCTCCCTGGCAGCGACACCGCATGCGACACCGCATGCGACACCGCGGGGCGTCCGCTACCTGCCCCAGATCCTCGCATTCAAGCGCGACAACGGCGCACCGGCCGTGCTGGTGGCCCTGATCAATCCCGACGCCGTGGCCAACTTCTACCAGTCCACGCTGGAGTCCCTCAGCTACGAGGCCATGCTGCTGAGCCACGACGGCCAGACGCTGGCCAGCACGAATGCGGGCACCGGCGTGCAGGCGACCGCCGTGCTGCAGACACCGCTGTTCCGGCAGTGGCTGCCGCACAGCGAATTCGGCTCCTACGTCGGCGCCGGCATGCTCGGCTCCCATGAGGTCGTGTCCTTTCGCACCGTGCGCAACTGGCCTCTGCTGCTGGTGGTGGAGGAGCCCTACTCGGAGGTGGTCGCGCGCTGGCGCGACAAGGCATTCGCCTTCTTCGTTGCCGGCCTTGCGCTTCTTGCCCTGGTGCTGGGCCTGAGCGGGTCGGTGCTCAAGACCCGCAGGGTCCAGAAGTCATCCCAGCAGTCCATGGAAAAGGCCCAGGCGCGCCTGGCCCGCAGCGAGCATGAGATGGCCGTGCTCATGCGCAGCGTGCAGGAGCTGATCTTTCGCACCGACATCCAGGGCCGGCTGACCTTCGTGAACGCACGCTGGGAGCAATGGACCGGGCAGCCCAGCGTCGAGGCGCTGGGGCAGCCGCTGGAAGGCATCGCGCGCGAAGCCTGCAGGCCGCAGATCCATGCCCTGCTCGACCCCCAGGCCAAGCTGGCCCTGCGCAACTGCCAGGCCATGTTCCAGCTGCCGGGCCACCGGGAAATACTCTGCGACATCGCCGTCGTCCCCCTGCTGCGCGACGGCCGGCTCGTGGGCTTCGCGGGCAGCGCCGTGGATGTGACGGCCCGCTGGAAGGCACAGCAGGAGCTGCAGACCCAGCTGGCCTTCCAGCACCTGCTGTTCGAGACCACGCCCCTGCCCATGCTGGTCACCGACGCGGACCACCGCGTGGTACTGGTCAACAAGGCCTGGGAGGACTTCTTCGGCCGCGGCCGCTATGCCGTGCTCGGCCACGAGATCAAGGGCCTGCACTCGCGCGACGATGCCCTGCTGCAGATACGCAGCAACCAGGTCGTGATGCGCTCGGGCCAGCGCATGGTGCTGGAGGCCCGGCTGCCCCACATGGACGGCAGCTACCGCGACGTGCAGATCTCCAAGGCGGCGGTCAAGGATGCCCAGGGACAGACCACCGGCGTGCTCAGCATCTTTGTGGATGTGAGCGAATTCCGCGCGGCCGAGCATGCCACGCGCGAGGCCCGCGATGCGGCCGAGGAGGCCTTCCGCGTGAAGTCGGARTTCGTCGCCAACATGAGCCATGAGCTGCGCACCCCGCTGCAGTCCATCATGGGCTTTGCCGAGCTGGGCAGCCTGCGCTCGCGCGGCAATCCCGCCATGGCCGACATGTTCAACGACATCCATGCGGCGGGCCAGCGCATGCTGGCCCTGGTCAATGACCTGCTCGATGTGGCCAAGCTGGACAGCGCCGTGGGAACCATCCACCTGGAGCGCACGGACCTGCGCAGCCTGATCCGGCCGGTCGTGCGCGAGCTGGAGCCGCAGCAGCAGCACAAGCTCATCGACCTGCGGCTCGAACTCGACGACGCCCCGCTGATCGCCAAGGCCGACCCCGTGCGCTTCCAGCAGGTGGTGCGCAATGTGCTGGCCAATGCCATCAAGTTCTCGCCCATCGGCGGGCGCATCGATGTGCAGGGCCGCATCGACGGGCAGGGCGACATCTGCATCGCCTTCTCCGACCAGGGCCCGGGCATTCCGCCGCAGGAGCTGGACAAGATCTTCCAGCCCTTCGTGCAGTCCAGCAAGACC
>NZ_WUMG01000071.1:0-19469 GCF_009827015.1 Delftia sp. CH05 | reverse complement strand
GTCACGCACTACGAGAACTTTCCCGTGGCGTCCTGGCTGTGCCCGCCCCGCTTGCGCCCGCCGATTGCCGCGCTCTACCACTTCGCACGCACTGCAGACGATCTGGCCGATGAGGGCGACGCCACGCCGCCCGAGCGCCTGGGCGCGCTGGCCGCCTACCGTGCCGACCTGATGGCGCTGGGCACCGAAGGCGAGGCCTCCATGCTCGCCCGCACGGCCTGGCCTCTTGTCTTTGCAGGGCTGGCGCCGCAAGTACGCGCCCACCAGCTGCCGCTGGCGCTGATGGACGATCTGCTCAGCGCCTTCGCGCAGGACGTGCGCAAGACCGAATCCGGCGCCACCTACGCCGACCGCGCCGAGCTGCTCGACTACTGCCGCCGCTCGGCCAATCCCGTGGGCCGGCTGCTGCTGCATCTGTACGGGGTGGACGATGCCGAATCGCTGGCCCGCAGCGACGCCATCTGCACCGCCCTGCAGCTGATCAATTTCTGGCAGGACTTCAGCGTGGACCTGCCACGCCAGCGCCACTACCTGACCAATGCCGACTGCACCGCCCATGGCGTGCGGCGTGAAGACCTGCGCGCCGAGCCCGCTGCACTGACCCCTGCCGTGCGCGCACTGCTGGCCGAGCAGTCGGCCTGGGCGCGCGCACTGATGCAGTCCGGCGCACCGCTGGTGCACCGCCTGCCGGGCCGCATCGGCTGGGAGCTGCGCCTGGTCGTGCAGGGCGGGCTGCGCATCCTGGACAAGGTCGATGCGCTGCAGGGCGCCAGCCTCTACCGCCGCCCCACCGTCGGCAAGGCCGATGCGCCGCTGCTGCTGTGGCGCGCCCTGCGCATGTGATGGCGGGCCGGCCGTTGCGACACCCAGGCTTTGGCCCCAAGCCGTCCATGGGACAATCCGGCCCCATATGAATCCGGATCAGTACGTCCAAGACAAGGCTGCCGCCTCGGGCAGCAGCTTTTATTACGCCTTCCTCTTCCTGCCGCGCGAGCGCCGTGCCGCCATCACCGCCTTTTATGCGTTCTGCCGCGAAGTGGACGACGTGGTGGACGAAGTCTCCGACCCCGGCGTGGCCGCCACCAAGCTCGGCTGGTGGCAAAACGAAGTGCACCAGGCCTTTGCAGGCAAGCCCTCGCATCCCGTGATGCGGGCGCTCATGCCGCATGCCCCGGTCTACGCCATCGAAGAGCGCCACCTGCAGGCCGTCATTGACGGCTGCCGCATGGACCTGGAGCAGACCCGCTACCTGGACTTCCCGGGCCTGGCGCGCTACTGCCACCTGGTCGCAGGCGTGGTCGGCGAAGTGGCCGCGCGCATCTTTGGCCAGACACAGGAAGAAACCACGGCCTACGCCCACAAGATGGGTCTGGCCTTCCAGCTGACCAACATCATCCGCGACGTGGGCGAGGACGCCATGCGCGGACGCATCTACCTGCCCATCAGCGAGCTGCAGCAGTTCGACGTCAAGGCGCATGAGATCACCAAGCGCGAATACTCGGACCGCTTCACCGCGCTGATGCGCTTTCAGGCCGAGCGCGCCCACCGCCTCTACGACGAGGCCCTGGCCCTGCTGCCCGCGGCCGATCGCCGCACGCAAAAGCCCGGCCTGATGATGGCCAGCATCTACCGCACCCTGCTGCGCGAGATCGAGGCCGACGACTTCCGCGTGCTGCACCAGCGCATCAGCCTGCCGCCGCTGCGCAAGCTGTGGCTGGCCTGGAAGATGCAGGCGCTGGGGCGCATGGCGCGGTGAGCAGAGACAGCGCCAAGGACACGCCGCGCGCCGCCATCCTCGGCGGAGGCTGGGCCGGCTTTGCGGCCGCCCTCACGCTGGCGCGCAGCGGCTGGCACATCACCCTGCACGAGGCCGCACGCGAGCCCGGCGGCCGTGCGCGCGGCATGGACCTCGACACGCCACAGGGCCTGCTGCGCGTGGACAACGGCCAGCACATCCTCATCGGTGCCTACACCGAAAGCCTGCGCCTCATGCGCGAGGTGGGCGTGGACCCTGAACGGGCGCTGCACCGCCAGCCCATGGCCCTGCCCTACGCCGACGGCAGCGGCCTGCGCTTTCCCGACTGGCCTGCGCCGCTGGATGCGCTGGCCGGCATTGCCACCGCACGCGGCTGGAGCCTGGGCGAGCGTGCAGCCCTGCTGGCGCGTGCCGTGCGCTGGCGGCTGGCGGGCTTTCGCTGCGCGCCGCAGGCCACCGTGGCCGACCTGTGCGCCGGCCTGCCGCAGCGCCTGGTCAGCGAGTTCATCGACCCGCTGTGCATCTCGGCGCTCAACACACCCATTCACCTGGCCAGCGGCACGGTGTTCCTTCGCGTGCTGCGCGATGCGCTGTTCAGCGGCCGTGGCGGCTCGCATTTCCTGGTGCCGCGCCATGACCTGGGCAGCCTCTTCCCCGCGCCGGCCGCGCAGTGGCTGCAAGAGCGCGGCCACGCCGTGCGCCTGGGCAGCCGCGTGGCCGAACTGCAGCCCCAGGGCCCGCACTGGACGCTGGGCGCAGCCCAGGGCGAAGACGCGCCCTTCGACGCCGTGCTGCTGGCCTGCCCCGCGCCCGAGGCCGCGCGCCTGGCACTCACCGCCGCCGAGCACGACAGCCTGCCTGCACGCGACGGCATAGCCCTGCAGCGCTGGGCGCAGCTGGCCCAGGACCTGCAGCACCGCCCCATTGCCACCGTCTATGCGCACACCGGCGATCCCTCCCACACATTGCCCCCGGGCGCGCCCTGGCTGGCGCTGCGCTCCACGCCCGATGCGCCTGCGCAATTCGTCTTCGACCGTGGACAACTCGGCGGCCCGCAGGGCCTGATGGCCTTCGTCATCAGCGACAGCGCATCGGACCGCGAAACCCTGCAGGCCCAGGTGCTGGCCCAGGCACAGGCCCAGCTGGGCTGGCATGGCCTGATCCCGCTGCGCACCGTGATCGACAAGCGCGCCACCTTCGCCTGCCTGCCCCAACTTCAGCGGCCCGGCCTGGAGCTGGGCCACGGCCTGTGGGCCTGCGGCGATCATGTGGACGGGCCGTATCCGGCCACCATCGAAGGCGCCGTGCGCAGCGGCATGCAGGCTGCCGAGGCCGCAGCCGCAGCCCATCGCACAGCACACACCGACTGACCCCCGGGTATCTCCGTAGCCTGCGGACCCCGGTTTGACAGCAGATTGACAGCCGCCAGCGCCACCATCGCTGGCGCCGCATCTGCTGCGGACCATCCACTACAACGATATCCAGGAGACCAGACATGCCTTCGCGCGACTTTCTTCACCACGCAGACCTGCCCCCGCTCAGCCGCCGCCAACTGCTGGCCGGCACGGGCGCCATGGCCCTGTCTGGCCTGCTGCCTGCGGCCGCGCTGGCGCAGGATGCCTGGCCCACACGGCCCATCCGCTTTGTCGTGCCCTTTGCGCCGGGCGGCAGCTCGGAAATCGTGGCGCGCTCCACGGCGGCCGAGCTGTCCAAGACCCTGGGCCAGAACGTCTTCGTGGACAACAAGCCCGGCGCGGCCGGCAACATCGCCATGCAGGAAGTGGCTCGCGCCGATGACCAGAGCACCGTCATCCTGGGCCACATCGGCACGCTGGCCGTCAATCCCTACATCTTCGACAAGCTGCCCTACGACGCCAACAAGGACTTCCAGCCCGTCAGCCTGCTGGCCAAGGTGCCCAGCCTGTACGTGGTCCACCCCGATGTGCCGGTCAAGAACCTACGTGAACTCATCGCCTACGCCAAGAAAAAGCCCGGCCAGCTCAGCTACGGCTCGGCCGGCAATGGCAGCGCCGGGCACCTGGCCTTCGAGTACCTGAAGATGACGGCCGAGATCTTCATGCTGCACGTGCCCTATCGCGGCACGGGGCCCATGATGACGGACCTGATGTCGGGCCGGCTGGACGCCGCCTCGGTCGGCGCCGCCGCCCTGCTGCCCTTCATCAAGGCGGGCAAGGTGCGCTGCATCGCCACGGGATCGACCCAGCGCCTGCCCCAGTTGCCCGACGTGCCCACCGTGGCCGAGCAGGGCTTCCCGGGCTTCGAGATGACGCAGTGGTACGGCATGCTCGCCCCCTCCAGCATGACCCGAGCCCACGTGGACAAGCTGGCCGCCGAGTGCGCCAAGGCCGTCAAGGCGCCCGACGCGCTCAAGCGCCTGCAGGGCGATGCGGCAGAGCCCATCGGCAGCACGCCCCAGCAGTTCGCGCAGTTCATTGCCACCGAGCAGACGCGCTGGCAAAAGGTGCTCAAGCGCGCCCAGGTCAAGCCGGACTGAGCGCACACGGACTGACACTCCCAGGTACAGGCGCAGGCCCCGGCATCAGCTGGCCGGGCCAGCCTTCTCGGCCATGGCGCGCAACACGCCCTGGCTGGCCTTTTGCACATGCTCGGCGCTCAGGCGCGCAGCCTGGTCCGCGTCGCCCTGCTCTATTGCCGTCACGATGGCATCCAGCTCGGCCAGCGTCTGCGGAAGGCGCCCGGGCTGGGACATGGAGATGCGCCGCAGCACCGTCACGCGGTTGTTCAGCTGCCGCAGCATCTGGCCGGCCACCAGATTGCCGCAGCCCTCGATCAGGATGTCGTAGAACTGGTTCTTGATCGCCAGCAGGGCCACCTTGTCGCTGGCCACGGCGGGCACGGCCAGCTCGCCCAGCTTGGCGCGCAGCGCGGCGCGCTGGCCTGCCGAGGCATGCAGCGCAAAGCCCCGGCTGGCCAGGCCCTCCAGGCTGGCCCGCACCTCGTAGATATCGCGCACTTCCTGCACCGAGATGTCCGTGACCTCGGGACCCCGGTGCGGAACGATGGTGATCAGCCCCTCGGCCTGCAGGTGCTGCAGGGACTCGCGCAGGCACGAACGGCTCACATCAAGGCTCTCGCACAGTTCGCGCTCGGACAGCTTCTGGCCCGGCGCAAACACGCCATCGAGGATGGCCGTGCGCAGGGTCTGCGTCGTGCGCAGGCGCAGCGACGTTTCTTCGCGGGGGACACGCAGCATCTGGTTCATGGGATGAATCCTACCTGCCAATCCAGGGGCCGGACGGACTGACGGATTGTCATACACGCACCTGCCGCGGCAGGCAATCCCGATTTTCATCAAGTAGGATTGTCTGACAATCTGATTAAATCCATTCCACCGAAAGACACCTTCACCGCCTTCCATCAGGAGTTTTCATGACCCGAGCCTACGCCCCCAAGAACCCCGCCCTCTTCGACCAGGGCCTGTCCACCCGCCGCGAGGTGCTGGGCGCCGAGTATGTCGATGCGTCCATCCAGAACGCCACGGACTTCAACATCGACATGCAGGAGCTGGTCACCCAGTACTGCTGGGGCGATGTCTGGAACCGCCCGGGCCTGGACCGCAGGACGCGCTCCTTCCTGAACCTGGCCATGATCACGGCGCTGAACCGCCCGCATGAACTCAAGCTGCATGTGCGCGGCGCCATCAACAACGGCCTGAGCAAGGACGAAATCAAGGAGGTCTTCCTGCAGACCGCCATCTACTGCGGCGTGCCGGCCGCCATCGACTCCTTCCGCGTGGCGTCGGAAGTCTTCAAAGAGATGGACATCTGAGGCACGCAGCATGACCACCATAGGATTCATCGGCCTCGGAATGATGGGCCAGCCCATGGCCCACCTGCTGCACGCCGCAGGGCACGCCCTGGTCATCCGGGACGCCGTGCCCGCTGCCACCGCACGATTCGCGCAGGAGCATGCGGGTGTGGCCGTGGCATCCGGCGCGGCCGACTTTGCCGGCTGCAGCGTGGTCTTCACCATGCTGCCCGACTCCCGCATCGTCGATGCCGTGGTGGGCGAACTGGCCCCGCACCTGCCGCCCGGCGCCTGCATCATCGACATGAGCTCGGCCGACCCCAGCCACACGCGGGCGCTGGCCGGCCTGCTGGGCGAGCACGGCATCGGGCTGCTGGATGCGCCGGTCTCCGGCGGCGTCAAGCGCGCGATTGCGGGCACGCTGTCCATCATGGTCGGCGGCGATGCGGACCTGCTCGCCCAGTACCTGCCGCTGCTGCAGCGCATGGGCCAGGCCATCACCCATGTCGGCCCCGTGGGCGCAGGCCATGCGCTCAAGGCGCTGAACAACTATGTCTCGGCAGCGGCCCTGATCGCCACGGCCGAGGCCATCCATGCGGGAGCGGCCTTCGGCATTGCGCCGGCCACCATCGTGGACGTGATCAACGCCTCCACCGGCAAGAACAACACCACCGAAAACAAGGCCCACCAGTTCATGCTGAACGGCTCCTTCAACTCGGGCTTCTCGCTGGCGCTGCAGGCCAAGGACGTGGGCATTGCCCTGTCACTGGGCCAGGCCATGCACACGCCCATGGCACTGGCCGAACAGGTCAGCGCCATGGCGGCCGACGCCTCCAGGTCCCTGGGACCCGCCGCCGACCACACCGAGCTGTACAGGTACGTGGCCCCGGCCTGAGCCTGCGCCGTCTCGCCGTCGTCAAGGGCCGCATGCGGCCCTTGCCTTCCTGCCTCACGCCACCAACCAAGCCACCGACAACCGGCCGCACAGAGCCGGCGGCCCCTGCACGCGCCTCCAGGAGACAAACCCATGCGCCCCCTCATCCGCAATCCCCTCGCACAGACCCTTCTCGCCGCCGCGCTGGCAGCAGCCAGCCTTGCCGCCCAGGCCTTCCCCAACAAGCCCGTCACCATCGTCGTTCCCTACGCGGCCGGAGGCTCCACCGACGTGCTGGCCCGCGTGCTGGCCGAGGCCATGACGCGCGACCTGGGCCAGCAGGTCATCGTCGAGAACCTGGGCGGCGCCGGTGGCACCATCGGCACCAGCCGCGTCACACGCGCCCAGGCCGACGGCCACACCCTGCTGCTGCACAACATGGGCATCGCCACGGCGCCCGCGCTCTACAGCAAGCTCGCTTTCGATGTGAGGCGCGACCTGGAACCCATCGCGCTGGCCGGCGACGTGCCCATGATCCTGGTGCGCAGCAAAGGCTTTGCGCCCGCCACGCTGGCGGACTTCATCGCCCACATGAAGGCCAAGCCGGGCGAAGTGCGCTTCTCGCATGCCGGCGTAGGCGCCACCTCCCACCTGTGCGCCATGCTGCTGCTGCAGACCACCTCCACCGAGGCCACCCTGGTGCCCTACCGTGGCACGGGTCCGGCCCTGCAGGACCTGGTGGCAGGCAATGTTGATGTCATCTGCGACCAGCCCGTGGCCACCGGCCCGCACATACAGGCGGGCATGCTCAAGGGCTACGCCGTCGCCACGCGCGAACGCCTGCCCTCCCTGCCCGATGTGCCCACCTTCGCGCAGGCCGGCCAGCCCGGCTTCGAGCTTGCCGTATGGCACGGCCTGTACGCCCCGCGAGGCACGCCCCAAGCCGTCATCGAGCGCCTCAACAAATCGCTGCGCACCGCCCTGGCCGAACCCGCCCTGGTCAAGCGCTTCACGGACATGAGCGTCATCATCCCGCCCGCAGACCGCCTCACCCCCGACGCCCTGCGCCAGCACACCGTCGCAGAAATCAAGCGCTGGGACCCGGTGATCAAGGCTGCGGGGGCCAAGGTCGAGTAACGCCGCACTACGACGACACCGGCCTGCGGGCCACGACATCAAAGCGATGCCAGTGCTTGGGGCCCCGCATGCTGGGGGCCATGCCATCGAACTCCTTGAAGGCCACCAGCTCCATGCCATCCAAAAGGTGCAAGACCTGATCACGCGAATGAAAGCTCATGGACTGCGAATCGGCCCAGGCATCGCGCGGCCCGAAAAAATGACCGGCAAGCACACCGCCCGGACGCAGCGCAGAACGCACCAGCGACCAAAACGCATCGAAGCACTCAGGATGGCAAAAGGGCAGGCTCAGTCCAGCGTGGATCAGATGCGCTGCAGGCAAAGAGGAAAGATCCTCGAAACGGCAAGCCTGCAGCGTCAAAGCGCCGGGCGCCGGCGATGCCAGGGGGCGCAAGCCCTCGATGGCCGCAGGTTCGCTGTCGATGGCGTGGACGCGCCAGCCGGTACTGAGCAGCACGCGGCACTCATGGCCCGCGCCACAGCCCAGATCGATGGCCGCTTTATCTGCCGTATCACCCGCCAACGCGTCAAGCGCCTGCACCAGCAGAGGAGATATCTTGCGTCCCTCGGTAAAGCGGTAGTAGTCCGTCCAGCTCATGGGTGTGACGCCTGCGGCGTCATCTCTCCATCCACCACTGGATGACGATCTTGGCGACGTAGCCGACAAAGCCCACGCCCAGGCCCAGGAAAATCACGAAGGTGCCGAACTTTCCTGCCTTGGACTGGCGTGCCAGCTGCAGGATGATGAACACCATGAAGAGGATGAAGGCCCCCACGCCGTAGGTGAGGAAGAAATGGGCGATCTGTTCTTCTGTATACCCGAATATCACGACAACACCGTCCTACCTCCTCCCCTGCAAGTCCGGTCAGGCCGGGCGGTCCGGCTCAGCGCGCCGCAAAGGTCGACGCATCCACCAGGTCGCGGTACGCATGCCAGCTCGCGTGCCCCAGCAGGGGCATCACGGCCACCAGTCCCAGCAGCCAGCTGCCCAGGCCCAGCAGGGTCAACAACACAATGAGGGCGGCCCACAGTGCCAGAGGCACAGGGTTGGCCAGCACGGCCAACCAACTGGTCAGCACGGCCTGGCGCACCGTCACCCGCCTGTCCAGCATCAGCGGCATGGCCACCACGCTGGACGCAAAAATAGGCGCCGCCAGAAAACTGCCCAGCGCCAGCCATATCGCAAACAACTGCCCGTCGCGGGCCAGCACCACGTGCTGCACGAAATCCGCCGGAGTGGCAATGCGCACGGGCGAGAGCACGGTGATCAGCGACGCCGACACCAGCACCCAGCCCGTGGCCGCCAGCGACAGCAGCAGCCCGAACTGCACCAGGCACCAGTAGCCGCCCTGCCCCTCGGCCTTGGCCGCATGGCCGTTTTGCCAGCGCGTCCAGGTACGCCGCACCAGGGACAGATCGGCAGCCTCGCCGCGCTCCAGCGCGCGGCTGATGGCGTAGAGGCTGGTTGCCACGACAGGGCCGACGATCAGGAACCCCGACAGGGCCCCGGCCATCAGCCAAAAGCGATTGTGCCCCAGCGTCAAGATCAAAAACCCGATCAAGGTCAACACCAGGCCATGTGCCAGGCTCAGCCAGGGTGCCCTGGCCATGTCGCGCGCGCCACGCGCCAGCCAGCTCAGGGGGTGTTTCCAGCCGATGCTGCGCACGGCGGGGAGGACGGGGGGGTGGAGGAAAGCTGTGCTGTGGCTGATGGGCATGGCGTGGCGCGGCTTCGCGGGCAGGCAGGGTCAGCTGTCAGCCAGCCCCTGGCACAACTGCGCAAGGCTGGCCACCGTGACGTGGGGCGTGGACCCCTCGTGAGGCCATGCTACGCCCGTGCGGTTGAGCCAGACTGCGTGCATACCCGCATCCATGGCGCCCAGCGCGTCGAGCCGCGCGTCGTCGCCAATGTGCAGCACCTCGTCAGGCGCCACGCCAGCCGCCGCCGCTGCCGCGTGGAAAAAGCGCACATCGGGCTTGGCCATGCCGGCCTTGCTGGCGCTCAGCGCGGCATGGAAATGCTCGCCGATGCCCACCACATGCACGCTGGCGTTGCCATTGCTCAAGGCCACCACGGGCCAGCGCGCGGCCAGGAACTGCAGGGCGGGCAGCGCGTCCTCGTACAAGTCCACGCGCTGGCGCTCGGCAAAGAAAAGATCGAAGGCCGGCTCGGCCAGCGCGCCGTCGTCGCCATTGCGCTGCAGCGCCAGGCGAATGGACTCGCGGCGCAGGCCGCTCAGGTCATGGGCCAGGTCGGGACGATCGCGCTCGATCTGCACGCGGATGGCGCGCACGGCGGCCACGTCGCGCAGCGCCGCGGCCGTGGCCGGCGCATGGGTGTGCAGCCAGTCCAGCAGCACCTGTTCGGCACGCGAGATGGCCGGCCACACAGGCCACAGCGTGTCATCCAGATCGATGGATATGGCGCGGATGCGGCCGCTGCGGCGCAACTGCTGCAAGGCGGTCAGTGCAGGGGCAAATGAGGATTCGGCGAGGGGAGCGGTGGTGGCTTGGGACATGGTCCGAGCATAGCGAAGGCAGCCGCTGCAGGCTGCCGCCGGGTCATCGGGCTCGCATGGCAGGCCGCCGCGTCCTGCCACAATCGGGGCCATGCCATCCCGCTTTGCGCCAGAACCCCCATTCCGCCACGACCAACCCCAGCGCACCGCCGTGCTGCTGTGCAACCTTGGAACGCCCGACGCGCCCACGGCCCCGGCCGTGCGCCGCTACCTGGCGCAATTCCTGGGCGACGACCGCGTGGTCGAGATCCCCAGGATTGCCTGGTTGCCCATCCTGCACGGCATCATCCTGCGCACGCGGCCGGCCAAGTCGGCTGCCAAGTACGCCACCGTCTGGCATGAGAAGGACGGCTCCCCCCTGCAGCACTGGAGCGAGCGCCAGGCCCTGCTGCTGCGCGGCTGGCTGGGCGAGGCCGGGCACAACGTGCTGGTGCGCCATGCCATGCGCTACGGCAACCCCTCCATCCCCAGCGTGCTCGATGCCCTCAAGGCCGAAGGCGCCACGCGCATCCTCATCCTGCCGCTGTACCCGCAGTACTCGGGTACGACCACGGCCAGCGTGTTCGACGCGGTCTACGACTGGGGCCGCACCCAGCGCCACATCCCCGAGCTGCGCTTCGTCAACCGCTACCACGACGACGCTTCCTACATCGACGCGCTGGCCCAGCGCATCGAGGCCCATTGGCGCGGCAACGGCCGTGGCGAAAAGCTGGTCATGAGCTTTCACGGCGTGCCCGAGCGCACGCTGCACCTGGGCGACCCCTACCACTGCGAATCGCGCAAGACCGCAAGGCTGCTGGCCGAGCGCCTGGGCCTGTCGCCCTCGCAATACCTGGTGACCTTCCAGTCGCGCTTTGGCAAGGCCAAATGGCTGGAGCCCTATACCGAGCCCTCGCTGATCGAGCTGGCACGCAGCGGCACCAAGCGCGTGGACGTGGTCTGCCCCGGCTTCACCAGCGACTGCCTGGAAACGCTGGAGGAAATCAGCCAGGAAGCGCGCGAGGCCTTCATGCATGCGGGCGGCGAGCAGTTCGAGTACATCGCCTGCCTCAACGACAGCGCGCCCTGGATCACGGCGCTGAGCCGCATCGCCCAGCAGCACCTGCAGGGCTGGCCCACGCAGAAGGCGCCGCAGGCCGAGCTGGACGCCAGCCTGGAGCGCGCCAAGGCCGTGGGCGCACAGCGCTGAGGCCGTCCTGCATCCTGTGCACCGCGCCATATAACCCTGCCTCATGAGCAGAATGCATAAGCGTCTTTGTATATAGATGCTGCAAGCGGGACAATTGCACCTCTGTTGCTTGTCCCGCCGGTCTTCCATGGCCGGCCCCAGCCATCATGACCAAGACCTTTTCCCCCGCTCTGCGCCTGGCGGCCCCGCTGCTGGCGCTGGGCCTTGCCTGCACCGCCTTCGGCACGGCCCACGCCGCCGAACCCCTGCTCACCCCTGCCGGCGTGCAGGCCGCCGCCGGCCAGGACGCCGTGCGCATCATCGACATCCGCGATCCCAAGGCCTATGGCGAGCGCCACATTCCCGGTGCGCTCAACGCTCCCTACGGCAAATGGCGCGGCCCCGCCACCAACCCCGGTGAACTGCCGGAGCTGCCCAAGCTCACCGAACTCGTGCAGTCCCTGGGGCTGACGCCGGCCACCCACGCCATCGTGGTCTCCACGGGCGCGGACGCCACCGACTTCGGCGCCGCAGCGCGCGTGTACTGGACGCTCAAGCTGCTGGGCCTCAAGGAGCTGTCCGTGCTCAACGGCGGCATGAAGGCCTGGAACGAGCAAAAGCTCCCGCAGGACAACGAGGCCGTCAAAGTGGCCCGCAGCAGCTACCAGCCCCAGCTGGACACCAGCCTGATCGCCACGCGCGAGGATGTGGGCCAGCATGTCAGGCTCAGCAACGCCGCCCTGGTGGACTCGCGCCCCGACGCCTTCTACCAGGGCAAGACGCGCGCGCCGGCCGCCAAGCTCTCGGGCACCCTGCCCGGCGCGCAGCAGCTGGACTTCAACCAGTGGTTCGTGCCCGGCACCTCCACCTTTGTCGATACCGCAACGGCCAAGCAGATCGCGGCCAAGGTCAAGCGCGAGCAGGGCCAGGACATGGTGGCCTTCTGCAACACCGGCCACTGGGCGGCCACCGACTGGTTCGGCCTGTCCGAAGTCGCAGGCCTGCCGGGCGTCAAGCTGTATGCGGGCTCCATGGTGGACTGGACGCAGCAGGCCGATGCGCCGCCCATGGCCAACCAGCCCGGCCGCGCCGAATCCCTGGCCTACGACGCCAAGCAGTGGTGGGAAAAAAAGTTCAAATAAACACTCCCTGAGGCGCTTGCGCGCCTTCCCCCCGTGGCACGGCGCCTCTCTACCCGCTTCGCGGGGGAGGGCGACTGCATGGAGAAAAATGATATGAAACGACTTCCTCTTGCGGCCATCCTGGCCGTTTTCTTTGGCTGGCTGCTGTGGAGCGTCTCGGTGCGCCAGGCCGCGCTGTTCGCCGTGGGCCTGGGCCTGGGCGCGGTGCTGGCCGGCAAGCGCTTCGGCTTCACCACCGGCTGGCGCATGCTGATCGAGGACAAGGACGCCAGCGGCGTCTTCGGCCAGTTGCTGCTGCTGGCGCTGGCCGCTGCGCTGGCCATGCCGCTGCTGGGCCACTATCCCGAACTCACGGCTGCCCTGGGCCCGCCCAGCATCAGCCTGCTGGTGGGTGCCTTCGTCTTCGGCCTGTGCATGCAGATCGCGGACGGCTGCGGCAGCGGCACGCTGTACAAGGCCGGCATGGGCATTCCCATGAATGCGGCCATCCTGCCCGTGTTTGCCATCGGCAGCTTCCTGGGCAGCCTGCACCTGGGCTGGTGGCTGGACCTGGGCAACACCCAGCCCGTGGGCCTGGTCACGGCCTGGGGCTGGGCCCCTGCCCTGCTGGCCACGCTGGCTGCGCTGGCCGTGGTCGCGCTGGGCGTGGCCTGGTATGTGCGTGGCGCCAACGTGGCACTCAAGCGCCCCGCCAAGCCGCTGTTCGTGCGCAAGTGGGTGGTGGGCGCCGTGCTGCTGGCCGTGCTGGCCACGCTCAACCTCATCATTGCGGGCCAGCCCTGGGGCGTGGTCTACGGCTTCGGCCTGTGGGCCGCCAAGATCGCCAACGCCACAGGCGCCGTGGACCTGGCCGGCAACTGGTTCTGGAGCCAGCCCGGCAACGCCGCGCGCCTGCACGAGACCGTGCTGCTGGATGTGACCAGCATCACCAACATCGGCATCCTGGGCGGCGCCCTGTGGGTGGCTACCGCCAAGCCCGTCAATGCCAAGCCGCTCACGGGCACGCAATGGATGGTGGCCCTGGTGGCAGGCCTGGTGCTGGGCTACAGCTCGCGCCTGGCTTTCGGCTGCAATGTGGGCGCCATGCTCTCGGGCATCTCCACGGGCAGCATCCACGGCTGGATCTGGGTGCCGCTGGCCTTTGCCGGCACCATCTTCGGCCTGCGCATCCGCCGCCACTTCAACTTCTGAAAGGACCCGCCATGACACAACAGAACAGCCTGCGCGCGGTCTTCTGGGCCGTGCTCGTCCTCTTCCTGGCCTGGGACCACCTGCACTCGCCCCCCGTGGACCTGCGCTTCGAGGCACCGCTGATCGCGGCCGGATCGGGCAAGGCCACGCAAGGCGGGCATTGCTCGATGCCGGCGGGCAAATAGACCAAGACCAAGGTCAGGGGACGCTGGGCGCCGGCCCCTCATCCGCGCCAGCCGTCACGGGCAGCGGCGCGGTTTCCACATCGAAGCCGGCCGCCTGCCAGGCCTTGAGGCCGCCCACCAGCGGGCGCACGTTGGCGAAGCCCGCGCGCTGCAGCTGGCGCGCCAGCCGCGCGGCCGAGATTTCATTGGGACAGTCGCAATAGACCACCACCCCGTGGGGATGGTCGTGCTGGGGCAGCAGGTGCGCATGCGACTCGCCGCCATCGCGCGGGCGCAGCTCCCAGGACTGTGCACCCGGGATATGGCCCTGGCGGTACTGCGGCAGGGCGCGCACATCGATCACCGTGGGCTGCATGCCCTGGGCATGTAGGCCCGCCAGCTCGCGCACCGACATGCGCGGCATGCGCAGGGACCGCACCATGCGATGGCGCTGCCACCACTTGCGCACGATGAACAGCCCCAGCGCCACGGCCAGCAGCAACAGGCCCCACTGGCCCAGCGCGGTGAGCACGCCCAGCAGGTCTTCCACCGTGGAGCTGAACAGCGAGCCCAGGTACACGGCCGACCCTACCCAGATCAGCGCACCCAGCCCGTCATACAGCACGAAGCTGCGCAGCGGCGTGCCCATCACGCCGGCCAGCGCGCTGGCGATGGAGGCGAAGCCCGGCACGAACTTGGCCACCAGCAGCGACCTTGCGCCCCAGCGGCCGTAGACGGTCTCGGTCTGGCGGATGCAGGCATCGGGTGACAGCGAGATGCGGCAGATGCGTCCCAGCACACGGTGGCCGTAGGCCTTGCCGGCCTGGTACCAGAACAGATCGGCAATCAGCGCCGCGCTCACGGCCACGGCCACCAGCCACAGCAGGCGCACCCAGTCGGCGCCTTCCAGCGCACCGGTCACGACCAGCACCGGGTAGGCCGGAATCGGCGCGCCCAATTGCTCGACGAACACATTGAGAAAGACGATGCCGAAGCCGTACTCACGGATCAGCTCCACCAGAAAACCCATGTCAGGCCTCTCTTGCCCAGACGGTGCCCGCACCCGAAAAAGAAGGCGAGGCTGCACCCGTCGCAAATGCTAGCGCGGCAGCAACATCCGCGCCCGGCCCGGGTTGATGCTCAGCCGCGCTGCAGATGCTCCAGCACCCATTGCCAGTGCGCGGGCACGTTCAGCGCCGGCGCATGGCCGCAGCCGGGCACCTCCTGCCAGTGCAGCAGGCCGCGCGCGCCGGGGCCGCGCGTGGTCATTTCCCTGGCCACCTCGGGCAGCACCAGGTCCGAGTCCACACCCCGCAGCAGCAGCACGGGGATCTCCAGCGCGTCGTAGTGCGGCCAGATGCCGTAGTCGTCGTCATGGGCCGTGAACTGCTCGATCATGGCCGGGTCGTAGTGCGGCGTGACGCGCCCATCGGGCAGGCGGCGCACGCTGGTTTCGGTGAGCTTGCGCCACTCGGCCTCGCCGAGCCAGCCATAGGGCCGGTAGGCCTGGCGAAAAAAGGCCTCCAGCTCGCCCACGGTGTCGAAGGCCGGCGGCTCACCCGCATAGGCCTTGATGCGCGCCAGCGCTGACTCGGCCAGTTGCGGCGCATTGTCGTTGAGCACCAGCGTCGCAATGCGGGCGCGCAGCGAAGGCTCGAACAGGCCCGAGGCGCAGACCGTGCCGATGGCCCCGCCCATGGACGTGCCCACCCAATGCGCGCGCTCCAGCCCCAGCGCATCGAACAGCCCGCGCGCAATGCGGGCGTAGAAGCCCAGCCGGTATTCCTCGCGCGGCGCGCGGCTCCACTGGCTCAGGCCCCGGCCCAGCGTGTCGGGGCAGACCACGCGCCAGCCCTGCCCCGCCAGGAACTGCGCCAGCGCATCCATGTCGCGCCCCGTGCGTGCCAGCCCGTGCCAGGCGATGACCGTACCTGCAGGCTCCGCGCCGGGCGCAGGCTGCCAGTCCATGTAGTGGATCTCATAGCCCGAGCAGTGCGCGTAGCGGGAATCCGGCACGGCAACACAAGGGGATGCGGACGAGGGTGATGCTGTGGAAGCCATGGAAGAAATCTCTGTGCAGGAGCGGCCGGCCGCCGTGGCAGCCGGCCGCCCCGGGGCCTGGCTCACTCAGGGATGCGGATCAGCCCGTCGCTGACCTCGATGGTGTTGGCCGTTGCGGGCCGCGTCACGAAGGGCGGCACCTGGGCCGCCGTGATGGCAGGCGCCGCGCCCGGCTGGCCGCCGCGCGGTGTGGTGCGTACCACCTGGCTGGCGGGCAGCGCGGTGCTGCTGCGCAGGTTGGCCCACACGGCATCCATGGCCTGGTTGAAGTACGGGTGCAGCGGCACGAAGCGCGTGTCGAAGCCCGAGAACGGCAGGAAGGCATCGAAATGCTGGGCATTCACCACCTCGATATAGCGCAGCCGCGTGCTGGAGCCATCCAGGCCACGGTTGAGCACCGTGTAGGCGCGCGCATTGTGGTTGACCGGCACCAGCGCATCGCTGCGGCCCGCCACGATGATGGTGGGCTTGCCGCGCAGCCTGCCGGTATGCAGCACCTCGTTGATGCCGGCGCGCACGGCGTCGCTCTGGGCACGCGTGGGCACGCTGCTCTCGGACAGGTTGAAGCCGGTCACCGGATCGAAGCCCGTCACCAGCGCGTGCTGGCACAGCGCGTTGTCCAGCCCGAAGTCGGCCACGCGCGTGGAGGGCGACACGGCAAACTGCCAGGCCTTGGCCCCGCCCACCGAGTCGTTGTAGACCACCGTGGCGGGCGTGCCGTTGGCCGTGCCATTGGCCGTGGCAAAGCTCTGGGCCAGCGCAGCCCCCGTGGCGGGCACCACGTCGCCCGTGGCATTGGCGGCCGCAAAGCTGGTGCGGCACAGGTTGGCATCCACGCCAAACCGGCCATAGGCCATGGTGTACATGGCCGACAAGATGGGGCCGTTGCCCAGCGCGTAGTGGGCGTTGTGCATGCGGTCGTGGTCGCGCGTCCAGCCGTACAGGCGCAGCTTGCTCAGCGCATTGGCGGCGCGGTCGGCCGTGGTGGCGCCGATGACCAGGCCCTTGGCGGCCAGGCTGGTGCAGCGTGCCTCGGCACGCGCCGTCATGGCGGTGAGGCCTATGTAGTTGAAGATCGAGGTCTCGGTCAGCGCCGCATCGGGCGCCAGCGCCGCGCAGGGCTGGTAGATGTTGCCGTAGGTGGTGTACTCGGCCAGCGTGCGGCCCGGGTTGGGCATGGTCGCATTGCCCACGGCAATGGTGTAGCCCTGGCGCGTGGGCATCTCGGTCACGGGTTCGGAGGCCACCACGCCGTCGATCAGGCCGTCCGTATCCAGCTCGGCCGCACGCAGCACGGCCGCGCCGCCGTTGGAGGCCGAGCCCGCCAGCACCAGCGTGTTGTCCTTGCCGAAGGGCACGGGGTCCTGCGTGGTGCCATAGCGGGCATTGAGCACGTACAGCGCATAGCGGGCCGCGGCCAGCGTGTCGTTGCCCCAGTCCTTTTCAGGGTTCTGCTGGGAATGCGCGTGCTTGATGGCAATGCGGTTGGGAAACGCCGCGTTGTAGGCGGCGCGCGCCGCATCGGTCAGCCGTGCGGCAAAGAAGGACAGGCTGCCGGCATCCGTGCGCGTGGCGCGGGTGCCGTCCAGCTTGTTGACGGTGTCGTCGCTCAGGTTGTGCAGGCCCACGCCCTTGCCCGCGTCGGTCAGCGCCACGGCGCAGCCCTTTTTCAGGCCCCACTCGCCCGCCGTGCCGATGGCGCCATACACGCCGCGCGAGCCCGAGGACGGGCCCAGCACGATGCAGGGCCGGTTGCGGTCAAAGCTGTCCGGCACCTGCACGGCCACCATGGTCTGCTTGCGGCCCGTGCCGTCGTCCAGCACGGCCAGGTACTCGCGCCCGGGGATCAGCCCTTCGCCCGCAGTCACCTGCCCGTCTGCCGTGATGTTGGGGCCGTACAGCGTGCCGTAGCCGCCGCCCGCCGTGGGGTCCAGGATGCCCCGGTAGTTGGAGTACAGCGCATTGCGCCGCAGCTCCGCCGCCGTGGGATTGGCCGGGTCCGCGTACAGGGGCGCAGCTGCGGCGCCCAGGCCCGTCTTGCCCAGGCCGCCCGTCAGCAAGTCCTGCGTGGCTGCCGTGGCACCCGTGCCGGTGGCCGTGGCCGGATACACCGTGGCGCCCAGCTCGGTAAAGCCCTTGGGCAGGTCGTTGCTGGGCTCACGCTCGCCGCTGCCGCAGGCCGCCAGCGCGGCCGCCGCCAGCGCCGTGACGGCCCAGCGCCACGGGGTTGCAGGAATCGACGACACCATCTCTTCACGCTTCAACATGCCCATCTCCTTGTGGTAGTTCTCTGATGCACGAATGCGCCAGGGGCCCTGGTCAGGCTCCGGCGCGGGAAGAACGCAGACGCCCCACGACGCCCGTGGGGAAATAGTAGACCGACAACACGAACAGCACGCCCAGCCACAGCAGCCAGCGGTCGGGCGACAGCAGCGCGGCCAGCCAGGGCAGGCTGTGCGCGGCCTCGCTGGCCACGCGCAGCAGGTCCTGCAGATAGCTCTGGGCGATGAGGAACAGCACCGAACCGATCGCCGCGCCATAGATGGTGCCCATGCCGCCGATCACCACGATCAGCAGGCAGTCCATCATGATCTCGAACGACAGCGAGGTATCTGGCCCGTTATAGCGCAGCCACAGCGCCAGCATGGCACCGGCCACACAGGCGAACAGGGCCGACAGCACGCTGGACAGGGTGCGGTACACCACCACCCGGTAGCCGATGGCCTCGGCACGGAACTCGTTCTCGCGGATGGCCTGCAGCACGCGGCCGAACGGGGAATTGACGATGCGCAGCAGCGCCAGCACCAGCGCCACGGCCAGCACGAACAGCAGGTAGTAGGTGATGATGCGCCCGTCGATCAGCACGCCCAGCACCTCGTTCTCGAACGGCTCGAAGCTGGGCGACAGCCACTCGGGCAGCTTGAAGCTCAGCCCGTCCTCCCCGCCCGTCCATTCCGACAGTTGGGAGGCCAGCGTCTGGAACGCCGCCGCCACGGCCAGCGTGATCATGGCAAAGAAGATGGCCCGCACGCGCAGCGAGAACAGGCCGATGGCCAGCGACAGCAGCAGCGACACCAGCAGCGCCGCGCCCAGGCCCAGCGCCAGCGCACCCCAGCCCGCGCCCATGCGCGACGATGCAATCGCCACGCCATAGGCGCCAATGCCGAAGAACATGGTGTGCGCAAAGCTCACGATGCCGGTGTAGCCCAGCAGCAGATCGAAGCTGGCCACCAGCACCACGAAGATCAGCACCTTGGCCGCCACGTTCAGCGCCTTCACGCCCGGGAACACGAACGGCGCCGCCGCCAGCCCCACAAAAATCAACAGCAGCAGCACCGCCAGCACGCGGCTGCGCGGCAGGTCGCCGGAAAGCAATCGGTTGAGCATGTCGATCACTCCTTCAGCGGTTCGCCACGGGATAGACGCCCTGAGGCCGCCACAGCAGGATGGCCACCATCAGCGCGATGTTGGAGAACAGCGCCACCTTGGGCACCAGGAACCCCGTGTAGTTGGCCATCAGCCCCACCAGCAGCGCGCCGATCAGCGCCCCGCCCGTGCTGCCCAGCCCGCCGATGATGATCACGATGAAGATCAGCACATTGACCTGCGCCCCCATCTGCGGCACCACGCTCTGCTGGTACATGCCCCACATCACCCCGCCCAGCCC
>NZ_WUMG01000070.1:0-19848 GCF_009827015.1 Delftia sp. CH05 | reverse complement strand
GTTCAGGGGTCGGCGCCAGCTCCGGGGTGGTGGGTTGGCCGGGCTGGGCGGGCGGCGGCTGGTCAGGCCACCAGTCCTGCATGCGTTCGCGCAGGCGGCCGACCATGTCGGACCACCAGTGGCTTTGTTCGGGCGGCTCGAAGCGGGCCTTGGCGTCGATGACGGGGCTGCGCAGGGCGCGGGACATGAAGTCTCCCACCATGGGCAGGGCGCTGCGCGAGCCCTGGCCCCAGCGGTCGCTGCGCAGGGTGATGCGCGGGTCGTTGAAGCCGGCCCAGGCGCCGGTGACGATTTCCGGGTGCATGAGGATGAACCAGCCGTCGGCATTGCCCTGGGTGGTGCCGGTCTTGCCGGCCACGTCGGCGTGGATGCCGTAGCGCTGGCGCACGGCCACGGCCGTGCCTTTGTCCACCACGGCGCGCAGCATGTCCACCAGGGCGTAGGCGTGGTCTTCGTCCAGCGCGCGCTCGGGCTTGGGCGGGCTGAATTCGGCGATGACCTTGCCGTCGGCGTCCTCGATGCGCGTGACCATCATGGGTGGCAGCCAGCGGCCACCGTGGGCCAGGCTGGCATAGGCGTTGACCATTTCCAGCAGTGACACCGGGCTGCTGCCCAGGGCCAGGGCGGGAACCTCGTCCAGCGGGCTCTGGCGCACGCCCAGGGCGCGCGCCAGGCGTGCCACGCGGGCGGGGCCCACGGACTGCATGACTTCGGCGGTGATGGTGTTCTTGGAGTAGGCCAGGGCGTCGCGCAGCGTCATCTCGCGGCCCGTGGGGGGCGTGGCGTCGGTGGGGCGCCAGACTTCGCTGCCGGCCAGCTGGATTTCCACGGGGCTGTCCACGCGCTTGTCGTCGGGGGTGGCGCCCTGCTGCAGCGCGGCGCCATAGACAAAGGGCTTGAAGGTGGAGCCGGGCTGGCGCCGTGCCTGCTGCACGTGGTCGTAGGCGTCCTGCGTGAAGTCGCGGCTGCCTACCCATGCCAGCACTTCGGAGGTGGCCGGGTTCAGCGCCACGAAGCCTGCCTGCACGCGGGTCTTGTCCTCGCGCAGCTGCTTCATGAAGGCCTTGTCGGCCAGCAGGGCCTTGAGGGTATCTTCCTCGCTGTCCTTGTCCGTTGCCTTGTCCTTGCCTTGGCTGTCCGCGCGTTTGCGCGCGGCACGCCAGGCGGGGGTCTCTCGCACGAGTTGCTGCACCAGCGGGTTGGAGGCGTTCCAGCCGTCGCGCTGGCTCCAGGCGCCATTGGCCACGCCCTGCAGCGTGCGCGTCTGGCGCGCCACGGCCTGGTTGGCCCAGTTCTGCAGGCGCGAGTCGATGGTGGTGTGCACCACCAGGCCATCGGTGTAGATGTTGTAGTCGTTGCGGTCGGCCCAGTCGATCAGCCACTTGCGCAGATGCTGCGCGAAGTGCGGCGCCATGCCCAGGGGCTCTTCCTGGCGCTCGAAGTTGATGCGCATGGGACGCTTCTTGAGCTGGGCGAACTCGGCCTCCTGCAGCACGCCGCGCTTGACCATTTGCGACAGCACCGTGTTGCGGCGGTACAGCGCGCGGTCGGGGTTGAGCACGGGGTTGTAGTAGCTCGTGCCCTTGAGCATGCCCACCAGCGTGGCGCTTTCCAGCACCGTCAGCCGCGCGGCCGGCTTGTCGAAATAGGTGCGCGCCGCCATCTCTATGCCGAAGGCGTTGTAGAGGAAGGGCACGGTGTTCAGATAGGTCTCGAGGATCTCGTCCTTGGTGTAGAGCGCCTCGATCTTGAAGGCCGTGATCGCCTCCTTGAGCTTGCGGTTGAGCGTGGGCGCGCGGCCGATTTCGGTCGGGTACAGGTTGCGTGCGAGCTGCTGGGTGAGGGTGGAGCCGCCCTGCGGATCGCCGCGCAGCGTGTGCACCACCGAGCCCAGCGTGCGGCGCCAGTCCATGCCGTGGTGCTCGTAGAAGCGGTGGTCCTCGGTGGCGATCAGCGCCTTGATCACCGAGGGCGACATCTCGTCGAGCTTCACCCACTGCCGGTTGCTGCGCTTGAACTGCGCGAGCTGCTTGCCATCCGCGCTCATGATCTGGGCTGGCTGCTCCAGCTTGGCCTTGCGTATGTCGCGGATGCCGGGCGTGAACGGGATCAGGGCCAGCACATACAGCGCGAACAGCAGCGGCAGCGCAGCGGCGAACAGCAGCCATTCGCGCCGGGTGGGCCAGCGGTGCCACCAGGGCAGGGCCGCCACGCGCTGGCCGATGCGGCTGGCCAGCAGCCTTTGCCAGGCTGCGAGCACAGCGTCGGGCAGCTTCAAGTCATTGAAAGAAAAGCGCATATTGCAAGACGGCCCTGATGACAGGACATCAGGGCCGATAGGGCGGGACCATTCCGCGAAGGCTAGAGAATGCCCAAAAAAACGGCACCCCGCTCGCGCGGGGTGCCTTGCCTATGGGCCAAGCCCCGGTATTGTCGGGCTGGCGTGTACTGGCGGGAAGTGCTTATTTCTCCAGCCAGTCGGACAGCTCGTCCGCATGCTCCTGTTCCTGCTCCAGGATGGATTCGATCAGCCGGCGCGTGGTCGGGTCCTTGTCGCCGATCAGGTCGATCATCTGGCTGTAGGCCTCGATGGCCACGCGCTCGGCGATCAGGTTGGTGCGGATCATGGCCTTCAGGTCCGTCTCGCCGTTGTAGTCGGCATGGCTGCGCTGGGTCAGCGTCTGGGGGTTGAAGTCGGGCTCGCCGCCCAACTGCACGATGCGCTGGGCCAGCTTGTCGGCGTGGGCCATTTCCTCGTTGGCATGGACCAGGAACTCGTCGGCGATGGCCGGCGAGGCCAGACCCACGGCGGTGAAGTGATGGCGCTTGTAGCGCATCACGCACACCAGCTCGGTGGCCAGCGAGTCATTGAGCAGCTTGATGATGTCCTCGCGCCAGGGCCCGAAATGCGGGGTCACGGCGCCATCGTCCAGGCTGCGCTTGGCAGCCTCCAGGGCCTTGGGGTCCAGCGCCAGGTGGCCGTTGCCGGGGTTGGATTTGGCTTGCTTCGTGGGGGTGCTGTTGGCGTTCATACAGGTGGTCTCTTCATCGTGGGACGGAAACTACGGCAGGCATGCGCCTATGCGGCTTGTAAACACCTGCCAGCGAAACGGGACCAGGCGGGCCGCTGTGCCCGCCTGTTGCCTTCCAAGGTAAGTTTTTGGCCGCCTGCTGTCTGTGAGACAAGTCCGCATCCCCATGCCCGGCCAGCGCGCCCCCGGGTGTCCCGGCGCTACCATGGATGCTCCACTCCAGGAGCACCCGCATGAATGACACCGCCGCCGCGCCCCGCTCGGCCTACGACTTCGAGGCCACCTCCATCACGGGCCAGGCCGTCCCCCTGTCGGACTACCGTGGCAAGGTGCTGCTCATCGTCAACACCGCCAGCGCCTGCGGCTTCACTCCGCAGTACGCGGGACTGCAGGCGCTGCATGAGCAGTACGGCGAGCGCGGCCTGGTGGTGCTGGGCTTTCCGTGCAACCAGTTCGGTTCCCAGGAAAAGGGCAGCGAATCGGAAATCGCCAATTTCTGCGACCTGAACTTTGGCGTGCGCTTCCCGCTCATGGGCAAGATCGACGTCAACGGCGCCAATGCCCACCCGCTGTACCGCTGGCTCACGGCCGAGGCGCCGGGCGTGCTGGGCACCAAGGCCATCAAGTGGAACTTCACCAAATTCCTCGTCGGCCGCGACGGCCAGGTCATCCGCCGCTATGCGCCGCAGGATGCGCCGGCCAAGCTGTCCACGGACATCGAGGCCGCGCTGGCGCTTTGATGCGTTGATGCGCGCTGATCGCGCCTGTCCATCGGGGTTTCACGCAGGGCCGGCAGCGCGGGCCGGCCGCACGCCATGGTTAGCATGCTCCTTGACATCACAACAAGGAGACAACACCCGTGAAAGCCTTCCGCCGCACCGCCCTCGCCCTGCTCACTGCCTGCACCCTGCCCATGATTGCTACCAGCGCCGCCGCCCAGGACAAGCCCGTGGTCCAGTTCATTGCCACGGGCGGCACCATTGCCATGAAGATCGACCCGGTCAAGAACGCGCCCGTGCCCGCGATCTCGGGCGATGACCTGCTGGCCACCGTGCCCGACGTGGGCAAGTACGCGCGTATCCAGGTCAACAACCTGTCCAACGTGCCCTCCGACTACATGGACCCGGCCCGCTGGGTGCAGCTCACCCAGGCCGTACAGGCCGCCCTGGCCCGCCCTGAGGTGGCCGGCGCCATCGTCTCGCACGGCACGGACACGCTGGAGGAGACCGCCTTCTGGCTGGACCTGACCGTGCAGTCGTCCAAGCCCGTCGTGCTCATCGGCGCGCAGCGCAATGCCTCGGTGTCCGACTTCGACGGCCCGCGCAACCTGCTCAACGCCGTGCGCATCGCCGTGGACCCCAAGGCGCGCGACAAGGGCGCCATGCTGGCCATGAACAACCAGATCAATGCCGCGCGCTACGTCACCAAGACACACACGGCCAACGTGGAGACCTTCCGCTCGGGTGAATTCGGCTTTCTGGGCGAGGTCTACCCGGACCGCGTGAACTTCGCCTCCGCCCCCGCGCGCCGCCAGCACCTGCCCATCCAGGCGCAGACCATGCCCGAGGTGGAAATCTTCCCCATGTACGGCGGTGCCAACGGCCAGGCCGTGCGCCAGGCGGTGGACCGTGGCGTCAAGGGCATCGTCATCGACGCCCTGGGCATGGGCAACATGAACGTCGCCATGCTCGATGCCGC
This sequence comes from Delftia sp. CH05, assembly GCF_009827015.1. Taxonomy (NCBI): domain Bacteria; kingdom Pseudomonadati; phylum Pseudomonadota; class Betaproteobacteria; order Burkholderiales; family Comamonadaceae; genus Delftia; species Delftia sp. CH05. The sequence continues at coordinate 15,118 of NZ_WUMG01000070.1, read as the reverse complement.
CAAGTACGCCATCGGCAAGAACGTGCCCGTGGTCGTCAGCACGCGCGTGCACAACGGCCGCGTCATGCCCAGCTACGGCTTCGAGGGCGGCGGCAAGACCTCGTTCGAGGCCGGCGCCGTCATGGCCGACGACCTGCGCGCGCCCAAGGCGCGGATCCTGCTGATGCTGGCGCTGCAGTCCGGCGTGACGGGGCAGAAGGACCTGCAGGCGGTATTCGATCGATAGTTCGACCGACAGGCCGCCGCAACGCTGCCGCGCAGGCCCTGGCCTTGCGCGGCATTTCTGGCGGGGCACCGAGGTGGCACACTGGCAGCCCCATATGCCAACCAGGGCGCACCATGCAGGATGACGATCTCGAATACGTGGGCTTCTGGGCCCGCACCGGCGCCGCGCTGATCGACACCGTGATCCTGCTCGTGCTCATGCTGCCGGCCCTGATCTCCATCTACGGATGGGAATACCTGGAGTCCGAAAAACTGTTACACGGCCCGGCCGATTTCGTCATCTCCTGGGTGCTGCCTGCCATTGCCGTCGTCATCTTCTGGATCAAGAAACAGGCCACGCCGGGCAAGATGATCATCTCCGCCAGGATCGTGGACGCGCAGACCGGCGCGGACATGAGCACACGGCAGGCCGTCATTCGCTACCTGGCCTATTTCGTGTCCATCATCCCGCTGTGCCTGGGGCTGATCTGGGTGGCCTTTGACCCGCGCAAGCAAGGCTGGCACGACAAGATTGCGGGCACCGTGGTGGTCAGGCCCAAGCACCGGGGCGTGCAGCCGGTGAAGTTCCACTGATATCCATATCGCACTGCTCCAGCGCGCTGGCCGTTTGTGCCTCGGCCTGCTTCAACGCCTTCTGGCTGTCTGCCAGGTTGCGGGCAAGGCCCGCCCCGTGGCTCAATCCTCTTCCAACCCCGGCTCGTCCACCACGAAGCCCGAGCCGTCCTCGTCGCAGAACACGCATTGCTGCACGAAGCTGTCCATGCTGCTGGCGTGGAACCAGATCAGGCCCTGGTCTTCGTCGCAAAGCATGTCGGTCTGCTCGTCCACGCTGGCGGCGGCAAAGCCGCTCAGTTCCATTTCTTCGAGGAACTGCTCCAGGTCCTCGCAGCCCGCAAACAGCTCATGGTCCAGGCTGCCGATGCGGCCCTTGAAGGCGCCGTGCAGCACTTCCACGAAGGGGTTGCCGCCGGGGTCATGGCCAATGACCATGAAGTGCGCGGCAAACAGGTTCTCGCGCTGGTGGTCCTCCACGTCGCAGTGCTCCGAGCCTGCGCGGAAGTGGTGCAGGGTGCGCAGCCAGGCGTGGTTGTCGCCGGTCTCGTCGTCGGCCTGCAGGTAGTCCTCGCGGTCGGGCGCCGCTTCGAGCCGGTCGAAGTCCAGGCCGTTCTGCGTGATCAGGAACTGCGCGTAGGCGTCGGAGAAGCCTTGCTCGGCCTGGTATTCGCGCACCGCCTGGGCGTCGGGCAGGGCCAGGCCGAAGGGATTGGGAAAGCGCACTTGCATGGAGCGGTCCTTGAAAAGGAGTGAACGGCGGCCAGGCAGGCCGTGCCCGCAGGATGGTGCAGGCGTTGGGCGGCAGTTTGGTGACAGTTCTGTATTGAGCTGCAGAGCAGAGCAAAGCAGTGGCACGCAATGACTTCCCATATGTGCGTTGAACCCAGGCCTGCCTGCTCACAAATTGCACAGGTCTCAGACGTATCCGAAAGCACTCATAGAGGCAAGTACCCGTCCACCAGCGCTTGCACCACGTCCGCTTGCAGTACATCCCGCCTGCGCTTGATGGCCTCTCGCTCGCGCAGGCCGGCCATCCATCGCTTGAACGCGACGAAGGTTGCCGGGTGGACGGTATGCATGCGCGCCATGGCTCCATTGCTGGCGACGATGACGGCTGAAAACGGTGGCGCATCCAGCAGCACGTTGGCACGCCTGGCCTGGGCCACCCAGAAGTCTTCCTCGGCGTCGCTGAGTTTGATGGGGTGGGGATCGTCTGCCACACGTTCGCGACGGATGATGTCCACTTCAAAACCGTCTTTGTTGACGGCCGTGTAGAGCTGGCTTTTGCGCAGGCGGAACGTGCTGTCCACCTTCTTCAGTACGCCGAGCATGGAGCTGTCTACGCGGGCGAGTTGCGTGGCAAATTGCAGCCGCTTGCGGGTATCCCACAACAGGTCCATGTCGCGCGTGGCCAGGGCATCTGCCTGTAGCCGCAAGCCGGCTGCTGCCTCGTACGCGTAAAGCGCATGCGTTCCTACCACGCGAAAGTGCGGACTCAGCCCGGTGATCGACAGACGGTTGAGCAGCTCCACCACCAGCGGGTCCACCCTGCCTACGCGCAGCGCACGATTCAGTCGCTGGTGCTGGGCCAATGCGGCCTTGAGCCCGGCCAAACGCTCGGCGCTTTTCTGTTTGCGCTGCATGAAGCGTTCATAGATGGCTTCGGTTTCCGGCGTGCGAAGACCGAGGCTGGTTTCGGCGCCCGCAGGCGTGGTGCGGATCAGGTAGCTGGATTGAGGAGACGACGCCGGACCCGCATGCCAATACATGCCACCGCGTACTTGAGCCCCTTCATCCCGGGCTTCTTCCAGGGCTTCGAAGGTGGATACGGCGTCTATGTACTGGCGGGCCGCTGATGGCTGGAGGTCTTGCATTTCGGTATTTTTTTGAGAATTTCTCTTTTATACCGAAATTCTTTTAAAAACAACAGCCTAAGAGATTTTGAAACGCTTCGGATCACGAAGAAACCACCAGCCTCGAATGCCCCACGCCACCGCCTTTCTCCACCCGCACCTGCACGGCGATGCGTTCCTTGAGCGCCTCCACGTGGCTGATGATGCCGATCATCTTGCCGCTGTCGTTGAGCCGGTCCAGCGCGGTGAGTGCGATCTCCAGCGTGTCGGCATCGAGCGTGCCGAAGCCTTCGTCGAGGAACAGGGAGTCGATGGAGGTCTTGTGGCTGACCAGGTCGGACAGCGCCAGGGCCAGGGCCAGGCTGACGAGGAAGGCCTCGCCGCCCGATAGCGTGCGCGTGTCGCGCGGGGTGTCGCCCTGCCAGCTGTCGACGATGTCCAGTTCCAGCTCGCCCTCGGGCTTGCGGCGCAGCAGGTAGCGGCCGTGCAGGCGCGACAGGTGGAGGTTGGCCAGGTGCAGCAGGTGGTCCAGCGTGAGGCCTTGGGCAAAGCGCCGGTATTTGTCCCCCTTGGCCGAGCCGATGAGGCCGTCCAGGTGCTGCCACAGCTCGCTGTCGCTGGCCTGGGCCGCAATGCGCTCGAACAGGGCCTGCTGGCCCTGGCGGCGGCGCTGGTCGTCGGCCAGCTGGGTGCGGGCGCCGCCCAGTTGTTCGCTGAGTGCGTTGCGGCGTTCCTCCAGCGTTTGCAGGCGGGCCTGGATTTCTTCGGGCGCCGCCTCGGTCAGGGCCTGGGCCTGCAGTTGCGCGTGCTCGCGCTGTGCGGCTTCGAGCAGGGTGGCAGCGCGCTGTTGTGCCGCCTGCAGTTGCTGGCGCAGCGCGACCAGGCGCTGGCGTTCGGGTGCTGGCAGCAGGGCCTGCAGGTAGGCGGGTTCGTCGGCAAAGGGGCTGGTGCTCAGGGCGGCCTGCCATGCGGATTCGGCCTGGGCCGCTTCCTCGCGCTGGCGGGCCAGCGTGGCCTGGGCCTGTTGCTGCTGGCCTTGCAGGGCATCCTGCTGCCGCGTGAGAGCGGCGATGTCGCTGGCGCATTCGGCCAGGGCCTGCGGCAGCTGTTCCAGGGGCGGCAAGGGCAGGGAAGGCGGCTCTGCCACAGCCGTATCGACGGGATGGTGCTGCGCCGTTCTCTGCACCTCGCACTGTGCCTCCCACTGTGTTTCCGACTGCTTTTTCCAGCGCTGCGCATCGGCCTCGGCCGCCTCGCATTCCTTGCGCTGCAAGGCCATCGATTGGGCCAGTTGCTGCAGGTCGTGCCGGGCCTGCTGCCAGTGCTGCCATTCGGCTTCGCGCGCTTCAAGCCAGGGCTGGGCGTCGTCGGGCAGGGTGTGGCCGGCCTCGCCGAGCGAAGCCTGCAACTGCGCGTTCAGCGCCTGGGCTTCGGCCTGCAGGCCGGCGATGGATTGCTGCAGTTCTTCGCGGCGTGCGCTGTGGTCGGCCAGGGCCTGCTGCTGCAGCGCAAGCTGGCCTTGCGCGGTCTGCAGTGTCTGGCGGCTGTGCTGGGCGGCGTCCTTGGCCTGTTGCACGGCCTGCTCGCCTTGCTCGGCGGCCTGCACGGCGCGCTTGAGCGTGTCCAGCTGCCGGGCGCAGGCCTGGGCCGATGCGGCGAGGGTGTCGGCCTGTTGCCAACTGTCTGGCGCGAGTTGCAGGGGTTGCGTGAGGCCCTGCCATGTGTCGTTCCATGTGTCGTGCCAGCGTGCGATGTCCTGTTCCAGTTCGTCGGCCTGGCGCTGGCGCGCCGCCTGCGCGGCCGTGGTGGCGGCCAGCGTGGCGCGGGCGGTTTCGCCCTGGGTTTGCAGGGCGTCGAGTTCCTCCTGCTTGCGGCGCAGCGCGGCTTCGGTGGCCGAGGCGTCCAGCGCTTCGTAGGCGGCCACGGCCGGGTGCTCTTGCGCGCCGCACAGCGGGCAGGGCTGGCCGGGCTGCAGGGCGTGGCGGTGCTCGGACAGGCTTTGGATGCGCTGCTCCTGGGCCAGCAGTTTTTGCTTGTCGCGGACCTGTTCTCGCACGTCTATGTAGCGCGCGCGCAGGGCTTGCCAGGTGTCCGTCTGCTGCTGCGCCAGTGCTGTTCCTTCGCGCAATTCCCGGGCCAGTGTCTGTTGCTGGCGCGCAAGTTCGCGGCGCTGCGCGGCCTGGGTTTCTGCCTGGCGCCACAGGTGCAGGCGGTCCTGCTCTGCCTGCTCGCGCGCGCGCAGCTCGGCCATGCCGCCGCTGCCTTGAAGGCGCTGCGCCTGTTCGTCCTGCGCGTGCTGGAGTGCGGCGCTGGCGCGGGCCTGGGCATCGGTGGCGGCTTGGACCTGGGCCGCGCCGGCTTCGACGCTTTGCGCCATGCGGGCCTGTTCGGCATCCAGCTTGCGCAGGGCCTGCTGCTGGTGGGCCGCCTGCTGTTGCTGGCTGGCGCGCAGCTTGAACTGCTGGCGCCAGCTGCCCAGGCGCTCGCCCAGCAGGGCATGGGCTGCATGGTGGGTGCAGAACTGTTCCAGCGTTTGGTGCTCGGCCTGCTGGCGGGCCAGGGTGTCTTGCGCAGCCTGGGCCAGGCGGGCGGACAGGGCCTGGGCATGGCGGTGCTGCAGCAGCAGGCGGGCCTGGGTCTGCTGTTCGTGCTCGCGCAGTTGCTGCAGTTGCTGGCGGCTGTCATCGCAGGCGGCGGTGCTGCGCTGCCAGGCCTGGTGCAGCGGCTGCAGCGCTTGAGCAGGCTCGTCGTTGGCCAGTCTTTCCAGTTCGGGCGTGGCCTGCTCCAGTGCCTGGGCGGCGTCTGCGCAGCCGGTGCGGGCGGACTGCAGTGTCTGGGTGGCCTGGGCCAGTTGCTGCTGCCATTGGTGCTGGGCCTGGGCGCGCAGGTAGTCGGCCTGCAGCGTGGCCTGCTCCGTCACCAGGCTGTCGGCCTGGGCCTGCAGGGCATCGCGCGCCCCGGGCGTCAGCAACTCCACGCCATCGGCCTGGGCCTTGAGCTGGTCCAGGCGCTGGCGCGCATCGCGGGCGCGTTCGAAGACTTTCTGCGAGATGAGGCCGTAGATCTCGGTGCCTGTCAGCTCTTCCAGCAGGCCGGCGCGCTCATTGGCATTGGCTTGCAGAAAAGCCGCAAAGCCGCCCTGGGCCAGCAGCATGGACTTGGTGAAGCGATCGAAGTCCAGCCCCGTGATGGCGGCGGTCTGCTCCAGCTTGTCGCGCGTCTGGCTGCTGAGGATGCTGCCGTCGCCCCGGGCCAGTTCCACCTTGGGCGCCTGCAGCGCGCCATCCACCCTGTCGCGTGCGCGGCGCTGGCTCCAGAAGGCGCGGTAGACCTGTCCCTTGACCTCGAATTCGACCTCGGCCAGACAGTCGGCCGTGTGGCGCGTCATGAGGTCGTTGGCGGATGCCGAGATGGTCTTCAGGCGCGGTGTCTCGTGGTACAGCGCCAGGCAGATGGCATCGAGCAGGGTGGACTTGCCCGCGCCCGTGGCCCCGGTGATGGCGAACAGGCCGTTGCCCGCGAACGGTGCCTGCGTGAAGTCGATGCGCCATTCGCCCTTGAGCGAGTTGAGGTTCTTGAGCCGCAGCGTAAGGATCTTCATGCGCGGGCCTCCTCGCCGTGTTCGCCGGCGCCTGGGTGGGGCGCATCAAGCCCGGCCACCACCTCCTGGTAGCGCCGGGTGAGGGCCTGGGCCAAGCCAGGCTCCAGTGTTTCCAGCGCCAGGCGGCGCTCGAAGACGTCGGCGGGGCTGATCTCGTGCAGCGACTCGCCAGCGGCGGCGGCCATGCCGGCCACCGCCCGGCCGCGCTGGCGCCGCACGCGCAGCAGTTCCACGGGCAGCTCGTCGGCCAAGGCCTGCACGCGGTCGGTGAGCTGGGGCAGGTAGTCGTCCTGCTCCACCACCACCTCCAACCACACGGGCCGTGCAGGGCTGCCGGCCTGGGCGGCGGCGCGCATCAGATCCGGCAAGGCGGTCAGGCTGCCTGCCACCGAGGCCATGGGCTGAAAGCAGGGAACGGGCAGCGGCGTGACGGCCTGCAGCCCTTCGGGGCCCAGGTCCACCAGCAGCATCTGCTTGGACTGGCGGGCCTCGTCAAAGCTCAGCGCAATGGGCGAGCCGCTGTAGCGGATGTGCTCCAGGCCGCCCACTTTCTGCGGCTGGTGGATGTGGCCCAGGGCCACGTAGTCGGCGGGCGGAAAGGCCGAGGTGGGGAAGGCGTCCAGCGAGCCCACATAGATTTCGCGCACGGACTCGCTGCTGCTGGCGCCCACGGTGGTGAGGTGGCCCGTGGCGACGATGGGCAGGCGCTCGCCGCGTGTGGCGGCCAGCGCATCACGGCGAGCGATGGCGGCGTCGTGCACGTTGCGGTAGCAGGCCTCGATGGCGGCCTGCAGCGCCTGCTGTTTTTGCTCGGCGCTTTGGCCCGCCTGGCTCAGCATCACGTCGCGCGGGCGCATGAAGGGCAGGGCGCAGACGATGCAGCCAGGCATGGCAGGCTGGCCCGGCCGGCGCCGCAGCGGCAACTCCACCACGTGGCTGGCCGCCTCGCCCACGGCGGCCACCACGGTGGTGTCCAGGCAGGCCAGCAGCTCGCGGCTTTCGGCCAGCGTGGCCACGGAGTCATGGTTGCCGCCCAGCAGCAGCAGGGCCACGCCCGCCGCGTGCAGGCGCACCACGAGCTGGCTGTACAGCTCGCGCGCATAGCTGGGCGGCGCGCCGGTGTCGAAGATATCGCCCGCGATGAGCACGGCATCCACCGCCTGGGCATCGACCTGCTCCAGCAGCCAGTCGATGAGCGCGGCATGCTCTGCCTGGCGGCTCTTGCCCATGAAGTGCTGGCCCAGATGCCAGTCGGAAGTGTGAAGAAGGCGCATGGTTTCGGTATCGCGGGGTCCAATGTCCGCCGGCTCTGGCGGGGGCGACAGTATGGTCGCTGGCGCGCATGGGTGACAGCAGGACGGCTTGCCGCAGCTAACATCCCGGTTCGCATCAACCAAGGAGACACAGGCATGTTCAGCCACGTCATGGTCGGGGTCAACGACCTCGAAAAATCCAAGCAGTTCTACGACGCATTCCTGGGCGCGCTCGGCATTGCGCCGGGCATGGCCAACAAGAACCGCTATTTCTACCGCAGCGCGGGCGGCACGTTTGCCATTTCCACACCGATCAACGGCGAGGCCGCCTGCCACGGCAATGGCGCGACCATCGGCTTTGCGACGCAGTCGCCCGAGCAGGCCGACGCGGCCCATGCCGCCGCCGTGGCAGCCGGGGGCGTGACCTGCGAGGATCCGCCCGGCTGGCGCGAGGCTTCGCCCGGTGGCCGGCTGTACTTGGCCTATGTGCGGGATCTGGATGGCAACAAGCTGTGCCTGTTGCATCGGCCGCCGAAGGCCTAAGTTTCTGACCGTGCCGGACGGTGTTTTTTCGGGGCTGGAGCCCTGACGTCGAAACGCCAAAATGCAAATAGCCGATGTGCCATAGCTGCACTCGGCTGTTTTTATTGCGATTGGCCAACGTGGTGCCGCGCCAGAACAATCACCATTGAAATGGCTTGAACTTGCATTTTGGGCAGTGCAATACCGTCTTGTCCCTGCCCTCCAGGAACAGCGCACCGCCCCGGAACTGGTTGATGCTCCAACTTCCACGGCTGCCATCGCTGAATGCGATTTCGCCGCTTGCATAGCAGGGCGACCAGTCTAGCGTGTAGTGTGCGTCGTTTTCGTTGGTGGTTTTTGCCTGTTGAAAATAACGGCGCACCTGGGAGATGGTCAGGACAAAGTTGGCGCAACTCACCGCTGGGTCTTTTTCGACGGGCGATTTGGCCGCGTTTTCCTGGATGGTGATCTGGCTGATCTTGGGAAGTATCAGTGGGCACAGTGGCGGCTCGAACTCTGAGCCTTTTGTGCATTGATTGGCGGCGGAGGCGGTGCTAGCCATAACAACTAGCAGGGGTAAAGTTAATAGTGATCTCACCATTTTGCTGAAATCGCTTCCGTAGGATTTTTTCTAGAGACTTCTGGGTGCCTGAAAACTTCGCTCATAGATATTCTTAGTGTCAGCGTTAATTCCGCGATAAGCCACTGTAGTGCATTGTTCTGCTCGCTTGTAACGGCCTGATAAGTTTTCTTTTCGTCTGGTATGTTCCCGCCACGAGGAAGTGCTTCACCTACCAATTCAATGCCAATGCTGTCTTGGTTGGCCGGAAATCGTGCTGGAACCTTTTTCAGCATCTCGCGCTTGTTCTCTTGGGTTGGATTGAAGCGTTGTAACGATTTTAATTCAACTGGCGTGCATCGCTTTTCCAGTAAACAACGCGCTTTTATTTTGCCAATGTGCCATGTTTGTTTGTAAAGGGAAGCGGTTTGATATATTGTTCCATCTTTCTCTATCAGGAAATGTGCTCCATTTGCTGATGGGTTTTTGTAACTATCAATTGAAGACTGTGCTGTCGATCCTCCAGTTTGATGAACAATGATGCCATGAATTTCCTTCATTTCACCACGTTCAATGGTGGGTGCGATGGCTCGCTTTATAAGGGAGTGGATTGCTATTCCATTTCTATCAATTATTAGCATTTTAGTACCAATGATGTAGGCCTGCCGATGGCCCATGGGTGTTAATTTGGTATTTTGCTGGATATCGTAATTGCCGTTGATATGTTAGCCATGATGGGTATTGAGTGGTTGGGTTGAATTTGTAAAATTATGCAATCCTGATCTTTTTGTCATATCTCGCAGTTTTTTAGATGTTTGGGCGGCTGTTGTTGTGATCTGATATGCAAATCAGTCTGTCTTGCGGAGTAGCAACTGTCTTGGCTTATGCGGGCGATCAAGAAATTGGTCGACAACCGGACAGGCCCGGCCTCGGAAAAAAGCATCACCCGGCAGGGGCAAAAAACACGCGTTCCCATACCCACTGCCCTCTGCGCCATACTCCCGCCCGAACGCGCCCACCGGGCGCTCACCCCCAAGGAGAATGCGTGCAATCAGCAAGTGACCAGTGGTTCGACGAGGCGTACTACCAGCGCTACTACTTCGACAAGAAGACCAGCGTGGTCGACACCGAGCATGTGAACCGGCTGGGCGCTTTCGTGTGTTCCTATCTGAACTATGTGCGGGTGCCGGTGCGCCGCGTGCTGGATGTGGGCTGCGGCATCGGTCTGTGGCGCGAGGCGGTGCAGCGCCACTTCCCCGGTGCCAGCTACCACGGCGTGGAGTTCAGCGAGTACCTGTGCGGGCGCTTCGGCTGGGAGCGCGGCTCGGTGGTGGACTATGCGGCGCATGATCCTGCAGAGCCCTTCGATCTGGTGATCTGCCAGGGCGTGCTGCCCTATCTGAGTCCGCCGGATCTCAAGCGCGCGCTGGCCAATCTGGGGCGGTTGAGCCGAGGCGGCCTGTATGTGGAGGCGGTGGCGCGCGAGGATTACGAACGCGGCGTGATCGATGAGGATCTGACCGATCCGCGCCTGTTCCGCCACCGGGCCGATCTGTACCGGCGCGGGCTGGCCGAGCATTTCAAGGAACTGGGCGGCGGCGTGTGGCTGAGCCGCCGCGCCGAGCTGCCGCTGTTCGAGCTGGAAAGCGTGGGATGAGCATGGAGCTGCCTGACCAGGCTCCGGCGTCTCCGGTGCCCCTGTCCTATTTGCGTGGCGTGGATTCGGGCGTGGCACCGCATGCGGTGTCGCGCCTGCGCACGCAGCGGCTGGCGCGCAGCACGCGGCCGTTTCTGTCGCGCGGCGGGCCGCGCGGCGAGCGCTGCGAGGGTTGCCGGCTGCGGCCTTCGCACTGCATCTGCGCGCTGCGGCCCATGCTGCCGACGCGGGCAGGCTTTTGCCTGCTGATGCACGATGCAGAGCCGCTCAAGCCCAGCAACACGGGCTGGCTGATCGCCGATGTGGTGGAGCAGACGCACGCCTTCGGCTGGGCGCGCACCGAGGCCGATGCGGGCCTGCTGGCGCTGCTGGCCGATCCGCAGTGGCAGCCCTATGTGGTGTTTCCCGGTGAGTTCGTAAAGCCGCCGCATCGCGTGGTGCACACGCTGCCGGTGCCCCAGGCCGCGGTCATGCCGGGCCAGGAGCGGCGCCCGCTGTTCATCCTGCTGGATGCGACCTGGCCCGAGGCGCGCAAGATGTTCCGCAAGAGCCCTTACCTGGACCGCTTTCCGGTGCTGAGCCTGCACCCGGATCAGGTCTCGCAGTACCGCCTGCGCCGCTCCCAGCGCGAAGACCACTTCTGCACCAGCGAGGTGGCCGCCCTGTGCCTGGAGCTGACGGGCGATGCGGGCGACCGGCGCGCGGGCCGCGCGCTGGAGAGCTACCTGGCGCTGTTCACCGAGCACTATCTGCGCGCCAAGAACCAGCAGCCGGTGCAGGCAGAAAGTGCCGCGCACCGGGGTCTGCAGGACGCCGTCTCATCCCGCTGTACGCCTGAAGAAAAAAAAACGATAGCGGTAAACGCTTGTGTTCATTGGGATTGGCGTCGTTTTGTTCCAAATTGTTGACGGCACATCCATCGCACCGGCCCGGTGTGCGCCGGCGGCTTCACGGGGTGGAATGGGCCAGGGTGCAGCGGCGCCAGCACAAACCTCCTGTTACGTTCTGGCTGCAGGGCGCCTCCCATACTCGCGGCGTGCGAAGAAAGGCGGGTGGACGGCAGGGCGGGGGCATCGGATCCCGGGCTGAATGTCCATCGAACCTCGTCCCCGGGCGGTGATGGCTAGAATCGGATTTCGCTGAAATTCATCGGCCTGGCCCCGCTCAAGCGGGGCTTTGTTCGTGCACGCAGGGCTGCCCGTCGAGGTGGCCCGCATCCTCAGGGCGCGCCGCACCGCGGCACGCGGATTGCTGTTCACCGCATCCGCCGGGAACCTTGGGACGTGCCGTCTCTCTTATCGCGCTGGACCATGCGTTGCACCCTTCGGGGCCGGCTGCGCCATGGCCGCGTGCTCCATTTTCTTGGGGTTTGTTCATGGCTCGGGGCCCATTGCTCCGGCGTTGGAAAGGTGTCCGGTTTTGGTGGTCAAGGATTTCAAACTGCGCTACAACCCCGCCCTTGACGGGCTGCGGGGCGTGGCGATCCTGTTGGTGATCTTGTCGCACTCCCATGCGCCTCTGTTTGATGGCGCGTTCTTCGGGGTCGACCTGTTTTTCGTGCTCAGCGGCTATCTGATCACTTCGCTGCTGCTGATGGAGAACGATTCCGAGGGCCGCATCGGCTTCTGGCGCTTTTACCGCCGCCGCTTCTTCCGCCTGATGCCGGCGCTGGCCCTGTTTCTGGCCGCGTACTGCATCTTCGCGCCCATGCTGTGGCCGGACCTGAACGACATCTACTCCGATGCGCTGGTCTCCATCCTCTATCTGGCCGACTACGGCATCGCCTTCTTCGACAGCCCGGACACGCTGCTGCACATGTGGTCGCTGTCGGTGGAGGAGCACTTCTACCTGATCTGGCCGCCGCTGCTGGTGCTGCTGCTGCGCTTTTCCAAGCCGGGCCGCCTGTGGCGCCCGATTGCCCTGCTGTGGGCGCTGAGCTGGCTGTGGCGCGTGTATTGGGTGGACCAGGGTCAGCACTTCTATGAGATCTTCTTCCGCTTCGACACCCGCGCCTCGGGCCTGTTCGCCGGTGCGCTGCTGGCGGCGCTGATGATCGAGCGCCCGGACTTCATCGCTGCGCTGAAGGCGCGCATGCACCACGCCATGTGGGTGCCGCTGGCCGTGCCGCTGTTGATGGCGCTGCAATGGGACAACCAGGACGCCATGGTCTGGGGCATCACCGTGGTGGAGTGCGCGGCCGTTGTGCTGCTGGTGGCGGTGAGCCAGGGCTCGGGCCTGGTCTACGACATGCTGTCGTCGCCCATGCTGGTGAAGCTGGGACGCCTGTCCTATGGCGTCTATCTCTGGCACTACCCGGTGGTGCGCTATCTGCGCGCCGACTTCTCGTGGCCCGTGGTCGTGGTGCTGGGCCTGGCGATCTCGGTGGTGCTGTCGGCGCTGTCCTTCTACACCATCGAGCGCTGGGCGCTGCGCATGCGCGATGGCGAGCGCAAGGGCGGCGAGCGCCAGCCGCAGGCGCAGCCGGCCTGAATGCCGGCAGCGCGCCGAAAGCAAAAAAGGGAACGTTGGCACGTTCCCTTTTTTTGTGGGTGAAGGAGATCCGCTGCGCTCTCAGAACCCTGCGCCGGGCTGGGACAGGTACTGCAGTTCCTCGGGCGTGCTGGTGCGGCCCAGGATGGCATTGCGGTGCGGAAAGCGGCCGTAGCGCACGATGACGTCGCGGTGCCTGTGGGCGTAGTCCAGCGTGCCGGCCAGGAACTCGCGCACGCCCTCGCCGCCAGTGTCACCGGCCTGGTCGGCCAGTGCCTGGAAGGCGGCCACGCTGCGGTCCTGCAGGGCCAGGTCCTCGGCATGCTCCAGCGGCAGGTAGCAGAAGATGCGGGCCACGGCGGGCAGGTCGGCATGCCGGTCATGGCCCTGGGCGATGCCGTCCATCGCCAGCTGCAGCGCCTTCGGATCGCCCGCAAAGCTGCGCGCCGTGCCCCGGAACAGGTTGCGCGTGAACTGGTCCAGCAGCACGATCAGCGCCAGCCTGCCCAGCGCCGTGCCGGCCCAGGCGTCGAGTCGGCCGGCCAGCGCGTCTTCGACCAGGGCACCGAAGCGCTCGCGGATCTGGTTGTCGGTGGCATCGGACTTGATGAACCACAGGTTCTTGCAGGCCAGGGCGCTCGCATTGTCGGGGCGGGTGGAGCCCAGCCAGTAGCCGAGCACGTCGGCAATGCGGGGGTCTGCGGCGGAGGAGGGTGCAATGCTGGTCATCGGGGGCCCGTGTCTGGTCGGATGAGGAAAGCTTCGATTGTGCAGGCGGTGGCGGGCCGAGGCTGTGGATGGCCGGTTCTCCGCAGATGGATAACAGTTTGTGCAGAGGTTTTTCCAACCAATATGCACAGATTTTTCAAGAGGATTTCTATTGGTTATCAACAGGTGGTGTCATTGATTTTATTGGAGGTGCTTGAAAATCAAGCGGCAATGGCATCAAGATTGCTTTCGGCAATACTGCGGAATTCCCCGGAGATGCGCGCATCCTGCGCCACGGCCCGCCAGAAGCGCCGCGCCAGTGCCTGGGCGCGCGGCCATTCGGCCAGCGTGGCGGCCGTGGGTCGCGGGGGCTGGGCGCTGAAGTCGCGCTCCACGATCTCGCCATTGATGGGCATGTAGAGCATGGGCAGCATGTCGTAGGTGGGCGACAGCGCCCAGTCGCCCTGCGGCTGCGGCAGCACGAAGGAGATGTTGCCGTAGTGCCGGTCGGTGTTGGCGATGAGTTGGCCGTAGGCCTCGAGCAGGCGCAGGCTGCGCGCATCGGTCTCGGTGATGAGGCCACGCGCCGCCAGGCGGCTGGCCGTGGCGGCCCAGTTGTCCACCTCGCCCACGTACTGGGCATTGAGCACCTGCAGGGAGACCATGCCTATGCGTCCGGGGTTGCGGTCCGGCGGCGGTGCGCAGCCCGGCTCGGGCTGGCTGCGATCGAAGCGCTCCGATTCGAGAAAGGCCCGGCCGCCATCAATGAACAGCCGCGTGCGCGCGGCGGGCAGGCCGTCTTCGGCCAGGGTCTGCAGCGCCAGATGCTCGCAGACCAGCAGGTCGCGTATGCGCTGCTCGGCCGGCGCGTCGCCTGCCGGGGAGAACTTGACGATGACGCTGCGCCCGGCCGTGGTGCAGCAGAACTTGGGCTGCTCGCCGCCCGCCGACGAGCCCGGATGCGTGCCCTGCATGGCCTGCATGGCCAGGCGCGGATACTCGGCCGGCGACTCGGCGCGCAGCGCGCGGGAGGGCAGGGTGTGGAAGCGCTCGAACGCGGCTTCGCCCACGATGAGGTTGCCCGGCAGGTCCTCGCCGAATCGGGCCAGGGCGCGCAGCACGTCGTCCTCGCCCCATTGGCGCGGGTCGCCGCCCAACTGCAGTTCGGGATGGCTGTGCGCAAAGGTGCGGCCGATGAAGCCCTGGGGCCGCATGTCGTCCAGGAACCAGGGCAGGCCGTCGTGCTGCTCGCTGAGGCCATCGGCCTCGTCCACCCAGAAGCCGCCGCCGTGCAGCGCGATCATGCGGCCGAAGGGCGATGCGTGGCCTTCGGTATCCACGCGCATGATGGCCACCTCGGCGCCCACGCCCGTCACCTGGCGCGGCAGCACATAGCGCTGCGTGCGCGCCGCACCCACCTTGCGCACCTGGCCCGACCGGATCAGCGGCGCCAGCGCGCGCGACACGGTGGGCTGGCTCACGCCCAGCATCTGCTGCAGCTCGCGCGCCGCCAGCGCACCGCCCTGGCGGCGCAGTGCCGCCAGTACCTGGGTGGAGAGGTCTTCCAAGGCCATGGGAATCAATTGATGAATGAATAAAAATAAGGGGTAATTTATTGAAAATCAATGATTTATGCAAATCAATGAATGAATATATGAATAGATTCATGCGCCGGTGGAGGGCCGTGCCCAAGGC